>NZ_JAWOQN010000027.1:0-66540 GCF_033337395.1 Vibrio sp. YT-19(2023) | reverse complement strand
GGAGCGACACACGAGGTTCGAACTCGTGACCTCAACCTTGGCAAGGTTGCGCTCTACCAACTGAGCTAGTGTCGCATCAACAACGTTTCCGCTGTTTAGGGCTGCGAATTATAAGAGCATTTTTTTGTGATGCAAGTCCTTCCTTCAAAAAAACTTTATTTTTTTACTGAACGACGAAAAAGCAATCAAAAGCGATATAAATTACAACAATTTGGATCGCAACCTTAACAGTTAAATCTTGAAAATAGTACCTCGATAGTACTTAAGTTCTGCGATGGACTCACGAATGTCGTCCAAGGCCAAATGTGTTCCCTGTTTTGTGAACCCATTTAGCACCTCAGGTTGCCAGCGACGTGCTAGTTCTTTAAGAGTACTAACGTCAACATATCGGTAATGGAAGAACTCTTCCAACTCAGGCATATGCTTGTATAAAAAGCGACGATCCTGCCCAATGCTGTTACCACATATTGGCGACGCCCCTTTCGGTACCCATTTTTCTAAAAATTCAATGGTTTGTGCGACTGCGTCTTGTTCTGAGATTTGACTGTTTCGAACGCGCTCAACCAAACCGCTTGCCGTATGCGTATTAGTACACCAGTCGTCCATTTTCGCTAGTTCTTCTTCCGGCTGATGAATCGCTAACACTGGACCTTCAGCCAAAATATTTAGTTCGCTATCCGTGACAATAGAAGCAATTTCGATGATTTTGTGCGTTTCAGGATCAAGCCCTGTCATCTCTAAATCAACCCAAATTAGGTTTTGATCGCTAAAGGACATGGTTACGCCGCCTATTTGTTTATCGATAAAAGAGGTACTATACCTCAAAATACGAGAAACACGATACTCATACACGGAGCCAAGAGTACGGCTCAACCATTTGAGTAAATTCACATAAAGTACAGAATTGTGGCAAAGAAGAAAAAGTTAACCAAAGGTCAGGTGCGACGCGTACGTAGCAACCAACAAAAGCGTTTGAAGAAGCAAGAAGAGTCCATCCAGTGGGATGAAAACATGCTAGGCGCCAGCAAGCAAGGTCTCGTGATCACTCGTTTTGGTCAGCACGCGGACATTGAAGACCTTGAAACAGGCGAAATTCAACGCTGTAACCTCCGCCGTGGTATTGAGTCTCTAGTATCTGGCGATCGTGTTTTATGGCGCGAAGGATTGGAGTCTATGGCGGGCATCTCTGGTGTTGTTGAAGCGGTAGAACCTCGCTCTTCAGTGCTCACTCGTCCAGATTATTACGATGGCCTAAAACCCGTTGCAGCCAATATTGATCAAATGGTCATTGTCTCTTCGGTATTACCAGAGCTATCGCTAAATATTATTGACCGCTATCTCGTTGCATCAGAAACACTGAATATTGCGCCATTGTTGGTCTTAAATAAAGTCGACCTTCTAGAAGCCGATGATCGTGCAATGTATGAAGAATGGCTCAAAGAATATGAACGCATTGGCTATAAAGTGCTTCTGGTCAGCAAGAAGTCTGGAGAAGGCATTGCTGAACTAGAAACCCTGCTGCGTGACCGAATTAATATCTTTGTTGGTCAATCAGGCGTAGGGAAATCCAGCTTAGTCAACGCGTTAATGCCGGAACTAGAGAGCGAAGTGGAAGAAGGCGAAGTCTCTGAGAACTCTGGCTTGGGCCAACACACCACGACGGCTGCACGTTTATACCACATTCCAACGGGTGGCGATTTGATCGACTCACCTGGAGTACGTGAATTTGGTCTTTGGCATTTGGAAGCAGAAGAAGTAACAAAAGCATTCGTTGAATTTCGACCATATTTAGGCGGTTGCAAGTTCCGAGATTGTAAACACAATGATGACCCAGGCTGCCTTCTACGCGAAGCTGTCGAGAACGGGGAAATTAACGAAACTCGCTTTGAAAACTATCATCGCATTTTGGAAAGCATGGTTGAAAACAAAGCAAATCGTCAGTATTCACGTAATAAAAAAGCCGATCTGTAATTGAGTTAAGGCTGTAACTGTGTAAAAAGTCTTCACCTAATACTGACAAGCAAATTAAATTTCAGTAACATCACGCGCCCTAAAGCGCGAATCTAACAGAAGTATCGGAATTAAAGATGGACAAGTTTAAAGTTGGACTGCAGTACTGGATCCCACAACACGGCCTCACTCGCCTAATGGGTAAACTGGCTTCAGCAAAAGCTGGCGGTCTAACAACAGCAGTTATTCGTTGGTTTATCAAACAATACAATGTGAATATGGATGAGGCAAAGCACTCAGATCCTAAGCATTTTAAAACGTTCAACGAGTTTTTCGTTCGTGAGCTAAAAGAAGGCGCACGCCCAATTTCTGAAGGCGAAAACGTCATCACTCATCCAGCCGACGCTTGTGTTAGCCAGTTTGGCCCTATTGAAGATGGTCAACTTATCCAAGCAAAAGGTCATCACTTCTCAGCACAAGAATTGCTGGGCGGTGACGCGAATTTAGCGGACGAATTTAAAGATGGTTCTTTTGCCACATTGTATCTATCTCCGCGCGATTACCACCGTGTACACATGCCATGTGACGGCACTCTGCGCCAAATGATTTACGTACCAGGTGACCTGTTCTCAGTAAACCCTCTGACAGCAGAAAACGTACCGAACCTATTTGCACGTAACGAGCGTGTGGTGTGTATCTTCGATACTGAGTTTGGTCCAATGGCACAGGTGCTTGTTGGTGCGACAATTGTTGGTAGCATTGAGCAAGTATGGGCTGGCACGATCACTCCGCCTCGTGGAAACACTGTCTACAAATGGAATTACCCAGCAGAGGGTGACAAGGCCGTGATCTTGAAAAAAGGCGAAGAGATGGGCCGCTTCAAACTGGGTTCTACTGTTATTAACCTGTTTGCCAAAGACGCGATTGAGTTTGACGCAAGCATGGAAAACGGTAAGCCAACCGTTATGGGCACACCTTACGCCTTGAAAAAATAAGTAAAACACCGTTAAAGAGCCCTTTATTAAGGGCTCTTTTTATTGATAAAAAGCAAAACTCCGTTCGAAATTTAGCCTCTATTTCTCAAACTCATACCTGCCTCTAAGACCCTCATTCCACAATCAATTATCCTGCGCTTAGAATGAATATTTAGAGGGGCAGCCAATGCCAAAGATGAGTGTAAACACGTTGGCGAAATTGCTGGTGTGCTTTTTAATTCCGCTCGGTGTTTTGATGATGCCGATTGATGCTATTCCTATTGACGATCTCACTTTAATTCAGCATCGCCTGTTGGCTATTTTTCTTCTTGCTGCTCTACTTTGGGTTCTCGAGCCGGTTCCCGTTTTTGCTACGTCCATTCTTATTATCGCTCTTGAACTGATCATGATATCGGATAAAGGTTTGCATCTATTTCGCAATCCACCAGCGGGGCATGATTTAGGAGAGTTAATTGCTTACACCGATATTTTCTCGGCCTTCTCTTCACCGATCATTATTCTTTTTATGGGTGGTTTTGCTCTCGCGATTGCGGCTTCCAAATACGAGCTCGACAACAACCTCGCCCGAGTTCTATTAAAACCATTCGGCACACAACCTAAGTTCATAATGCTGGGCTTGATGTTAATTACCGCCGTTTTTTCAATGTTTATGTCCAATACTGCCACGACCGTGATGATGCTAGCCCTGCTTGGCCCCATCGTCGCTTCAGCACCTAAAGGGGATTTAGGCATTAAAGCACTGGTGTTGTGTATTCCAATTGCCGCGAATACAGGCGGCATTGCGACTCCGATAGGCACGCCACCTAATGCGATAGCGCTTCAATATCTCACTGGGGAAAACGCGATAGACTTCCTATCGTGGATGACAATGGGTCTACCCTTTGTGTTGGTACAACTCACTGTAGCTTGGTTCTTGTTGCAAAAGCTGTTTCCGTCTAGCGAACCAGAAATGAAACTAAAGCTAGATGGTACATTCAAAAGGAGCTGGCGTGCGATCGTCGTCTACATCACTTTTGCACTAACCATTTTGCTTTGGATGACAACGAAAGTGCATGGCATGAATACATACGTTGTCGCGATTATCCCACTAGCAGTGTTCACGTTAACGGGCATTATGGGAAAAGAAGAGCTCAAGCTGATTAACTGGGATGTTTTATGGCTAGTTGCCGGTGGTATAGCAATTGGCATTGCCTTAGACAAAACGGGCTTAGCCGAAGCATTAGCGCACGCCATTGATTACAGCCTGCTATCACCATTTGCCGTTGTTTTAGCCCTATCGGTAGTGTGCTGGTTAATGGCGAACTTTATGTCTAATACCGCAACGGCAAACTTATTGATGCCTATTGCTGCCGCTATTGGTACATCCATGCCAAGCCTTATTGCGGTTGGTGGCCTACAAGGTTTACTGGTTGTCGTCGCCTTCTCCGCATCACTTGGCATGATCTTACCGGTTTCCACACCACCAAACTCTTTGGCTTATTCAACAGGCCTCATCGAGAGCAAAGACATGGCGAAAGTGGGGCTGATTCTTGGTTTGATTGGTCTACTTATCGTGTATGGCGCAGTTTTGGTACTGTTTTAATCGAAGAGCTCCATGAAAAAGCGTGTTGTCATGGAGCTGCTCTCCAGCTACTGCCCTTACAGAGCGGCTTTTACATCCCATAAATTTCGTGCATATTAAGACTCCTCTACTCTACAAGGACGTCGACACATCATGGGTTACGAATGGCTTGCTTTATGCGCCGCTTTTCTGTGGGCAGTTTCTAGCCTAATTTCGGTCATTCCTGCACAACACCTAGGCGCATTTTCTTACAGCCGCTGGCGTATGGGCTGCACAGCCGTGATCTTATCAACAATGGCCTGGATAACTGGCGGCTGGTTAACGGTTTCTTGGGAACATGTAACGCCAATGATGGCCTCAGGACTGATTGGTATTTTTATTGGCGATACCGCTCTATTCGCGTGTTTGAATCGTATGGGGCCAAGACAAGCCGGGTTACTCTTCTCTTGCCACGCCGTGTTCTCTGCCATCTTGGGCTACTTCTTATTTAGCGAAGTCATGACCACAATAGAACTACTGGGCGCATCATTGGTATTTAGCGGCGTGGTGATGGCGATATTCTTTGGCCGAAGAGGTCAAGTGAATAACGTCTTGGAAGACATTAAAGGTAACATCTGGGTGGGTATTGGACTTGGCTTAACCGCAGCAATGTGCCAAGCATTGGGCGGCATCATCGCCAAGCCAGTAATGCAAACCAGTATTGACCCAGTTGCGGCTTCTGCTATTCGAATGATCAGTGCCTTTTTCGCCCACAGCATGTTGTTAATTCTAGGAGTCAAAGTCGCTCGCTCGACGCAACACATTACTTGGCGCATATTTGGTATTACTGCGCTTAATGGTTTCTTGGCGATGGCCGTCGGCATGACGCTAATCTTATACGCACTGCAAGAAGGAAATGTAGGTATGGTTGCACTTCTATCTTCAACCACGCCAATTATGTTGCTACCACTGCTCTGGATTTACACTAAACGCCGACCAAACCGATTTGCATGGTTGGGCGCAGCCCTAGCTGTGATTGGTGCTGGCATTTTGGTTCAGTAACCTTACAGACCAGCCCTTATTGCCAGATACAAAAAAGCCCGAGTTTAAACTCGGGCTTTTATCATTCGGAACCGTTAGTTAATTATTTATTTAACTAATACTTCACCCGTCATTTCTGCTGGGATTTCTAGACCAGCTAGAGAAAGCATGGTTGGTGCAAGGTCAGACAGTTTACCGCCTTCTTTGAATTCAACCGCTTTGTCACCTACATAGATTAGAGGCACTGGTAGGTTAGTGTGAGCAGTGTGGATGCCGCCAGTTTCAGGGTCGATCATCATTTCTGCGTTACCGTGGTCCGCAGTGATCAATAGTTGACCGCCAACTTCTTTGATTGCTTCAACCACTTTACCCACGCTTTCATCTAGAGCTTCGATTGCTTTCTCAGCCGCTTCATAAACGCCAGTGTGACCAACCATATCTGCGTTCGGGTAGTTACAGATGATGGTATCGAACTTACCAGACTTAATAGCCGCAACCATCTTATCTGTTAGTTCTGGAGAGCTCATTTCAGGCTGCATGTCGTACGTTGCAACTTTTGGAGAAGCAACCAATTGACGCTCTTCGCCTTCAAATTCGTTCTCAACACCACCGTTGAAGAAGAAAGTCACGTGTGCGTATTTCTCTGTTTCAGAGATACGTAGCTGAGTTTGACCTTGTTTAGATAGCCACTCACCGTAAGTGTTTTCTAGAGACGCAGGTGGGAATGCGATAGCTAGAGGGATATCAGCCGCGTATTGAGTCAGCATCACAAAGTTGATTGCTGGGAATACTGCACGCTCAAAGCCGTCAAATGCAGGAACGAATGCACGAGTGATTTGACGTGCACGGTCAGCACGGTAGTTCATGAAGATAACCGCATCACCATCTTGCATGATTGCGTCTTCTTGACCTTCTGCTTTGATAGCTGTTGCTTTAACGAATTCGTCGTTTTCTTCACGAGCGTAAGCCGCTTCTAGACCTGCAACTGCCGTTTCTGCTGTGAACTCAGCTTTAGCTTGAGTTAGAAGATCGTAAGCAACTTGGACGCGATCCCAATTGTTGTCACGGTCCATTGCGTAGTAACGACCTACTAGAGAAGCAACGCGGCCTTTACCTAGTTTCGCAAATAGGTCTTGGAAACGTTGTAGTGAGTTTTCAGCACTACGTGGTGGTGTGTCACGGCCGTCTAGGAAGCAGTGTAGGTAGATTTTCTCTGCGCCACGAGCCGCTGCCATTTCAACTGCAGCGTAAATGTGGTCTTCGTGAGAGTGAACACCGCCTGGAGACATCAGGCCCATGATGTGTACTGCTTTTTCAGCTTTCACAGCAGAGTCGATTGCTTCAACTAGCGCAGGCGTTTGTTCGAACTCACCATCAGCAATTGATTTAGTGATACGAGTCAGGTCTTGGTATACAACGCGGCCTGCACCAATGTTAGTGTGACCAACTTCAGAGTTACCCATTTGACCATCAGGAAGGCCAACATCCATGCCTGAAGCAGAGATTAATGTGTGTGGGTTATTCGCAATCAGAGCATCCATTACTGGTGTTTTCGCATTCGCAATTGCGTTACTTGCTGTGTCTTCACGGTAACCGTAACCGTCAAGGATAACTAGAGCCAGTGGCTTCTTAGCTGACATAGTGATGACCTCATCAAATTTAAGTAACTTTTGGCGTAGGGCCTCGCTGCCCTATCTAACCTTGAAACAAAACTAGCGTAATTTTACTACACTTTTTAACCAAAACTGTAGGTTAAGATCAAATAATGTTTGCGATTTATTGTTGCTATCTTACAAGTTAAGCGAACAACGAGTCAGTGCCGACAATCGTGTTCCACAAGCATAGTCATTTCTAATACGCTTTGTACACCCCAGTCTAAGTTCGGTTTTCTTACGCTTCTCATTCTTATTTTTGCACTTGAAATAGCGCTAATTTAAAGCAACATCAAACAAGATGGGTTAATACCTATTGTTCTCTTTTCTCAGTAAAACAGAAGTCACTTAAACCGATAAGTACAATAGGCAAAAGCAATCAAGCTACCAGAGCAAAATGTACGGATAGTAAGGGCATAAAGGGTTTATAGAGATCTCAATTATTCGTTAGAAAATTTTAACCCTCTCGCCTAAGAGCCGTAACCTCGCTATACTCCTGCTTTATTTTTCCGCCAACAGCGTAAGAGCTCAAGACATGCAAGAGTACATTGAATTTTTCCAACAGAACATGATTCTATCTTTGGTTTGGGTAGGTCTTCTTGTCGCCTTTATCATGAACATCGTGAAATCAGCGACAGCCGCATACAAAGAAATCAACGTAAACCAACTGACTCATCTTATGAACCGTGAAAACGGCGTTGTAGTGGATATCCGTACCAAAGACGAGTTCAAAAAAGGTCATATCACCGACTCACTTCACATTTTACCGTCAGACATCAAAGCGGGTAACTTGGGTAGCCTTGAAAACCACAAATCAGACCCAATCATTGTTGTATGTAAGACAGGACAGACCGCTCAAGAAAGCGCAAACCTACTAGTAAAAGCTGGCTTCGAAAACGTGAGCCTACTAAAAAATGGTTTGATTGCGTGGAACGAAGCGAACCTGCCGTTAGTTCGCGGTAAGAAGTAGGAACGTGGCAAGAACGAAAGTTCGCGTTTAAACGCGCTTTTACCAAGCCTCGCGGACAAGAAACTGAGCAAATTGAAAGCAGTTGGAGCACTAAGTTGTGACGCTTTGCACGTAATACACGCTTCATCTAGTCAAGGTAGATTGGCTCAGTTAGTCTCAGGACATACCAGTTTTCTGAGCTTAGACGTTTCTAGGCTCAACAAATATTGATTTAAGGATTAAAAAATGGCTGAAGCAGCACCTCAAGACGCACAACAAAACTTCGCAATTCAACGCATCTTCCTAAAAGACGTTTCTTTTGAAGCGCCGAACTCTCCAGTAATTTTCCAGAAAGAGTGGAACCCAGACGTTAAACTAGACCTAGACACTCAAAGCCGTGAGCTTGGTGAAGGCGTTTACGAAGTTGTTCTACGCCTAACCGTTACTGTGAAGAACGAAGAAGAGACTGCGTTCCTATGTGAAGTTCAACAAGGTGGTATCTTCACTGCTGAACAAATGGAAGCTGGTCAACTTGCACATTGCCTAGGCGCATTCTGCCCGAACATCCTATTCCCATACGCTCGTGAAACTATCTCAAGCCTAGTCGTTAAAGGTACGTTCCCTCAACTGAACCTAGCGCCAGTAAACTTTGACGCGCTATTCATGAACTACCTACAACAGCAAGCTCAACAAGGCGAAGCTGAAGCGTAATTCACGTTTTATAAGTGACGAATAGCCACAGTGCTGACGTCACCGAATCAAATAAAATGCACAGAGCGTCTACCATCCGATGCAATGTGCATTTTTTATTTCTGACAAAAGTTCCTAGTTCCTAATCGCCAGAAGGCGTAAAATTTGACGATTAGGAACTAGATTCTACTAGTAGCAAGACAATTAGGCGGTAGCATGACACAAGCAAATACAAACAATGCTTACGGTAAAGACATCGCAATGACTGTGATTGGCGCAGGCTCATACGGCACCTCTTTGGCAATCTCACTCGCTCGTAACGGCGCGAACGTTGTCCTTTGGGGACACGAGCCAGAGCACATGGCTCGCCTAGAAGCAGACCGAGCTAACCATGCCTTTTTACCAGGTGTTGATTTCCCTGAAAGCTTGATCATTGAATCGGATTTAGAAAAAGCCGTTCAAGCAAGCCGAGATTTGTTGGTTGTGGTTCCAAGCCATGTCTTTGGCATCGTGCTAAACAGCTGTAAACCATTCTTGCGCGAAGACTCTCGCATCTGTTGGGCAACCAAAGGGCTTGAACCTGAAACGGGGCGCCTGCTGAAAGACGTCGCTTATGACATTATCGGTGAAAACTACTCACTAGCAGTATTGTCTGGCCCAACGTTTGCGAAAGAGCTCGCAATGGGTATGCCGACTGCAATTTCAGTTGCGTCTCCAGATTCTGAATTTGTTGCGGATCTACAAGAAAAAATCCACTGTAGCAAAACCTTCCGCGTATACGCTAATAGTGACTTTATTGGTATGCAACTGGGCGGCGCTGTGAAAAACGTTATTGCGATTGGTGCAGGTATGTCTGATGGTATCGGTTTTGGCGCCAACGCCCGTACTGCATTAATTACTCGTGGCTTGGCTGAAATGAGTCGCCTTGGTGCTGCGCTGGGTGCACAGCCAGAAACCTTTATGGGCATGGCGGGTTTAGGCGATCTTGTCCTGACATGTACCGATAACCAATCACGTAACCGACGCTTTGGCTTGGCATTAGGCCAAGGTAAAGACGTTGATACGGCTCAAGAAGAAATTGGCCAAGTGGTTGAGGGTTACCGCAATACAAAAGAAGTATGGCTACTTTCTCAACGTATGGGTGTTGAGATGCCGATAGTTGATCAAATTTATCAAGTATTGTATCAAGGAAAAGATGCGCGCTTAGCAGCGCAAGATTTACTTGCTCGTGACAAAAAAGCCGAAGGAAAGTAGCAATCTACCGCCCTTTGCAGCTCATCTGAGAAAAATTGAAGTTGTCGGGTCACGGAAGAACCACTCTGGATATTGAGAATGAAACACTGCGAAAAACAAAAAGTCTGGAACAAAATTGTCTCAGAAGCCCGTGAAATGTCAGAACAAGAGCCTATGCTGGCGAGCTTCTATCATGCCACCATTATCAAGCATGAAAGTTTGTGTGCCGCTCTGAGTTATATTCTGGCTAACAAATTGAACACCGCTTCCATGCCAGCGATGGCTGTGCGTGAAGTGGTTGAAGAAGCCTTTGCAGCTGATCCAACCATCACTGACGGCGCGGCTTGTGATATTTGTGCCACGGTCAATCGCGACCCTGCTGTTTCAATGTACTCAATGCCATTGCTGTACCTAAAAGGCTATCACGCACTGCAAGGCTACCGAGTAGCAAACTGGCTGTGGAAGCAAGGTCGTCACGCTCTTGCGACTTACCTACAAAATCAGATTTCGGTAGCATGTCAGGTCGATATTCACCCTGCAGCGCGCATTGGTAGTGGTATCATGCTCGACCATGCAACAGGCATCGTGATTGGTGAAACTGCCGTGGTCGAAAACGACGTGTCTATACTGCAAGATGTCACCCTTGGTGGTACTGGTAAAGAATGCGGTGATCGTCACCCGAAAATTCGCGAAGGCGTAATGATCGGAGCTGGTGCAAAGATTCTTGGCAATATCGAAGTCGGTGAAGGCGCGAAAATCGGATCTTGCTCTGTGGTATTGCAAGCCGTGCCTCCTCACACAACGGTGGCTGGCGTGCCTGCAAAAATCGTCGGACGTCCAAAAACGGACAAACCCTCTCTCGATATGGATCAAGGCTTTAACGGCAAGTCGCAAAGCTTTATCCATGGAGATGGTATTTAATCGTCAACAAACCTTTTTGACAACAACGTGGTAGGTAACTCTCAAGTGCGAAAACAAAATCACCCTGTTCTACGCTCGGCTATTTTATTAACTTGTGCTTTATCTGCCACTTATCCCATTACCTCCTCTGCTGTGAGTCAGCAAGAGCTCAAAGGCGTATCCAGTGAGATAAGCCGTCAGCGCAAATCGCTCTCTTCCCAAGAAAAGCAGCTCAATGAGTTACAGAAATCACTAAAAGATCAAGAGCTTGGTATTTCTAAGCTTGAGCGTGAAATACGACAAACCAAGTCTAACCTCGCACAAGCAGACAAAAACATAGAAAACCTGGAAGAGAAAATTGCCTTGCAAGAAGCACAGCGTCAAGAGCAAGAAGAAGAACTCAAACAGCTGCTGCAAACGTATTACGTAACCGAGCGAGCGAAGGCCAATGGTCACTTGTTAAATCAAGGTGTGGAAGAAGACCGCATGAGCCAATACTTCCAGCATTTAGCTAAAGCACGTGCTGAAGTGATTGATGCGATCACCAAAATAACCCAAGAATTAGCGCACAACAAAAACCAGCTCGAGCTAGAAAAAGAGCAAATCGAGACTCTGCTCAAGCAGCAATCCGAAAAACGTACAGCGCTAGCGAGTACACAATCCAAGCGTAAGCAAACCCTGAATAAAATTCAGAGCAGTATCAAGAATGACAAACGCTACTTAGCCGAGCTGCAACGCAACGAAACCCGTTTAAAAGCAGAGATCGCCAAAGCAGCGAAGCGTAATGCGGTGCCAATGGACGGACTCGGCAAACAGCGCGGTAAGTTGCCTTGGCCACTCAAAGGCAGTGTGTTACACAACTTTGGTACGCGACAAACTGGGCAGGTAAACTGGAAGGGTATGGTGTTGTCTGCCAACTATGGTCAACAAGTGAAAGCCGTTTATCCTGGTACTGTCGTATTTGCTGAGTATCTGCGCGGATACGGTTTAGTGGTACTGCTCGACCACGGAAAAGGTGACATGACCCTCTATGGTTACAACCAAGCGTTAACTAAAAAAGAAGGCGATCGAGTCACCGCCGGCGAAGTGATTGCTCTCGCGGGTGATACGGGTGGTCAAGACAGGCCATCGCTGTACTTTGAAATTCGTCGTAATAGTGAAGCGCAGAATCCGAAATCTTGGTTAAAACGCTGATTATCTGACTCATCGACTTATAATAAAAAAGGAGCCACTCGGCTCCTTTTTTGCATTCATATTTTGGAAAATGCTATGCGTAGTAGGTTTCTACCGCATCAATAAAAGCATGCACATCATCTTTGCTTAACGCGTTGATTCCTGCCGCCGCCTCTCGGCCCCCACCTGTCGGGAACTGACCACACACGGCCACGGCACCTTGTTTATTGTTTAACGGGGCACGAAGTGAAACCGTATAAGTCTCATCTGCATTTTCAGTAAGTACCGCATGCGCAGAGTCAGGGTTTTGGTTTGCCAGCCAGTTGCCATAAACACCACTGATTCGGCGTGATGCCGCCGTGTTTGGTAACTCAAACAACTTTAGCTTACCGCCCTCATGCATGGCAGGCACTGCGAGAGCCGCCTCCATGTCTTGTTGGTAAGCCGATTGCAATTGGTAGTATGGCGAGGCCGTATCTTCAATAGCTTCAAATGGTGACATGTACTTCAGCAAAGCTCGGTACAGCTCCGCAGGATGAAAGTGTAAATCTTCGACTTTCGAGCCGTAGCCGTTGTAGTTAATTAAAGTACCCAGCTCTTTTAGCTGCTCTTTCTGTTGCTGCGACAAGCCCGCGTTATTCGCTAACTCATTGGCTTTAGCAATCATGTTATCGCCATAAGCCGCCGTAATCGCCCAGTCATGAAAACGCCCATCAAGCAACTTATCGACAATCAACGCCGTGCACATGTTGGCATCGAGATCGATGTGCGCATCCAAATTACCATGCTGAGGAATGTCACCAGCTTTGTGATGGTCGGCGTAAAAGACGTGCGCGCCTTGAGCCAAAGCTTGCTCTAGACCTGCCATGTTCTTTTCCATCGAAATGTCTAACACAGTCAGCTCATCACCCGCTTGCACGTCTACTTTTTCCACCAGTTTGATGTCGCGCTTTACACCGGTTATTAACTGGGCATCGACAGGATCAGCCAAACGTAATTGCAGAAGAGCAATGATGCCATCAGCATCACCATTAAAAATGTCGTAATTCATGGGGCGATAGTTCCTTTATCGAGAATCTTATCCCTGCAAGGGTTTTTAGCGTATGGGACTATTGTGCGTGGCATATTTGACAAGTCAACTCGAGCCACGACTCGAAAATGAGAGTGACTCTCGAAATATTAAGCAGTTTGACGTTTAACTGTGTAGATTGCTAACCGCATCTTCTAATAACAGTAGCTGCTCTAAGCCCTGCTCAGTTGCTAATGGCTTAACGACATTAAGCATCTGCAACATCCCTTGCTTCACCATTTGTTCGGTAATGTTGGTTTTTGAAGCCATCGCGGATTGATACGCCAACCAACTACACGCAATCAAGTGCAATGTACATACCAATGACTTCAACTGTTGTTGATCGACATTCAACAGCTTCATCGTTACGAACTCTTGCATAATAGCAATGAGGTTCGCTTGCAGCTTCTCTTGCACATCGATGTACTGTTCGTGTAGCTGTTCATCTCGTGACAAGATTTCTGGTAAGTTTGCGTAGAAAAAGCGGTATTTCCACATCAAGGTAAAAATAGAGTCTAGGTAGCTCTTCAGCATAGTCAGGCTCTCTTGCGAACCTTGAATAGGGGTAAATCTTTCTAAAAGTTCTGCTGAATAAAGCGCAAAGATCTCACGAACGATTTCTTGCTTATTGCGGAAGTGGTAATACAAATTACCAGGGCTAATTTCGATGTGATCGGCAATGTGATTGGTGGTGATGTTGCGCTCACCATGTTGGTTGAACAACTCCAGTGCCGCGTAGACGATTTTGTCGCGCGTTTTCATTGTTATCGTGTTCCCTCTTCATTAACGAATCGAGTATAGCGACTTCACCAACCTAGGTCGATAGAGGCTCCAAATCCGGTAACATAACAGACCAGTTAAGATGCCAGTTGAGTTGGCGACAAGGTCTAACCAAGAAGTTTGTCGCCCTACATACCCTTGCAACCACTCAATAACGGCGCTGAATAGCAAAATACTAATCGCCACCGCCCAACGTTGACGCCAACGCCACACACAAAAACAACCTAAAAACGCAAAGCCGCTGTACGCCATAGCGTGCTGCATTTTGTCGAGGTACGCAATATTGCCCCAGTCTTGCAGTTCACCTGAACTCAGAGATAAAAAAGCGATCAATATGGCGTAGCTCAAGATGACGAAACGTGCAGCCGTCAAGTTCATTGGATATCCTTATGCGATTGGAAATGGAAAGGCCGTGACTTGATCAATGTGGTCACAGCCTAGCGCCAGCATGATCAAACGATCAATACCCAGCGCAACCCCTGCACAGTCTGGCAACCCTGCTTCCAGTGCAGAGATCAGATGATAATCGATCGGCTGTGGTTTTAAACCCATTTCGATACGCTTTGCGTTATCTTGTTCAAAGCGCGCTAATTGCTCTTTCGGGTTATCCAGTTCATGAAATCCGTTCGCCAGCTCTATCCCCTTAAAGTACACTTCAAAACGATCCGCGACGCGATGATCTTGAGGATTGATTTTCGCAAGCGCCGCCTGTGATGCAGGGAAGTCGTACACAAAAGCCGGCACGTCCTGACCAATTTTGTTTTCTACTCCCACGCTAAATAGTAGTTGCAGCAGCGTATCGCGATCTTCTTCTGGCTCAGCAATGTCACTCAAACCCAGCTTGCTTGCCGCCGCTTTCAGCTCAGTCATCGAGCCTTCCAGTGGACACACACCCAACACATCAATGACGGCTTGCTGATACGTCATGCGCTGCGCTGCACCACACTTCAATACCAGCTGCAACAGGTCATCCATTTCATCCATCAATTTATGATGGTCAAAGCCAACGCGATACCACTCCAACATCGTGAATTCAGGGTTGTGGTAGCGACCATTCTCTTCATTACGAAATGCTTTGTTGATTTGATAAATACAACCGCTGCCCGCAGCCAAAAGGCGCTTCATATGGAATTCTGGGCTGGTCATAAAAAACAGCTTACTGCCATCGGCATAGCCTGGGCCAACAAACTCGGTTTGGAAAGTATGCAAATGGATGTCAGTCACGGTTGCGTGACTCATGGCTGGCGTATCGACTTCCATCACCTGTCGGTCAGCGAAGAATTGTCGAATCGACGCGATTAACGTCGCACGTTGACGAAGTTGGTCAATGGAAGCAGTAGGTTGCCAGTTGGTTTGCATAACAAGTCTCTCAAACTTTAATTCAGCGAGGAAAGTCTCATTCTACATGCTTTTTACTCTTCAAGAAGAGAGGAATATCCCTTCTTCTTTTTACTAATGTGCTCGCAAATTTGAGGCAAGCATTACTCGTGCCGCAGAACAAAAAACACTCAGTTAAAATCCTATTATCCATGCGGTTAATGTCACGCAACACGGGTTTAACATCCCTAATGTTAATGCTTGAGGGCCAAAACCTCGATGCCGTGATAGCAGTCACATAACCTATAAATTCTATGCCCTTAAGTGCATTACCGAAGCAAAAACCCAATTACATCAATTTTTCTGCCATGTGGCTCATCTACACTAACCCTACTACTTTTGGGGAGTTCTTTTTAAGGAGCGCCTCGTAATGACAATAACAAGCGGATTTCCGCAATCACACACTGGAGGATAACTGTGCAAATTATCACCACAGATATCGCAGTCATCGGCGCAGGCGGCGCTGGTCTTCGTACTGCTATTGCAGCGGCTGAAGCAAACCCAGACTTAGAAGTCGCTCTGATTTCTAAAGTTTATCCAATGCGCTCCCACACGGTCGCTGCAGAGGGTGGCTCAGCAGCAGTTATCAAGGATGAAGATAGCTTAGACAACCACTTCAACGACACTGTTGGCGGTGGTGACTGGCTATGTGAACAGGATGTTGTTGAATACTTTGTAGAGAACGCGACTCGCGAAATGATCCAAATGGAGCAATGGGGTTGCCCATGGAGTCGTAAAGAGAACGGTGAAGTCAACGTACGCCGCTTTGGTGGTATGAAGGTTGAACGTACTTGGTTCGCTGCAGACAAAACTGGCTTCCACATGCTTCATACGCTATTCCAGACATCAATGAAGTACAGCAACATCAAACGTTTTGATGAGTACTTTGTGGTGGATCTACTTGTTGATGAAGGCGAAGTTCAAGGTCTGATTGCTATTCACATGTCTGAAGGCGAGCTTGTTACTATCAAAGCAAAATCGGTTGTTCTAGCAACAGGTGGCGCGGGCCGTGTTTACCACTGTAACACCAACGGCGGTATCGTAACGGGCGATGGTATGGCAATGGCTTACCGTCACGGCGTTCCTCTACGTGATATGGAATTCGTTCAATACCACCCAACAGGTCTTCCTGGTACAGGTATCCTGATGACGGAAGGTTGTCGTGGTGAAGGCGGTATCATCGTTAACAAGAATGGCTACCGTTACCTACAAGATTACGGCATGGGCCCTGAAACTCCAGTTGGCCAACCGAAGAACAAATACATGGAACTGGGTCCTCGTGACAAAGTTTCTCAAGCTTTCTGGCACGAACAACAGAAAGGCAACACCATCAAACACCCACTGGGTGACGTGGTGCACCTAGACCTTCGCCACCTTGGTGAAGAGTACCTACAAGAACGTCTACCGTTCATCTGTGAGCTAGCAAAAGCTTATGTAAACGTGGACCCTGCAAAAGAGCCAATTCCAATTCGTCCAACCGTTCACTACACCATGGGTGGTATTGAAACGGACGGCGGATGTGAAACTCGCATTAAAGGCCTATTCGCGGTGGGTGAATGTGCGTCTGTTGGTCTTCACGGTGCAAACCGTTTAGGGTCTAACTCACTGGCTGAGTTCGTGGTATTTGGCCGCGTAGCGGGTGAAAACGCCGTGAAACGTGCGGCAGAATTCAAAGGCTGGAACGACGCGGCAATTGACGCGCAAGTAAAAGCGGTTGAAGAACGCATCGCTAACCTAATGAACCAAGAAGGCGACGAAAACTGGGCAGAAATCCGCACGGAAATGGGTCACACCATGGAAGCGGGTTGTGGTATCTACCGCCAAGAAGATTTGATGCAAGCGACTATCGACAAGATCACTGAGTTGAAAGAACGCTACAAACGCATCAGCATCAAAGACAAAGGTAAAGTGTTCAACACTGACCTTCTATACGCAATCGAAGTGGGTTACGGCCTAGAAGTCGCAGAAGCGATGGTTCACTCTGCGATTCTACGTAAAGAATCTCGCGGTGCGCACCAACGTCTAGACGACGGTTGTACAGAACGTGATGACGTGAACTTCCTAAAACACTCACTTGCTTTCTACAAGCCAGAGTCAGCACCAAGTATCGATTACAGCAATGTGACCATCACTAAGTCACAACCAAAAGCTCGTCTATACGGTGAAGCAGCAGAAAAAGCCGCGGCTGAAGAGAAGAACGCAGAGGAGCAAGCATAATGTCAGCAAATCGCATTCAAAAAGTAGACATCCTGCGTTACGACCCAGAAAAAGATGCAGAACCATACAAGCAAACATTCGAAGTACCATTCGATGAAACCATGTCTGTGCTTGACGCACTTGGCTACATCAAAGATCACCTAGACAAAGATCTGTCTTACCGTTGGTCTTGCCGTATGGCGATCTGTGGTTCTTGCGGCATCATGGTGAACAACGTACCGAAACTTGCTTGTAAGAGCTTCCTACGTGACTACCCAGACGGTGTGACTATCGAGCCTCTAGCGAACTTCCCAATCGAGAAAGACTTGATTGTTGATATGACGCCATTCATCGAGCGCCTAGAAGCAATCAAACCATACATCATTGGTAACGATCGTAAACCAGAAGACGGTACGAACTTGCAAACGCCAGAACAGATGGCGAAATACAAGCAATTCGCTGGCTGTATCAACTGTGGTCTGTGCTATGCAGCATGTCCTCAGTTTGGTCTTAACCCAGAGTTCATCGGTCCTGCTGCACTAACGCTAGCCCACCGCTACAACCTAGACAGCCGTGACAACGGTAAAGATGAGCGCATGAAGCTTATCAACGGTGAAAACGGTGCTTGGGGTTGTACGTTTGTTGGTTACTGTTCTGAAGTTTGTCCGAAGAACGTTGACCCAGCAGCGGCAGTAAACCAAGGCAAAGTGGAGTCTTCTATGGACTTCGTGATTGCTATGTTGAAACCTGATGGTTCACCAAAGAAAGTGGAGGCATAAGGATGAGCAATCGTAAACCTTACGTTCGTGAAGTAAAACGCACTTGGTGGAAGAACCATCCTTTCTACCGCTTCTACATGCTACGCGAAGCTACGGTGCTTCCGTTAATCCTATTCACTCTGTTCCTAACTTTCGGTTTAGGTTGCTTGGTGAAAGGTCCTGAAGCATGGCAAGGTTGGTTAGCATTCATGGCGAACCCAATCGTAGTCGCAATCAACATCGTTGCACTACTCGGTAGCCTATTCCACGCTCAAACTTTCTTCAGCATGATGCCACAAGTAATGCCAATTCGTTTGAAAGGCAAACCAGTGGACAAGAAGATCATCGTATTGACTCAGTGGGCCGCTGTTGCGTTTATCTCACTGATCGTTCTCATCGTGGTGTAAGGAGCTGAGCAATGAAACCGAATTATAGTGTAAACACATCACCAAAACGTTCTGATGAGCCAATCTGGTGGGGTCTGTTTGGCGCAGGTGGTACTTGGTTCGCGATGATCACGCCAATCACGGTATTGGTGCTGGGCATCTTGGTCCCACTAGGCGTGATTGATGCAGAAGCGATGAGCTACGAGCGTGTCTCCGCATTCGCAACCAGCATCATCGGTGCGCTATTCATCATTGGCACGCTAGCATTGCCAATGTGGCATGCAATGCACCGTGTACACCACGGCATGCACGACCTTAAGTTCCACACTGGTGTGATTGGTAAAATTGCATGCTATGCATTTGCAGGCCTCATCACTGCACTAGCAGTTATCTTTATCTTCATGATTTAAGAGACTGACCAAAAAAAGAAAAAGCTGGCTAAATGCCAGCTTTTTTATTGCTTTGGGTTACCTATGATCTTTTTGCTTTTTAAGCTTTTGACCACCCATGATCTTATTGCTGTGCGACCTTCTTTGTCTGGTCCATAAGACCCAGAGCACCAAAGCCAGTAATCACATCTAGGTTTGTTTTCAAGCCCGCTTCGTCACTTCCACCAATGTAATTTTGTGGCATCTGAACTTGGAAGTTTTGCAAATTGTTGTACAGCGAGTTCGCTACGTCTCGATTCAATTCTGCCAAGTAAACTTCACGGTTTGCTCCTAACGCCGCATACTTACCTTTTAGGACTTCAGATTTTGCGCGACCTTTCGCTAATATCGCTTTCGCTTCAAACTCAGCAGAAAGTGCGTTCGCTTTTTGAATCGCTAAGTTAGCCTCTGCGATAGCTAGCTCTTTCTCCTTCTCTACTTCAGCAAGTCGTTTGGTTTTTTCCACTTCAACGATTTCACGCTCTGCAATCTGACGCGCCACTTCCACTTCTTTTTGTTGAGCAATAATTGCGAGTTCTTTACCACGCTGGGCGTCTTGCACCTCACGTGTTCGTTGAATCTCTTTGCGTAACTGCTCGGTCTCTGCCTGTGCTTTCGACGTTTCTTGTTCCTGAATCGCGCGAATACGATCCGCCACTAAACGCTTTTTATCTGCCAATAGCTGATCTAATTGCTTTTCTGGCTGCGGGTCACCAATGGTCACCTGCGTCACTTGAATACCGTATTGTTGTAACGGATTGTCTTGACGAATTGGTTGCCCGGTTTTGTCTACGACTGGCACAGTTTTCCATACCAGTTGATTGGTGCGCTGTAATTGGTTCGGATTAGCTTGATTCGCCCCAACAGGCGCAAGATCCAACTCTTCCACTTCAACCTGACGTCGCTCTGTTAGATAAATCCCCTCTCGTAACTGATCGCCAAGTTTCGATTTGAACTGGTTCAAACCACCTTGGAAAAACTCTTCACCCGTGTATTGGGTTGCGGTAATCACCGTTACGTTACGTGCGTTCTTTACAAGCAGCGCATCGATCAAGTTACTGTTGTTGCGGAACTCTTTATGCATCTTCTTCACCGCTTCAGGGTCATTACTGAGCTTAAAGCGGAATGTTACGGGGATCTGACCAATATAGGTGTCGGCAAATCGAACCTGAATCGCATCAAGACGTTGATAAAAATCTTCGCCCTTGCTGTTACCGAATGACACGGTGATCACTTGGTCATACTTGGTGATTTTGGACAGAAATGGCATACGAAAATGAATGCCAGGTTCAGTAAACACATCCAACTCACCAGTAATATTATTCTGATGCACGTAGCTGTAACCCGCATCGGTCATCAGCACCGAGCTATTAATCGTTAAGCCTATTGCCAACAGCGGTACGCCAAATACGGCTGCTTTTAATCCTTTATGTAGTAACTGACGTCTTTCTTCCACCTTTAAACCCCTTCCTAAACCTCTGCTTTCCATTTTGTTCTCCTTTTTTGGATTGTTACTGAGTTAAATCGATAAAAATCAGATTGCTATGCAACTCAGCAACAAGTACTAATGTATCAAAATGTTACATTAAGGAATAATCGACAGATTCATGGAATAAATAAGATTTTTACGAATAATACAAAATCATCAAAAATTTGCGGAGGATATCGATGTTTTACGCAGAGGGATTAAAAGAGAAGAATCACAGGCAATAAAAAAGGCCGCCGAAGCGACCTTTCTAACAATCATATAAAGTGCTTACTTCACACGACCTACGTATTCAGCAGTACGAGTATCTACGCGAATCACTTCACCAATTGAGATGAACAGAGGAACACGAACAACAGCGCCAGTTGATAGCGTCGCTGGTTTACCGCCAGTACCTTGAGTATCACCTTTCAGGCCTGGGTCTGTGTCTACAACTTCTAGCTCAACGAAGTTTGGTGGAGTAACAGTAATTGGGTTACCGTTCCAAAGAGTGATCATACAAGTGTTGTTTTCTACCAACCACTTAGCGTTTTCACCTACCGCTTTTGCATCCGCTGCGATCTGTTCAAACGTTTCACTGTTCATAAAGTGGTAGAATTCGCCGTCTGAATATAGATAATCTAGGTCGATATCCATTACGTCTGCCACTTCACAAGTGTCACCAGACTTGAATGTTTTCTCTAGCACTTTACCAGAAAGAAGTTTACGAATTTTAACACGGTTGAACGCTTGGCCTTTACCTGGTTTAACGTATTCGTTTTCCAGAATTACACAAGGCTCGTTATCAAGCATTAACTTAAGACCGCCTTTAAATTCATTGGTGCTAACTGTAGCCATTTTTTCCTCTTACATTCTTAGAGCTAAATTCAATGCCGCACATAATAACCCGAAAAGTCGAATCTGTTGAGCAAAACTGGCTCAAACAGTTGGCGAATGGGATCTCTGATCCTGCAAAATTGCTCGAAATACTGGAAATTGATCCTTCACCGTGGCAAGACGGGTTTGCCGCGCGCAAGCTGTTTGCACAGCGTGTACCGCAAAGTTTTGTCGATAGGATGGAGAAAGGCAACCCTAAAGACCCTCTTTTACGTCAGGTTTTACCACTGAGCGACGAATTTGAGGTGCATCCGGGTTACTCCAATGATCCATTGGAAGAGCAGGACAATGAAGTCCCTGGCCTGCTACACAAGTATCGCAACCGCGCCCTGATGATTGTCAAAGGTGGCTGCGCGGTAAATTGCCGTTACTGTTTTCGTCGTCACTTCCCTTATCAAGAGAACAAAAGCGGGAAACAAGCCTGGACCAAGTGCTTAGAGTACATGGCACAACAACCAGAGTTGAACGAAGTCATCTTCTCAGGTGGTGATCCATTAATGGCAAAAGACGATGAGATTTATTGGCTTTTAGAGCACATTGCTCATATTCCTCACATCAAACGTCTGCGTATTCATAGCCGTTTACCTGTGGTGATTCCAGCTCGAGTCACTGATGAACTATGCCAACTGCTGCAAGCATCAAGGTTACAAATCATCCTCGTCACTCACATCAACCATGCCAACGAAATCAATGACGAATTTGCTGAACAGATGTTCAAGCTCAAAAGAGCGGGCGTTACGCTTCTAAACCAAGGCGTTCTGCTGAAAGGCGTGAATGATTCGGTAGAAGCTCAAGTGGCGTTAAGTGAGGCCTTATTTGACGCGGGTATCTTGCCTTATTACCTCCACGTTCTTGATAAGGTGCAAGGCGCAGCGCACTACTTTATTTCGGACGAAGAAGCGAAAGCTATTATGCGCGGACTCATCACGCGTGTATCGGGTTATCTGGTACCAAAACTCACACGAGAAATTGGTGGCAGGCCAAGTAAAACGCCGTTGGATTTGCATTTAGAGTAAGCTCTGACGCTCAATTAAATTTGTCGTCTAGATTGATTATTTTTGTTCGCTTTGCACGGTAAGTCTATGCATACTCCGCACTTTTGGAGGTCAAGATGCATACAGCATTCGAACAAATTTTCGATCTTGGCCCATTCAGTTGGCCTGCCCTACTATGCTGCGCCATTAATGGGCTCATGATCGGTATAGAGCGCCAAACTCGTGGTAAACCGGTTGGCATTCGCACAGCAATATTAATTATTTCAGGCACCTACCTGTTTATGTCGATGGCAGTGTCGTTATCGCCAAATACACTTGATCAAGCACGAGTGCTTGGTCAGATCATTACTGGCGTCGGCTTCTTAGGCGCTGGCGTTATGATGACACTTGATGGAAAAATCCATGGCGTAACATCCGCGGCTGTAATATGGGTGCTAGCAGGTTTAGGTTTGATGATAGGTTTGGGTTATTTAACGCAGTCGGTGGTTATTACTCTCCTGACACTAACCGTGTTGTTAGGTGTGGATAAAGCAGAAAACCACATCAAAGCATTACGCCGCGGTGTTCATCAAAGAATTCAACAACGCAAAACTTCATCACGATTAATTAAATAGTTAACGCTCCGAGAAACTCACTTCATCTCATCAGTAATTAAAGAGCCCTCGACGAACATCGAGGGCTTTCTGTATATAAAGATTCTGACTTTCTCAGGGATTACTTAGCAAAGTTGATGAGTGGGAAACACTTGAAGAAACCGTTATCCGCACAGTTCAAAAGACCAATTTGCACGCCATCGATTTGATCGGTCATGTTGAAGAAACCAAACTGGAAATTAGACTTCTTAGAGATACTCGCTAAGCCCACATCCGCCATGGTGTAGCCTTCAGAATAGTTCACCGCGCTCCAGTTCAAGCCTTTTACGTTGTTCGTAATGTTAACAGCACCCAAGTTAACACCCGTCGTCTGACCTTGGTTCCAGTTAACTAAACCTAAAGACGCGCCTTTCATTTCTTGATTTACTTTTGCTGCGCCAAAAAACAGACCGAAGTTCACACCTGTCGTACGATCCGTTTCTGACATACCAAGCAGTGAAAAGTCGACACCTTTAACCTCATTTACCTGTCCATGCAACACAGCTAAACGAACACCACCAACTGAAGAATTCGAAGGTGCGTTTGTGTTATCGATAGTAGAGAACATCACAGGTGTACTGTCGGCAAAAGCAACAGGTGATGCGATAGCGGCTGCAACCGCCAATGACGTCATAAGCTTTTTCATTTTCATCTCCATGATGGGAAGCAACAATTTACAACATAGTGTAATGTTCAGATTTTGCTCTGTCCCCGTTCAAAAAGTGTTAGCAATAGGTCAGATTTAACCATCTGACTCAAAAGAAAAAATATTTCTCTTCGATTTTTTGCTTCTGAAATGGCGCTTTTTACGCTCAAAAATCTCATGATAAGCCACTCCAGAACGTCATGTTTCTCAGGTGACACGCATAAAAAAAGTCGAGGCATCTGCCTCGACTTTTAAAGGTTTGGTCGGTTATCTTTCCGCTATAAGGGCTCCCTTAGAGCGATGAGATAAGCTGGCTTACATCATGCCGCCCATACCGCCCATGCCACCCATGCCGCCCATGTCAGGCATCGCTGGCGCGTCTTTTTGCGGTAGGTCAGTAACCATCGCTTCAGTAGTGATCATCAGACCTGCAACCGATGCTGCGAATTGTAGTGCAGAACGAGTAACTTTCGTTGGATCTAGGATACCCATTTCTAGCATGTCGCCGTATTCGCCTGTTGCCGCGTTGTAGCCGTAGCTACCTTCACCCGCTTTCACGTTGTTCGCAACAACTGAGTCTTCCTCACCTGCGTTCTTCGTGATTTGACGGATTGGCGCTTCCATTGCACGTAGTGCAACGCGGATACCAACGTTTTGTTCTTCGTTGTCACCCGTTAGGTGAGCAATCTTAGATGCCGCGCGGATAAGTGCAACACCACCACCAGCAACAACACCTTCTTCAACCGCTGCGCGAGTTGCGGCTAGCGCATCTTCTACACGGTCTTTCTTCTCTTTCATTTCAACTTCAGTCGCAGCACCAACTTTGATTACTGCAACACCGCCAGCCAGTTTAGCTACGCGCTCTTGTAGTTTCTCTTTGTCGTAGTCTGAAGTTGCGTCTTCGATTTGTTGACGAATCTGAGCAACACGGCCAGAGATCATCTCTTCTTCACCGATACCATCGATGATAGTCGTGTTTTCTTTCGTGATAGAAACACGCTTCGCTTGACCTAGATCTTCTAGTGCAACTTTTTCTAGCTCTAGACCGATCTCTTCAGAAATCACAGTACCGCCAGTTAGGATAGCGATGTCTTGTAGCATTGCTTTACGGCGGTCACCGAAACCAGGTGCTTTCACAGCTGCAACTTTTACGATGCCACGCATGTTGTTCACAACCAATGTTGCTAGCGCTTCGCCTTCTACATCTTCTGCAATGATAAGCAGTGGACGAGATGCTTTCGCGACAGCTTCTAGCGTTGGAAGAAGCTCACGAATGTTTGAGATCTTCTTATCAACAAGAAGAATGAATGGGTTTTCTAGATCAACACTGCCTGATTCTTGGTTGTTGATGAAGTAAGGAGACAGGTAACCGCGGTCGAACTGCATACCTTCTACTACGTCTAACTCGTCTTGTAGCGCCTGACCTTCTTCAACCGTGATAACGCCATCACGACCCACACGCTCCATTGCTTCTGCAATGATATTACCTACGCTTGCGTCTGAGTTTGCAGAGATAGTACCAACCTGCGCGATCGCTTTTGTGTCGTTACATTCAACAGAAAGCTCTTTTAGTTGCTCAACTGCCGCAGCAACAGCTTTGTCGATACCACGCTTAAGATCCATTGGGTTCATGCCCGCTGCGACTGCTTTTAGACCTTCGTTAACGATAGATTGTGCTAGTACCGTTGCTGTTGTTGTACCGTCACCCGCTGCGTCGTTTGCTTTAGACGCAACTTCTTTAACCATTTGTGCGCCCATGTTCTGGAATTTATCTTCCAGCTCGATTTCACGCGCTACTGATACACCATCTTTAGTGATAGTCGGTGCACCAAAAGATTTGTCTAGAACGACATTACGTCCTTTAGGACCCAGTGTTACTTTTACTGCGTCAGCCAGAACGTTTACACCTTCCAGCATTTTAACTCGTGCGTCATTACCAAATTTAACGTCTTTAGCAGCCATCTTTGATTTCCTTTCTAAAATTCTTTGTGTGTAATTTCGTAATTGAATCTGAGCAAAAAATTACTCAATGATTGCTATTATTCAACGATCGCCATGATGTCGTTTTCAGACATGACAAGCACTTCTTTACCGTCGATTTTTTCAGTTTTTGTACCGTAACCTTCAGCGAAGATAACGGTATCACCGACTTTAACGTCTAGTGGCAGTACGGTGCCGTTTTCTAGGATGCGGCCTTTACCCACAGCTAGAACAACACCGCGAGTCGATTTTTCTGCAGCAGAACCAGTCAGAACGATGCCACCAGCAGACTTAGATTCAACTTCTTTACGTTCAACGATAACTCGGTCATGTAATGGACGAATGTTCATCGGTCGTCTCTCCTGAAAATTTCCATGTTTATTTGATAATTGTCCTTAGGGACTGTAGCCCCAGACACGTGATCCCTATATAAGGGGTCGAAGCAGCGATCCCAAGGGGGTGGCACAAAATTTTTGTGACTTAGTTAAAATAACGAACAACTAGGCAACGGTTTGCGTTAGAAATGCTCACTCGCTCGGCATCTCGCTTTCTTGTATCCTTGCAGTTTGCTCACCAGATAGTTGTCACACATGCAGGAAAATAACAAGCTGGAACCCCAAGCGACCGATAAGCATGGTTTGTTGACCGCACCCATTCCTGAAACGCTGCGGAAAATGACCGTACCCATGACCATGGGCATGATCGCAATTTTGATGTTTAACTTGGTGGACACGTTTTTTATCTCGTTGCTTGGCACTCAAGCGCTAGCGGCTATCAGCTATACCTTCCCTGTAACCTTTGCGGTTAACTGCATTACGATGGGGATTGGGATGGGACTATCGACCAATATTGGTCGCTTGCTTGGGCAAGGTCATGCACCACAAGCTGCACGGTTCACCACCCACGGTTTGTTATTAGCCGTGTTACTTGTGGCTATCGCGTCTTCTATTGGCTTTACCACCATTGCGCCATTGTTTCGTTTTCTTGGTGCGTCTGATGATCTCATCCCTCTTATTGAGCAGTATATGCAGGTCTGGTATCTCGCCATTCCTCTGCTAGTGATCCCAATGGCGGGCAACAGTGCTATCCGAGCTACTGGCGACACAAAAACACCAGCAAAAGTCATGATGTTGGCTGGTTTGATTAATGGCATGCTCGATCCATTGTTGATTTTCGGTTATGGCCCTTTTCCGGAACTTGGCATTCAAGGCGCAGCCATAGCAAGTGCCTTTAGCTGGTTAGGTGCTTTGTGTGGCTCATTCTATGTGCTAATTAAACGGGAAAAATTGCTTGCTCAACCCCAATGGGCTTTGCTGAAACAAGACTGGCAACAGACACTAAAAATTGGTACCCCTGCAGCGCTATCAAACGCGATGAATCCGTTGTCCGGTGCCATTCTGATGATGCTGTTATCCAACCACGGTACAGCGGCGGTTGCTGCTTACGGGGCAGCGCAGCGTATTGAGTCCATATTGATTTTAGTATTGATGTCGCTGACCTCTGCCCTCACACCGTTTATGGCACAAAATTTAGGAGCCAAACAACCGCAACGAGCCTTTTCCGGTTTATTTATTAGCATGCGTTTTGCAGTGGTATTCCAAGGGTTTATCTTCTTGATGATGGTACCGCTGAGCATTCCTCTGGCTGCGCTGTTTTCTCAGGAAGATGCGGTGAAAAACCTGCTTTGGCATTATTTACTGGTGGTGCCATTTAGTTATGGCTTCCAAGGCATCGTAATGATGTTAGTCAGTGGTTTGAATGCGATGCACAAGCCATTGCGTGCATTCCAGTGGAGCTTTATGCGGCTGTTCATTTTTACCTTGCCTTCGGCGTGGGTCGGGAGCCAAATCTACAGCATTGAAGGCTTGTTTATCGGTATCGCGGTTGGGAATACGTTGGGTGGGCTACTGGGCTACTTGTTTGCGCTGCGCGAGCGAAAATTAACGCTCATAGAGCAGAGCAGCGTGTCTTAACACTCGTCTATCGCTAGTTTCTTTTTGTTGATTCTCAAATACAAAAAAACCGCGGAAAGCCGCGGTTTTGTTTATCTATTTCAAGCTTGCTTAGAACAGTTCTTCAGCAACTTTGTATAGATCGTTGCGTACTGGACGCTTCATGTTTTCGATTGCGTCGATGATATCGTGGTGAACAAGTTGCTCTTTCACGATACCTACACAACGACCACCATGACCTTCGATCAATAGGTGAACAGCGTAGTTACCCATACGAGATGCTAGGACGCGGTCAAATGCAGTTGGACGACCACCACGTTGGATGTGACCAAGTACTGTTGCACGAGTTTCACGACCTGTCGCGGCTTCGATGTCACGTGCTAGTTCATTAGCATCCATCATTAGCTCAGTAAGCGCGATGATCGCGTGTTTCTTACCTTTAGCGATACCATCTTGGATGTTGCTGATCAGCTTGTCTTTGTCTAGACCAGTTTCCGGAGTGATGATGTATTCACAACCGCCCGCAATTGCAGACATCAGAGTCAAATCACCACAGTGACGGCCCATGATTTCTACAATTGAAATGCGTTGGTGAGATGAAGAAGTATCACGTAGACGGTCGATTGCATCGATAACGGTGTTTAGTGCACTTAGGTAGCCCACAGTGTAATCCGTACCTGCGATATCGTTGTCGATTGTGCCCGGAAGACCGATACATGGGTAACCCATTTCAGTCAGTTTCTTCGCACCCATGTACGAACCATCACCACCGATTACCACTAGTGCATCGATACCATGTTTTTTCAGGTTCTCAATCGCTTTTTCACGAACTTCCACTTGTTTAAATTCAGGGAAACGTGCAGAACCTAGGAACGTACCACCTTTGTTGATCACATCTGAAACGCTAGAACGATCTAGCTTCTCGATGCGGCCTTCGTATAGGCCTAGGTAGCCGTCGTACACACCGAATACTTCCAATCCTTCGGATAGTGCTGTACGTACTACGCCGCGTATCGCAGCGTTCATACCAGGTGCGTCACCGCCACTTGTTAAAACACCGATCTTCTTAATCATGCTCACCCTCGATCTTTGGTAATCAATTATTTAATTTTCTTTTAGGCCCCTTGTTACCAAGCAACCTGCATAATCCAGAACTGTGCGTTATGTTACATTTCCTCTACAGGATTACCAATGAAAACGCACTTTTTTATGTAACTTTTCTACTTATGTAAGAGTATTACAGTTTCTCTATGAAACTTTGTTGATTCATATCAGGATCACGAATCTTAATAAGTATTGATGGAAAGATAGTCAATAAGTACCTGTTTGTCGTCGGGCACTGATGGATTTTTCAAGCCTACCAATCTTGTGCTTTCTGCTCTTTCTCTGGTCCGAAAACGACAGACAATGGATCTTGATGGATCAATACATCCGCATCAGGAAACAGAGCCAATAAATTATCTTCCACTTTATCAGCAATGTAATGCGCCTCAATTAATCTTAAGTTATCGTCTAGCTCTAAATGCAACTGGATAAAGCGCGTCGGTCCTGACATTCGCGTTCGTAACTGATGCACGCCCAATACCCCTTTTACGCTCAAACAAGCTTGGTTAATTTGCTCAAGCTCTTCATCGGGCAACTTTCTATCAAGTAAGGTTTGAATCGCTTCGCTGACCATTTTGAAAGCGCTATAAAGAATGAAGACACCAATACCAATCGCAAACACAGCATCCGCTTGAGTCACTCCAAAATAACTGAGCCCCAGAGCAACCATGATCGCAGCATTCATATACAAGTCAGTCTGATAATGCAGAGAATCCGCCGCTATTGCTTGGCTCCCCGTCACGCGAACCACATGTTTTTGGAACATCACCAAGCCAAGTGTGACCACAATCGCAAACAGCGATACATACACACCTAACTCCGGTGCGTGTAAAGCATGTGGGCGGAAAAATCGGTCAATCCCGTTAAGAATCAAAAATACTGCCGAGCCCGAAATAAACATTGCTTGGGCTAGGGCCGCTAAGGACTCAGCTTTACCATGTCCAAACGTATGTTCGCGGTCTGCCGGTTGTAAGGCGTAACGAACCACCACAAGATTCACAACCGAAGCCGCGATATCTAACATGGAGTCAATCAATGACGCCAATAAGCTCACTGAGCCGGTTACCCACCACGTGATGACTTTTACTATCAGAAGAAGCGTCGCCACAATGGTTGCAGTCCAAGCGGCGGTCGTAACTAAACGTGCGTATTGCTGTTTCATAATCAAAGAGTTAACTAAAACCATACGTTGAGTATATTGAATGACCATGAAATAACCAGATCAAAAAGAGGCAACCAATGGCTGCCTCTTTATATAACATCAATTCATGACTTAATTATTGCGCGACTTTTCCATGCGCTTGTGCATTCTGTCGCCACACTCTTGCATACGTTCATTTTGTAGCTCAACAAATTTCGCTTTCTGCTCAGGTGTTAATACACTAAGCATTTGGTGCTTTCTTTCTAGCATTTGCACGCGACGTTCCGTTTGGCGCTCAACCATCTCTTTTGCTAATTCGCTAGCTTGAGCTTCATCAAAGTTATCCGCCAGCAAAAGCGATTGTACTTTTGCGTGATGCGCTTGACGCTCAGCCATACGTGCTTCTTTGCCATCAGCGAATTTTGCTTTCATTTCTGCTTTGTTTGCTTCACGCATTTCTTTTAGCTGATCTTTTTGTGCATCAGTCAGGTCTAGTTGACGCATGACACCTCGGTCCATACCCATGCCGCATTCGTCACGAGGACCTTTATGATGGTTTTTACCACCGTAAGCGAATGCGCTTGCGGCGCCAAGAGTAAGAGGTAGAACAACAGCAGCTAACACAAGTTTTTTTGCAGACTTCATAATACGATTCCTTACACAGGTGAGTGGTTCTTCTGAGCTGTTCTCACAGCGCTTGAGTATAGAATACGACCCACTAGGTAAAGCGACGTATAGGGAGCGTAAAGAATCGTAAAGAGTGATTTTTCTCCTCTTCGTTGCGCATCATTCCAATGTAATATTAGGCTATCGGTAACTTACTATAGGTGCCCCCATGGCAAACATTCTTTTAATCGATGACGATATCGAGCTAACCAGCTTATTAAAAGAAGTACTCAGTTTCGAAGGGTTTGACGTCAGCGAAGCAAATGACGGTGAAGCCGGCTTAGCCGCGGTCAATGATAAGATTGATTTGATTTTGTTGGATGTCATGATGCCAAAACTCAATGGCATGGAAACGCTGAAACGCTTACGTGAAAATTGGGAAACTCCCGTCTTGATGCTGACCGCTAAAGGGGAAGAAATTGATCGCGTGATCGGCTTGGAACTGGGCGCGGATGATTATTTACCAAAACCTTTTAGTGACCGAGAGCTGTTAGCGCGTATCCGCGCGATTTTACGCCGCACTAGCAGCACACAAAAAAATACCAAAAACAGCGATTGCATTGAGTATCAAGAAATCCGCCTCTATCCCGGTAAGCAAGAAGCGTACTGTGAGCAACAGCTACTCGATCTCACGGCAACCGAGTTTGCGCTACTCACCCACTTCGTACAAAACCCAGGACAAGTGCTGACCAAAGAGACACTGAGCTTAGATGTGCTTGGTAAACGACTCGCTGCTTTTGATCGCGCTATCGATATGCATGTCTCGAACTTACGTAAAAAATTACCAGATCAAAGCAATGGCAAGCCGCGAATTAAAACCCTGCGTGGTCGTGGCTACATGCTGCTTGAGGAGGATTAATGCGCCTATCACGCATCAAACTGCCAAACATCAATAGCCTGTATGGACGCATCTTTGCCATTTTTTGGTTCACCATGTTATTAGTATTGATAGCCGTGCTATCACTGCCACATTTGGACCCACGCAAAGCTCGCGATATTCCAGAAGAACACTACAAACGTATGGTAGAAACGCGTGACTCAATCCAACAAAAATACAGCCAGCAAACTGATTTAGGCCGCATACTTTTTCGTATCGAGGGCAACCGCCACGGCAAGCACGACCCTCGCCCACGAGTGTTTTTTTCTGACTACAGCGGTAATGTTCTTACGACAGAAAAACGCAGCAATTTTCAATTGCGTGCCATGCAAAACTTTGTCACCAGTATCGAAGATTACAATAATCCAAAGCAGAAGCTGTATGGTCGATACATGATTGCGGGCCCAATTCCTATCACTTTGGCAGATTCCGATATCTTGATGTACGTGGGCTTCAAGTGGAATGAGCCACCACCTCTACTCCTGCGTCTGTTTGATCACCCATTCCAGCTCTTGCTTGCGGTCATGTTGGTTAGTACACCATTGCTGTTATGGCTTGCTTGGGCTTTGAGTCAGCCTGCACGTCGTCTTGAAGCCGCTGCTCAACGTGTGGCGAAAGGTGAATTTGTCACAGACCCAAATTTAGAAAAAGGCACGGCGGAGTTTCGTCAAGCAGGTAGCAGCTTCAACCAGATGGTCGAAGCGGTTAATCAAATGATTTCAGGACAACAACGTTTGCTATCCGATATCTCTCACGAGCTGCGCTCACCTTTAACTCGTCTGCGCATGGCAAGCGCATTAGCGACGCGTAAACAAGGCGAAAGCCCAGAACTGACTCGTATCGATACCGAAGCGCAGCGCTTGGAACAGATGATCAGCGAACTATTAGAGCTTTCTCGCATGCAGGCGAACAGTCATATGACTCGCGAAACACAGCCACTAGAAAGTTTATGGGAAGAAATCATTAAAGATGCGCAGTTTGAAGCAGAGCAAATGGGCAAACAGCTACACTATTCAGAATTACCTAAGCGCAATATTTCCGGTAACCCTAAACTACTGATGAGTGCGGTGGAAAATATCGTTCGTAACGCCATTTACTACGGAAAAGATGAGGTACAAATCGACATCAAAGCCGATGACGATACGCTTCGTATCACGGTTGACGATAATGGAGAAGGTGTACCAGAAGAGGAACTGGCCGCGATTTTTCGCCCGTTCTATCGCGTTTCCACGGCACGCGATCGCCACTCTGGCGGCACAGGTCTCGGCCTAACCATTACCGAAAGTGCCATTCGCCAGCACAGTGGCACGATCGCAGCCAGCCGAAGTCCTTTAGGCGGATTGCGTATGAGTATCACCTTACCGATCAATTGTTAGTCTCAATTTGATGAACTAACAATAATTCGCACCATATTTCTAGAGTGAGTGATTCACAGCCCCACCCTCACTTTAGAAATTGGCGAGGCTTCTTAGAATACCCTTACAAAGATCAAAGTTGATAATAATTATCGTTAGCATTAAAGTAAATTTTCCAGTTAAGGAGGATTTACTATGTCACATACATTTCCCGCTCTGCCTTACCCGTACGATTCACTAGAGCCGTACATCGACGCGAAAACCATGGAAGTGCATTACAGCAAACACCACAAGACGTACTTTGATAAGTTTGTAAATGCCGTTGAAGGGAGCGAGCTCGAAACTCAGTCATTAGACGAGATCTTTGACAATATCTCTAAGCTCAGTCCAGCAGTACGTAATAATGGTGGCGGCTATTACAACCACATCATTTATTGGAATTGCATGTCACCAAACGGTGGCGGAGAGCCTCAAGGCGCGCTTGCTCAAACAATTAACGATAAATTTGGTAGCTTTGCGCAATTTAAAGAGGCGTTTGCCCAAGCAGCCATCAATACCTTTGGGTCTGGCTTTGCATGGCTGATCGTAAAAGATGGTGAGATTCACATTACGTCCACCAGCAATCAAGATAACCCTCTGATGGACGTAGTGGATGTGCGCGGTGAACCAATCCTCGCATTAGACGTGTGGGAGCACGCGTATTACATCAGCTACCAAAACCGTCGCCCAGAATATATTGATGCGTGGTGGAACGTCGTCAACTGGCGAGCAGTTGAAGAAAACTATGCTCACGCTCTCTTATAAAGAGCATCGCTACTTACGGTATTAACATCCGCGCTAATGCCTGCTTTCATACCCAGGTCAATCTTGCTTGAATCTCGCATATTTCGGTGACTTGGGTATATACTGCCCCTCTCTTTGACCAACTCTATTTCAATACCATGTTTGATATCGCTTTATACGAACCAGAAATCGCGCCGAACACCGGCAACATCATTCGACTATGCGCCAACTGCGGTGCAAACCTTCACTTAATTGAACCTCTGGGTTTCGATCTTGAAGAGAAAAAAGTCCGCCGTGCTGGTTTGGATTACCATGATTTAGCTCGCGTAACACGCCATAAAAACTATCAAGCGTTCTTAGAGTATTTAGAGACAGAGAAGCAAGGTAACTACCGATTGTTTGCCTGCACCACCAAAACCACAGGTCACCACGTTGATGCACAATACCAAACGGGTGATGTTTTGATGTTTGGTCCAGAAACTCGTGGTTTGCCTGCTGAAATCATCGATAGCTTACCAATGGAGCAGCGTATTCGTATTCCAATGATGCCAGATGCGCGCAGCCTAAACCTTTCGAATGCCGTTGCGATCATTGCTTTTGAAGCATGGCGTCAAATGGGCTTTGAAGGCGCATTGTAAGCAGCACGAATTCCAAATACAGAAAAGGGCGCTTGGTGCGCCCTTTTGTTTTCTTTACTGTCTAACTCAATCAGTTGAGCTTGTTGCGATCATCATCGTCTTTACGCTCGTATTCCCCTTCGAAGGTATTGCCATTATCTGACTGGGAATCAAATGGGTCACGACGGAACGGGTCTTGCTCAAATGGCCCCTGGTTAGAGAAACCACCTTGGAAGCCACCGCCATGCATGGTTTTCACCACCATTTTGCTCATCAAGTATTTAGCTATCGCGGCGCGTGGCGCAGGAAGCAACACCAACATACCAAGGGCATCGGTCATAAAGCCCGGGGTTAACAGTAGCACGCCAGCCACCGCTAGCATTACGCCTTCAAAAATTTGCTGGGCTGGAATTTCACCTTGTTCAAGACGCCCCTGTACTGACATCAGTGTTTGTATACCTTGGCTACGAACCAACGATGCACCAACAAATGCCGTGATTAAGACTAGTGCAATGGTCGGCCATAAACCTAAAAAGCCGCCCACCTGAATAAATAAGCCGATTTCAATGATCGGAACAAAAATAAACGCTAATAATAAGATAGGAAACACACGCCCTCCTTTGTTTAATTCAGTGTAATGGTAAAAGCAGACTAAGCTCAAACGAATCGTTGTAAAAAAGCGTGTTCATACTGGTCTCCTTCTCTTTTAGACAAAGTAGCGGGAGCGCGTTTCATTCAATTGCGTACCGATTTTTTCGTGCTTTTAAAGTGCTAATTTCGAACTCTAAAAACTCATGTTTGTCGAGGAAAATCGAGTACCCATAAAGGGTTATTAATAACCCGTTCATACTTTGCAAATTATTGACTCATTAAAAACGAAAAAGGTGATCTAGTTACTATTTTTATGCGCTAGGTGCAGTATCATGTGCCACATAAGTCAGGACGGATTTTCCAGCCAAAAATTCTGATGAATGGATTCTAGATTGCAGAAATGGCTAATAAATAACTTTATTATCAGAATTATCATCTAAGGATCCTGCTATGGCTACCCTATCTGATGCTCCAAAAACAGCAAACCCAGCCACTCGTATTGAAGAAGATCTATTAGGTCAACGTCATGTCCCTGCAGATGCGTACTACGGTATTCATACGCTACGTGCGATCGAGAACTTCAACATCTCTAATATGACCATCTCTGACGTACCAGAATTTGTACGCGGCATGGTAATGACCAAAAAAGCCGCAGCGTTAGCAAACAAAGAACTTGGCGCTATTCCAAAAGACGTTGCAAACTACATCATCGAAGCGTGTGATTTGATCCTAGAAACTGGCAAGTGTATGGATCAGTTCCCATCAGACGTATTCCAAGGCGGTGCAGGCACTTCAGTTAACATGAACACGAACGAAGTGATCGCAAACGTTGCGCTTGAGTTGATGGGTAAAGAGAAAGGCCAATACGAATTTGTTAACCCAAATGACCATGTAAACAAGAGCCAATCAACCAACTGTGCGTACCCAACAGGTTTCCGTATTGCGGTATACAACAGCGTACACAAGCTAATGGAAGCAATTGAGTACCTAAAAGGCGCATTCGAACTTAAAGCCGTTGAGTTTAAAGATGTACTGAAAATGGGCCGTACTCAGCTTCAAGACGCAGTACCAATGACAGTAGGTCAAGAGTTCCATGCATGGGCGGTAACACTAAACGAAGAGATTCGTGCTCTAGATTACACATCTAAACTCCTCCTAGAAATCAACCTAGGCGCAACCGCAATCGGTACTGGTCTAAATACACCAACTGGCTACCAAGCGCTTGCAGTAAAACACCTAGCGGAAGTAACAGGCCTTGACGTTGTTGCAGCAGAAGACCTTATCGAAGCAACGTCTGACTGTGGTGCATACGTAATGACTCACGGCGCGCTAAAACGCCTAGCAGTGAAACTATCGAAGATCTGTAACGACCTTCGTCTACTTTCTTCTGGTCCTCGTGCGGGTCTAAATGAATTGAACCTACCTGAAATGCAAGCAGGCTCTTCAATCATGCCAGCTAAAGTAAACCCAGTTATCCCAGAAGTAGTAAACCAAGTTTGCTTCAAAGTTCTCGGTAACGACAACACGGTTTCTTTCGCAGCAGAAGGCGGTCAGCTACAGCTAAACGTTATGGAACCTGTGATCGCACAAAGTGTGTTTGAGTCTATCTCTCTACTACACAACGCGTGTGTGAACCTACGTGATAAATGTATCGACGGCATCACTGTGAACAAAGAAGTTTGCGAAAACTACGTTTACAACTCTATCGGTATCGTCACTTACCTAAACCCATACATCGGCCACCACGAAGGTGACATCGTAGGTAAGATTTGTGCAGAAACTGGTAAGAGTGTTCGTGAAGTCGTGCTAGAGCGCGGTCTGCTTACAGCAGAGGAGCTTGATGAAATCTTGTCAGTAGAAAACTTCATGCATCCTACTTACAAAGCAAAACGTTACGAGTAATAACGAATCCGAAGGGGGCCACTCAGGCCCCTTTTTTAGGCTCTCATACGGTTAACCACATTTTTTATATGCTTTTATTGCCGCTAAACCACTAGGTTCTCATTCTCTGAGCATTTACTCCTGTTCCTGAGTGTTCAAAAAATCAGAATCAAATAAAAAACTAAAGAGGTATCAATATGGTCATGGTCGAACTCTTCGTGGTTCTGCTCTTCATCTATTTGGGGGCAAGAATCGGTGGTATCGGCATTGGTTTTGCCGGTGGTGCTGGGGTCATTGCGTTGTCTTTGATCTTGGGCGTACCAACAAGCCAAGCTTACATTCCCGTTGACGTAATTTTGATCATCATGTCTGTAATCACCGCTATCGCAGCAATGCAAGTAGCTGGTGGTTTAGACTGGATGGTGCAAGTTGCTGAAAACTTTTTGCGCAAGCATCCTGAGCGCATCACCTTTTATGCGCCTATCGTAACTTACCTAATGACATTAATGGCGGGTACTGGCCACACGGCATTCTCTACTTTGCCAGTGATTGCAGAAGTAGCGAAAGGCCAAGGCGTGCGCCCTTCTCGTCCACTGTCTATCGCGGTCGTAGCATCGCAAATCGCTATCACCGCATCACCAATCTCAGCGGCTGTTGTAGCGTTCGCGGCAATGCTGCACCCATTTGGCGTTGACTACCTAACACTACTAGCAATCTGTATTCCAACGACGTTCATCGCGTGCATGATCGGTGCGTTCGTGGCGAATTTCATGGGCTGTGAGCTAAAAGACGATGCTGAATACCAAGAGCGTCTAGAAAAAGGCTTAATCAAGCTAAATACAGAAGCAAAACGCGAAATCCTACCAACAGCGAAGAAAGCAACCTTCATCTTCCTAGGCGCAATCGCATTTGTCGTGTGTTACGCAGCAGCAATTTCTGGCTCAGTAGGTCTTATCGAGAACCCTGCTCTAGGCCGTAACGAAGCTATCATGACGGTAATGCTAGCAGCTGCGGCAGCTATCGTAATGAGCTGTAAAATCGATGCTGGCAAAATCCCAGCCGCAGCAACATTCCGCTCTGGTATGACAGCGTGTGTGTGTGTTCTTGGTGTGGCATGGCTAGGTTCTACGTTCGTTAACGCGCACGTTGACGGCATCAAAGAAGTTGCGGGTGCGCTACTAGCAGACTACCCATGGATGCTAGCACTCGTTCTATTCTTCGCTTCAATGCTGCTTTACTCACAAGGTGCAACCACGGTTGCGCTGATGCCAGCAGCACTAGCAATCGGTGTCGCACCACTTACCGCAGTTGCATCTTTCGCAGCAGTAAGTGCGCTATTCGTGCTGCCAACTTACCCAACGCTTCTAGCAGCGGTTGAGATGGACGACACGGGTTCAACTCGTATCGGTAAGTACGTATTCAACCACCCATTCTTTGTACCTGGTGTGGTAACCATCGCTTCTGCGGTAGCACTTGGCTTCGCATTCGGTGGTCTACTGATCTAGTAGAAACAGAGTCTTACTCGGGGAGCTTCGGCTCCCTTTTTTATTGCCTGTTGTCTTGATTTATGCTCAATAAATCTTCATTTTCATGAAACTTATTGACTCGCCTCCGGGTCTGATTGAGTTACACTAACGGCAATTATCTAAGATGAATTGACTCTTTTATGCGCGCATTACTTTCCGTTTTACTCTTAGGGCTCATTACCTTTTCCACTCCGTCTTTAGCTTTATTTGGCAAAGACCAGTTTAACAGTAGCCAGAACAACAGTTTTGGTAGCAGCAGCGACAGCTTTGTTCCGGTTGATCAGGCGTTTCCATTTAACTTCTACCAGCAAGATGACAAATTGATGCTCGATTGGCAGGTACGTGACGGGTACTACCTATATCAAGAGCGCTTGTCTGTAGCTGGTGAGAAAGTATCGCTAGGCGAACTGCAAATGGAAGACGGCACACCGCATAAAGATGAATTCTTTGGTGACGTGCATATCTATACTCAACCTCTCTTCGTTAATGTACCAATGCATGATTGGCAAGACGGTGCGCGCGTGGTGGTGCAATACCAAGGTTGTGCGAAAGCAGGCTTCTGTTACCCGCCAGAAACTCGCGTGATTCCTATCAGCGCGTTTACTTCGTCGAACTCAGATTCAACAACGGCGACAACTGCATCAAAAGCAGAACAGGCACCAACAGCAACGCCACCAGCGGCGCAATCATCTACGTCTGGTGACACATCATCGGCGCCAGTAACACAGCAAGATAGCCTTGCAGCCAACCTTGCTGATAACTGGTGGACACCACTTCTGTTCTTAGCGCTTGGTGTGGGCTTGGCGTTTACACCTTGTGTGCTGCCGATGTACCCAATTCTGACCAGCATAGTGCTTGGCAGTGGCAAACTAAGCCAACGCCGTGCGCTAGGCTTGTCATTCGTCTACGTGCAAGGCATGGCGCTGACTTACACCCTACTCGGCCTTGTGGTGGCATCTGCAGGTATGCAGTTCCAAGCGGCAATGCAACACCCTTATGTGCTGATTGGCTTGAGCGTACTGTTCATCGCACTCGCTTTGTCTATGTTTGGTCTGTACTCATTACAGCTACCAAGCAGCGTTCAAACATGGTTGAATAACTTAAGTAATAAGCAACAGGGTGGCAGCAGTGCAGGCGTATTCGCCATGGGGGCGATTTCTGGACTGGTTTGTTCTCCTTGTACCACGGCACCTCTGTCTGGTGCGCTACTTTACGTGGCACAAAGCGGCGATTTGCTGACGGGTGGTATCGCGTTATACGCGCTGGCGATGGGCATGGGTATTCCGCTTATTCTTGTTGCAGTCTTCGGCAACAAACTGCTACCAAAAGCAGGTGGTTGGATGGACCGTGTGAAAACACTCTTCGGCTTTATTCTGCTTGCCGCGCCTATCTTCTTACTAGAACGCATCATGCCAGAAATGTGGTCAACGATTCTGTGGTCAGCACTGGGTATTGCTGCTTTTGGTTGGCTATACCACATCAAAAACAGTCTAGAGTTTGGTGGCTGGAAACAAAGTGCCGTGGGCATAATCGCCGTCTTAGGTTTGCTAGCCTCAGCACAACCTATCTTAAATTACTGGTTTGGCAACAGCACAACACAAACTCAGCAAGCCACTGTTAGCTTTACTCGCATTGCTAACGTGGCGGAGCTTGAAGAACAACTGGCACTTGCGAAAGCGGCAGGTAAACCCGTCATGCTCGATTTCTACGCCGATTGGTGTGTAGCATGTAAAGAGTTTGAAAAGTACACCTTCCATGCCCCAAGCGTCGAAGCCAAACTGCAAGACTTCGTTCTTCTGCAAGCGGACGTGACCAAAAATCAAGTGCAAGACATCGAACTACTGAAGCACATGAATGTACTTGGTTTACCAACAATTGAGTTTTGGGATGCCAGTGGCGAACACGTTTCAAACGCTCGTTTGACGGGCTTTATGCAAGCCGAGCCTTTCTTAGAGCATATCAAGCAGTTCTGATAACCAGATATTCAAACGCCGGTGATGTCCACTGGCGTTTTTTATTGCTCAGATTTGAATAAGAACATTGCGTTTATATGCAATTTTCCTAATAAAAGTCGATTTGGTTCAGACTTTTAGCGAATAAATATTGTCCACTCTCTCAAAGCTGGACAATAATAAATTTAACGAAATAGTCAAAAGTGTTTAACGTCATGGATTCGACCTACACCATCATTATTGCAGATGATCACCCACTCTTCCGGAATGCCTTGTTTCAATCTATCCACATGGCTATTAGTGGTGCAAATTTGCTGGAAGCGGACTCACTCGACGCACTTCTGGCTTTGTTGGAGCGAGAGGAAGAGCCAGATTTAGTGCTATTGGATCTCAAAATGCCAGGAGCAAATGGTATGTCTGGCTTGATTCATTTGCGAGCAGAGCATCCAGATTTACCTATCGTCGTCGTTTCAGCGAGTGAAGAGCCGGCGATCGTGACGCAGGTGAAAAGCCATGGTGCGTTTGGTTTTATTCCCAAGTCCAGCGACATGCGCGAATTAGTGAACGCACTCAATCAAGTGCTGAATGGCGACCCATATTTCCCTGAAGGGCTGATCACCAATAACGCGGCATGTAATGACTTAGCGGAAAAGATTGCTGCGCTAACACCACAGCAATATAAAGTGTTGGGAATGTTGTCCGATGGCTTGCTGAACAAGCAAATCGCTTACGAATTGAATGTTTCAGAAGCCACCATAAAAGCGCACATGACAGCTATTTTCCGTAAGCTCGGTGTAAAGAACCGCACGCAAGCCGTGATTATGCTGACGGAAATGAGCGACTAGATTGACGTCTTATCGTCAGACTTACTTTTTTCGTTTGGCAATCGGATACCGACTTTAGTGACCTGCTGATCAACAACATCAGCGACGATCCAATGCAAACCTTGCCACTCGAAATGGTCTCCCAATACTGGCGTGCTACCTAATTGCTCTTCGACAAGGTTTCTCAAACTTTTATCCAGCGGTTCATCCCCCAGATTCAAACCATACATCACGGCAATATCGGCAAGCTTCACTTCAATATCTAGGAAGAAGTCACCGAAGAATCGCGCTAACGACGCTTTCTCTGGGGCTTCACTAAACAGTAAGCTCAGTGCATCTAAATCCTTTTCTTGTGCTAATACACACAAGGTATCATCTTCCTCAAGGCGCGTACTGCCGGATGGGTGCAATAGCTCTTTACTGCGAAATACAGCGGCGATACGCGTTCCTTCCGGCATCGAAAGACTACGTAATGGCTCACCAATGCACCATTTATCTTCTTTAAGTCTATAGATAAACAGCTCCCACTCACTGGTCGGGTAAATCTCTACACCCGTACGCGAAATTGGCTCAGGCTTAGAAGGTAGCTCGACCTTTGCAAGAGACATCGCCTTAGTCAACGTGCCCCCTTGTACTATCAAAGACACCATTACTACAAAGAATGCCAAATTGAAGTACAGTTGAGCATCTGGCAACCCTGCCATCATCGGAAATACCGCGAGGATGATAGGTACAGCGCCACGCAATCCTACCCAAGAGACAAACCACTTTTCACGTGGCGTGAAACTCTTGAATGGCAGTAAACCAATCCAAACTGAGATTGGTCGGGCAAACAAAATCATCCCGAAGGCAAGCGCAAGACCTGGCAACGCAATAGAGAGTAAATTAGATGGTGTAACCAACAAGCCAAGCACCAAGAACATACCAATTTGAGCTAGCCACGTCATACCATCTAAAACATGAAGAATAGAGTGTCGGCTGCGTGTTGGACGGTTACCTAATAAAAGACCAACAAGGTAAATCGACAAAATACCACTGCCACCCAAAGTGTTAGATAAAGCAAAAATAAGCAAGCCACCACTGACCGTTAAAATAGAATACAGCCCATCTGGTAATTGATTGCGATTGATAACTTTCCATAAGATCCAGCCACCAGCGAAGCCAAGTAACGCGCCGATACCAAACTGCTTAAGAAAACTGAACGCCAAAAAGCCCGCACTTAAATCTGCGCCAGGGTTCGCTAAAATAGCAATCAGAGTTACGGTCAGAAACACCGCCATTGGGTCATTGGTGCCGGATTCAATTTCCAGCGTTGAACCAACACGTTCGTTCAGGCTACGACCTTTGAGTAGAGAGAAGACCGCGGCAGCATCGGTGGAACCAACAATCGCACCAACCAATATGCCTTGCAATAAATCTAAGTCGAATAACCACGTTGCCATCAGCCCGGTCAAAATGGTGGTGATCGCAACGCCAAATGTCGCCAAAGAGACCGAGGGCCATAACGCAACCCTAAAGCTGGCGACCCGCGTTCTCATCCCACCATCAAGCAAAATGATGGCTAATGCGAGGTTACTAACCAAATAAGCGATGGAAAAGTTATCGAATAAAATGCCGCCTAAGCCGTCTTCCCCCGCCAGCATTCCAACGGCTAAAAATACCAAAAGAATTGGGATTCCCAACTTAGAAGACACTGGGCTTAAAAGAACGCTAAGTGCGATTAACAACGCACCTATTAGAAAAAAACTGTTAATGGTGTCTGCGTCCATTCTCACCCTCCCTTAATGAAAAACGATAATAATTGTGATGAGCAAGGCTACTTCGTTAATGAGGTAATGCCCTAATCTGCCTCCCCTTTACACCGTCTCAAAATGCGAGGTTGTACGAGAATGACTCAGTTATATTACTTTATTGTGCGTTAAAACGGTGATTTGATGCGAAAACTTTATGTAAATAAATTACTTGTGATCTTTCTTATCTACGCCTTCTCTCTTTAAGAGCCACAAGATCACCACCAATATTTACACAGCATCTCCAAATTCAATGAAGAAAAGATTAATGGCCCGTCTTAATCATGCTTGTTTATCCAATCAACCTTTAGACCTTTGGCTAACTTAACAGTTTATTAACATAACATTTTACCCCTTTATTCGCTGCAAAAGCCCATAGCATGGCGGTTCTTCATTTTTAACACCCCGACTAAAGTTGAAAAGAGTTATTGCCAACACCTTGCTAATGTACATATTGAAACATTTCATTAACAACAATACCAATCGTAAGGAGACGGCAATGGCATTTGAAAGCGAAGAAAGAGCCAAAGCCTATTGGGACAAAAACGTGAAGCTCATGATCGGCCTAATGGTCATCTGGTTCGTCGTGTCTTTCGGCTGCGGCATCTTATTTGTCGACGTACTAAATCAATTTCAACTAGGCGGTTACAAACTCGGTTTCTGGTTTGCTCAACAAGGCTCCATCTATGCCTTCCTAGGAATTATTTTCTATTACGCATGGAAGATGCGCCAAATTGACCGTGAATTCGGCGTGGACGAATAAGGAGTCACTCAGATGGATTTGAAAACTATTACCTACCTGGTCGTTGGCGCCACGTTCATCCTGTACATCGGGATTGCTATTTGGGCTCGCGCCGGCTCAACCAAAGAGTTTTATGTTGCTGGTGGCGGTGTAAACCCGATTGCAAACGGTATGGCAACCGCAGCCGATTGGATGTCCGCAGCGTCGTTTATCTCAATGGCAGGCTTAATTGCCTTCATGGGCTATGGCGGCTCAGTATTTCTAATGGGTTGGACTGGTGGTTACGTTCTGCTTGCGCTGTTGCTAGCGCCTTACCTACGCAAATTTGGGAAGTTTACGGTGCCAGAGTTTGTTGGTGAACGCTTTTACTCCAATACCGCACGTATCGTAGCGGTTGTTTGTCTTATCATCGCATCAGTGACTTATGTTATCGGTCAGATGAAAGGCGTGGGTGTTGCGTTTGGTCGCTTCTTAGAAGTGGACTACTCCACTGGCCTATTAATTGGTATGTGTATCGTTTTCATGTACGCGGTTCTTGGCGGCATGAAAGGCATCACTTACACGCAGATTGCTCAATATTGCGTACTCATTCTTGCTTACACTATCCCTGCAATCTTTATCTCTCTGCAACTCACTGGTAACCCAATCCCACAAATTGGTCTGGGGAGTACCATGGCTGGTACCGATGTCTATCTACTCGATCGGCTTGACCAAGTGGTGACCGAACTCGGATTCAGTGAATACACGACCCAAGTACGTGGCGACACACTTAATATGTTTGTCTACACCATGTCACTGATGATTGGTACTGCCGGTCTACCACACGTAATTATCCGTTTCTTTACCGTGCCGAAGGTTCGCGACGCACGTACATCAGCAGGCTGGGCTCTGATCTTCATCGCAATCCTTTACACTACAGCACCAGCGGTATCAGCGATGGCTCGTCTCAACCTAATGAATACGGTAAATCCAGCTCCGGGTCAGCACCTAGCGTATGACGAGCGTCCTGCGTGGTTCAAAAACTGGGAAACAACTGGACTACTCGGTTTTGACGATAAAAATGGCGATGGCAATATCCAATACACTTCAGATGCGTCCACCAACGAACTGCGCGTTGATAACGACATCATGGTATTGGCTAACCCAGAGATCGCTAAACTACCAAACTGGGTGATCGCACTTGTGGCAGCAGGTGGTCTTGCAGCTGCACTATCTACCGCAGCAGGTTTACTACTCGCCATTTCTTCAGCTATTTCCCATGACTTAATCAAAGGGGTTATCAATCCGAACATATCCGAGAAAAAAGAGCTACTTGCTAGTCGAATATCAATGGCAGTAGCGATAGCAGCCGCAGGCTATCTCGGTTTAAATCCGCCTGGATTTGCCGCAGGTACGGTAGCACTCGCCTTTGGTCTTGCCGCTTCATCCATCTTCCCTGCATTGATGATGGGCATCTTCAGCAAGAGCATCAACAAAGAAGGCGCAATCGCCGGTATGATTGCAGGTATCAGTATTACGCTGTTCTACGTATTCCAACACAAAGGCATCCTTTTCGTTGCTGATTGGAAATATCTAGAAAGCTGGGGAACAAACTGGTTCCTGGGTATTGAGCCAAACGCGTTTGGTGCTATTGGCGCACTATTTAACTTCATCGTCGCATTCGCTGTCTCCAAAGTAACAGCAGAAACGCCACAAGAAGTAAAAGACCTAGTCGAACACGTTCGCGTGCCAGTAGGTGCTGGTAGTGCAGTGGATCACTAAAAACTAATCAAAACCACAAAAGCCCCGTTTGGAACCAGCCGTCCGGGGCTTTTTTATTCTCACTTTTCAGTTACCATATTCGCAGTATGTCGTTGCAAGGAAGCCAAGATGTTCAAAAACAAGCACTTTATTCTCGCTCTACTGATTGCGCCAGTTCTCTCTTTGATCGCTTACTTCGGTACCGATATGGCCCTCAGCGAGAAACCCCACGCGGCGCAAGAAGGGGAAACTTACAAACTCGCGAGTAAGTCTAATTGTCGTTACACCAGTGGTCTGTGTGATATGGAAAATGGCGATTTTAAAGTGAAATTTCGCTCTGAAAAACTCACTAAAAATAACTTAGAATTGTCACTCAACGCCGCTTACCCACTTGAAGGGGTTAAAGTTTCTATTGTGAGTGACAAAGAGAAAAACGCTCAACCGATTGATATGAAGCCCGCCGATCAAGCAGGCCAAAGCTGGTACATCACCTTACCAAAGCCTGCATCTGCAGAAAGCTGGTTAAGAGTCGTCATTCAATCAGGCGGCACACTATATTATGGTGAAACACAAACCGCATTTGTGAAGTACGAAACCTTATTTACTGAATAACGGCGACAAGCTAATTCACCGGTATTCAAACGACAGTGACTTAGTTTCACTCAGCATAAATGAATTCCTACTCAGCCGACGCCTTTGCGTCGGCTTTTGTTTCCGTAAGTCTTTCTTCAACAACCTCTTACTCTAAAAAGGGTTGCCAACTCACAATTTAATTGATAATAATTATCATTACATTTAATGAGAGGTGGTTATGGACAACAAACGGGACATCTTTAACGCATTTTTTAAAGCCCAAGATAGATTCCTTCTCGCCGCACCACATGGCTTTGAGCCAGACGTGATTCATGACTATATTCATTGGGGAATGGTGTTGTCTTCTTGTTATGAACACGATGCCGATGAAGAAAATCTATTGTTGTGTGAGCTGTTTTTACGTCAGGTTTATTTCCATTTACTAGACGCAATTCAAGACTCAACTCGCAGTCGTATCTTCCGTCGTGTCTGTCTCGATTCTATCCATACGCCATTATTCTGCCTCAAACGCTATTACTACCAGTTTGAACAAGGCGACGTGAAATTTCTCGCACTACAACAACAATTACGCCTGATTCAAATCTCACTCGATTAACCAAAAGGATCCCTACCATGAGCACCGAATTCCGCATAGAAACTGACAGTATGGGCGAAGTAACGGTCCCTGCAGATGCTCTCTACCAAGCTCAGACTCAACGCGCCGTCGATAACTTCTCATTCAGTCAACATAAAATGCCATCTGGTTTTATCAAAGCGTTAGCACACATCAAGCAGACTGCGGCACTCACCAACGCACAGCTAGGGCTGCTTGAAGGAGATATTGCCAACGCGATTGCTGACGCAGCTCAAGCAATTATCGAAGGCAATCATATTGAGCAATTCCCAATTGACGTGTTTCAAACGGGATCAGGCACTAGCTCAAATATGAATGCGAATGAAGTGATTGCAACACTGGCCTCCCAGCATCTAGGCGGCACTGTCAGCCCTAATGATCACGTCAACATGGGGCAAAGCAGTAACGATGTGGTACCAACGGCCATTCAAGTTAGCGCAGCATTAGCCATCGAAAACCAGCTCTTCCCGGCACTGTCACACCTCAGCCAAACACTAGAGTCTAAGCAGCGAGCATTGAAAAATGTTGTAAAAACCGGTCGCACCCACTTAATGGACGCGATGCCAATTACCTTTGCTCAAGAACTTGGCGGTTGGCAGTTCCAAATCGAGCATGCAAAACAAGCGATTGAACAAGCTCTTCCTGCTGTAAAAGCCTTAGCCCAAGGTGGTACGGCAGTTGGAACGGGGATCAATGCCGATCCACGCTTTGCAGACTTATTCGCTAGCAACCTAACCCAGTCAACTCGTATTCAGTTCACGGCCAGTGATAACTTCTTTTTCAATTTAAGCAGTCAAGATGCGATCGTCGCTCTGTCGGGACAGCTCAAAACAGCAGCAGTTGCGATCATGAAGATCGCAAACGATCTTCGTTGGATGAATTCAGGCCCATTGGCTGGTTTAGGTGAGATTGAATTACAAGGCTTGCAACCGGGTTCTTCCATCATGCCTGGCAAAGTAAATCCTGTGATCCCAGAAGCCGCAGCTATGGCATCAGCGCAAGTCATTGGTAATGACACCACCATAACCGTCGCAGGCCAAGCGGGCAACTTCCAGCTTAACGTCATGCTGCCAGTTATTGCTCATAACGTATTGGAGAGCATCGATTTACTCTCTAACAGCGCAACCGCTTTAGCTGACAAAGCCATTGCGACGTTTGAAGTTCGCCAAGATAACTTGGATGTTGCACTCGCCAAAAACCCAATTTTGGTCACGGCTCTCAACCCGGTCATTGGTTACCTAAAAGCGGCAGAAGTCGCGAAAAAAGCCTACAAACAGGGACGCGCGATTATTGATGTCGCGGAAGAAGAAACTGATTTGGATAGAGCCACACTAGAGCGATTGCTTAATCCAGCCAAACTGACCCAAGGCGGCGTCGCAGAATAAACGGCAAACTCAGCCTATCAACTAAGATTACAAACATCGAGACCTCCATTCGGAGGTCTCTTTTTATAGCTATTTTTCAAACACTCCAATCCTAAGCGACTCGATTGAGCACCGAACGCAGCTTAAGCGGCTTAACTGGCTTAGCAATAAAGCTGAACCCATTTGCTTTGATGCCATCAAGCATATCATCGGTACGATCTGCACTGATGATGACGCCTTCAAAGCTGTGGCCTAATCTCAGGCGGCATTGCTGTAGCACTTCTAAACCAGTACGACCATCATCAAGTCGGTAATCGGAGAAAATTACATCCGGAATCCAACCATCCTCAAGCGCTTGTAGACTTTCAACTAAATCAATCGCAACTCGTGTATCGCAGCCCCATCGGGAAAGTAAGTTTTCCATGCCGACTAGAATGTCAGGCTCATTATCGACACATAGGATTCTCAGATGACCAAGTTCAGATTGCTTACTCATTGCCACGTGAACTGGATGAGGCTGAACATGATCAGCTTTATCTAGGGTGATGGAAAAAACACTGCCTTTTCCAACCCAAGAGCGCATCGAAATTTCATGCCCAAGTACCTGAGCAATTCCTTTCGAAATCGCCAAACCAAGTCCGAGACCTTGGTCGGAACGAACTTGAGTTCCGCGATTAAACTCTTCAAAAATCTCTTGCTGCTTCTCTTCTTCAATCCCCACTCCATTATCCCATACATCAATACGCACTCGCCCTTTCACGCGGCGAACACCGAGTGCGACTTTGCCATTCGGGTTATAACGAAACGCATTGGTCAGGAAGTTTTGCACCACACGGCGCAGCAGTTTGGGATCCGACTTAACCATGAGTGAGGACGGAATCATGGTGAACTCTATACCTTGCTGTTTGGCTAACGCACTAAACTCAGCATTCAAATTCGATAACACATCATTTAACGCAAAGCCATGCACGTTGACTTCCAACTTGCCCGATTCCAAACGCGAGATATCCAGCAAATCTCCAATTAAGTCTTCGGCAGCCTCTAAAGCACTTTCAATGTGTGCTGACAGCTTTTTGGCTTCGCTGTCTTTGGCGACTTCCGATAGTGAAGATGCGAATAGACGCGCCGCGTTGAGCGGTTGCATCAAGTCATGGCTTACTGCCGCCAAGAACCGTGATTTGGACTTCGATTCCAAATCCGAGCGCTGCGTCGCTTCCACCAGCTGCTTGTTAAGTTGTTCTAATTCTCGAGTCCGCAGACGTACCCTTTCTTCCAATGTCTCGTTGGCGTCTTTCAGTGCTTGCTCTGCATCACGGAATACGGTGATGTCGGTAAAGCTCATCACAAAGCCACCACCTGGCATTGGGTTACCTTGCACCTCTATCACGCGACCATCGGGACGAACCCGAGAAGAGGTGTGCCGAGTTCCTTGCTCAAGGTGATAAACACGGCGACGAACGTGGTCATCAGGGTCACCAGGGCCACACAACCCCTGCTCTGCATTGTGCCGAATCACATCCGCAATCGGTCGACCTACTTGAATCAGGCCTGGCGGAAATTCAAAGAGTTCTAAATAGCGTTGGTTCCACGCTACCAAGCGTAGTTGCTTATCGACGACCGCAATACCTTGTCCAATATGCTCAATCGCGCCTTGGAGTAAACCCCGACTAAAATCGTACAGTTCAGAGGCTTCATCGACGATAGTCGCCACCTCTTCAAGCTGCATGTTTCTTCCTTGCAGAGCGGAAGTAAGTACTAACTTAGCAGAAGATGCTCCAAATACCCCTGCTAGCACACGCTCCGTATGCCGAATCAGAGAAGATGGCGCTTGTTGATTCGGCATTAACTCTTCTCGTTGCTGGCTCCAGTAGGCTTGAAACGCCGCTTTAACTCGCGTTCGTCCTACAAATCTGGACGCTAGCATTTCCAGTTCTGCAACCGTAACGCGGCTCTGGTACAGACTCATATTTTCGCTTTCAGGCAGCGGTGTACCAACGAATGATGCCGATTGTAAGCGCTCACTTAGGCTTGGTCGGGTAGCCATAGAAACCACAACAAAACACACTGCATTAGCGACCACGCTGAGGATCATCCCCCAATCTGAAATCGCGATATCAAAACTAGCCAATACCTCTGGTGGTGTAATCAACCAGATCAGGAAGTTATTACTGGCGTCTCCGGCAAGCATGTCTGTTTGGCTCATTAACGTAATCAACCAGGTAGCAAAACCCACCGCGAGGCCAACATACACACCTTTCTTATTCCCTTGACGCCAATACATACCGCCAACCAGCGCAGGAGCGAATTGCGTGATAGCCGCGAACGAGAGAAAGCCGATAGCAGAAAGTGAATGAATGGTGTCCAACGCTTGATAGAAACACCACGCGCCAATCAACAAAACTAAAATCAAACCACGGCGGATCCGCAGTAATAATTCAGAAAAATGGTGGTGGTTACGCTGCGTCAGTCGCATGCGACGCAATAGCAATGGCATAACCAAGTCATTCGAGACCATGATCGCTAAGGCAATCGTCGATACGATAACCATGCCGCTTGCCGCTGAAGTACCGCCTAAAAACGCAAGCAAGGCGATTTCACTCGCCCCTACCGACATCGGCACACTGATGACATAAGTATCAGGCGAAGCGCCACTCAAGAGACCTTGCCCTACCCACGCAATAGGTAAAACAAAAATCCCCATTAAGATCAGATAAATGGGGAACAACCAACGAGCCACATGCAAATCTTGAGCACGTTCATTTTCTACCACCATCGTATGGAATTGTCGCGGAAGGCAAACGATCGCCAGCATGGTCAGTACAGTATGAATCAATATAGTCGGGATATTTGGTGACTGATACGTCTGCGCGGCAACATCAAGTAAGCTCAAACTCTCGGTGTTCATCGCCAACCAAACAATGAAGACACCAACAACTAAAAAAGCCAGCAGTTTGATAATGGATTCGAAGGCAATTGCCATCATCATCCCACGATGGTGTTCCGTGTTATCAATGTGGCGGGTACCGAATAGCATCGTAAAAATCGCCAATGCGACCACAACAAACCACGACACGCTATCGTTTTGATAACCAAAATCAGTAGCCAGCTCTGGTGCAATAATTTCAAGCCCCATAGTGATACCACGCAGCTGTAAAGCGATGTACGGCAAAATTCCCGCAACCGCTATGAGCGTAACAACCACGGCCAAACCTTGGGATTTACCGTAGCGTGCTCCGATAAAGTCAGCAATCGACGTGATGTGTTCCCGTTTAGCAATCAAAATAAGCCGAGCTAAAACGCGCCATCCGATGGTAAACACTAAAATGGGAGCAATATAGATGGGCAAGAAAGACCAAGGATTACTGCTGGCCTGCCCGACCGTGCCGTAGAAGGTCCATGATGTACAGTACACCGCAATGGAAAGGCTATAAATCCAAGGCCGCCAGCGCGCTAGCCACCTTTTCTGAATGTCGCCGTACCACGCGATGATAAATAAAGCTCCCAAATACGCTAAAGAAACGGGAACCACCAGCCATCCTTGCATCCGATATCCTTTCTTGCCTTTCTTGCTACTTTTAAAGCAAGAGAATAAAAAAACCTCTCCATGAGGGAGAGGTTTCATTTAACACTGCTTTGATAACGGAGACAAAGCTTAGTTTTTAACCTTTGTTACATAAATCTAATTCTGTGTTTCAAGTGGCTTGTCTGATACATCAACCACCTGATGTGGGTCTTGCGAATCAAGCTTGATGAACAGAGCCAATAACCCCATCGCGGCCATGCCCCAGAACACAAGCGGTCCCCAGTGCTCATAACCCCAGCCACTCAATACGGTCATTAACGCGATAAATGCGCCCAACGGAATCGCGTTATACAACGCTTGCAACGCTACGATCTTATTTTCTTCGGAGTTTTGGATATATTGGATCGCGGCAATGTGTGCGGTAGCGAAAGTCACACCATGCAATAGTTGAACAATCACCAAAGCAATAATTGATGTTGTCGACGCCGTAATACCCCAACGCATCATTACACCAACGGCAGCAGCAATAAACAGCGCGCGTATTGACCAACCTACGAATAAACGCTTACTCATTGCAAACACTGCCACTTCTGCGGCCACCCCCAAGCTCCATAAGTAGCCAATGACATCTTCCGAGTGACCAGCGGCCTTCCAGTGAATCGCACTAAAGCCGTAGTAAGCCGCATGACTGCCCTGAATTAGTGACACCAACACTAAGAATTTTAGTATCGGCTTGTCGGTCAAAAGAGCGGTCAGCTTTGGACGTTCTGCGCTTTGCCCACCGTGCGTTACAGGCATTGGGTTAGTCGGTCGCATAGCAAACAGCAACGAGATAAACACGCCGAACATCGCAGTGTACAAGATCATATCGGAGCCAAATTCAGCCACCAGGTAGCCCACTGCCGTCGAGCCTGCGATAAAGGCGATCGAACCCCATAGCCGCGTGCGGCCATAATCGAGCATTTTCAGGCGAGCGTAGTAATTTGCCATCGCGTCCGACAACGGAATAATCGGTCCACAACAAAGATTGAACAACACTGTCGCTAGTGCCATTAACCAAAAGCTACCACCCGTAAAAAAGTGAAATCCAACAAAAAGGAGGGCAGCGAAACTCAACCAACGTAAAGCAGGCATAAGATGTTCGACTTTGTGTACTCGTGGGGTGATCACGATATTGGCAACACAACGTGTCGCAAGGCCTAACCCGACCAGCAAACCGATATCTGTCGAAGATACTCCTTGCTCCTTAAACCAAAGTGACCAAAATGGCAGATACACGCCATACGCAAAGAAGAATCCGAGAAAGTACTGGGAAATCCAGCCATACGGAGAAGGTTTCAACATTACTAATATCCTAAAACGGGAACACCAACGTTCGAGCCGGGAATTATGGATCGCCATGCGTATTATAAAAAGGGAAGAATAAGAAACTTATCGTTTCCTCGATGGAATACTAACTTTGCGACATTTGGCATCTTCAAGCGAAAACATCGTAATTTAGACCAAAGTCGTCTGGCTTCCGGTAAGAAATTTGTCAGACTTAGAGAGTGTTCCTTCCATCATTATTGGGTGTTCTCATGCCTGACAAATTTAACATGCAATCTCCACCGTTCGATCGCTTAACTGAAGCACAACAAACGCGACTGCGATCGTCTCTGGACGTCGCCTACTATCGAGCTCGAGATATTATTTTATCCTGCGGACAGAAGAACCCCCACTTACATATTCTGATCAAAGGCGCGGTAGAAGAGCGCTCCAACGATCAACAGGAAGTGTTCGCACATTATGCCAACGACGATATGTTCGATGTACGCTCGTTACTTGAAGACAAGGTACGTCATCACTACATCGCGCTTGAGGACACGCTCTCTTACCTACTGCCGAAAGAAGTTTTCCTTGCCCTTTACAACGAAAATGGCCAGTTTGCAGCCTATTTCGATAACAATTTATCGAAACGGCAAGAGCTCATCGAAGCGGCCCATCAACAGCAAAACTTAGCGGAGTTTATTCTCACTAAAGTTGACCGCAGCATTTATCACCCACCGATGATCCTCGAACCAAATACACCAATTAACGAGGTAACACGTTCCTTAAAAGAAAATGGGATTGACGCTGCATTGGTTCAACTCCATGGCGATGATCCACGATTGGAAAAATGGCCATCAGCCCACCCGTACGCAATAGTGACTCGTACTAATATGCTGCATTCTGTGATGTTGGATGGTTGCGCGCTCGACACACCAGTGGGTGAGATCGCGAGCTTTCCTGTTTATCACGTTGATGATGGTGACTTTCTATTCAACGCCATGATCACAATGACCAGAAACAGAATGAAACGCCTCATGGTATGTGAAGGCAACAGAGCCGTCGGCATGCTGGATATGACCCAAATTCTCAGCGCGTTCTCAACCCACTCTCACGTGTTAACGCTCAGTATTGCTCGAGCAAGCAGCGTGGAAGAGCTCGCTTTGGCCTCAAACCGCCAACGTCAATTGGTCGAGAGCTTATTGAAAAACGGCATCCGCACTCGCTTCATCATGGAGCTGATCTCAGCCGTAAACGAACAAATTATCGAGAAAGCGTTCGAGTTAGTGATACCACCAGCCTTGCACGACCATTGTTGCTTGATCGTACTCGGCTCTGAAGGCCGAGGAGAGCAAATTCTCAAAACCGATCAAGACAATGCCCTGATTATTCAAGATGGTTTGGAATGGCCTCATTGCGAACAAGTGATGCGATCCTTCACACACACCCTACAACAGCTCGGTTATCCACTTTGCCCTGGTAAAGTGATGGTTAACAACCCGAAATGGGTCAAAACACAGCAAGAATGGATAAGTACCCTAAACCACTGGATAGCTAAAGCCGAACCAGAACAAATCATGGACTTAGCTATTTTCAGTGACGCCCATGCTGTTGCTGGGAATTGCGAGCTGCTGGCTCCAATTGCGGCGCATCTTCGTGACACAATGAAAGATCGCATGTTGATATTGTCTGACTTTACTCGCCCTGCCTTGCAGTTTTCGGTGCCCCTAACTCTATTTGGCAACGTAAAAAGTGCTAAAGACGGATTGGACATTAAACGCGGCGGTATTTTCCCAATTGTACACGGCATTCGCGCCTTGTCTTTGGAGTATGCCATTGAAGAGAAGAACACGTTTGAACGCATTGAAGCTCTGAGAAATAAGCGCATCTTAGAACCCGAAACAGCAGATAATCTCAACGAAGCACTAAAATTGTTCTTTAAACTTCGCCTTAATCAGCAACTCAAAAAGCAAGAAGCGTTGAATAACATTGATATTAAACAACTGGATAGAACTGAGCGTGATTTGCTTCGCCACAGCTTACATGTGGTGAAGAAATTTAAGCAATTTTTAGGCTTCCATTATCAAATTCGTGATTAACCCTGATTTTCATAAATCACAGAGGCGTAAGCAATGAACTGGTTACAACGCAAATACTGGTACTACAAATTGAAAGGCTCGCCTTATCAGTCGCTGTTTTGCACGCCAGATAAAACAGAATACGTCTCTCTTGACTGCGAAACCACCAGCCTTGACCCAAATCGTGCCGAGCTGGTGACTATTGCAGCCACCAAGATCATCGACAACCGCATCATCACCAGTCAACCATTTGAAGTCCGCTTACGCGCGCCACAATCGCTCGACTCTGGCTCGGTCAAGATCCATCGAATTCGCCACCAAGACTTAGTCGATGGCATCAGTGAAAAAGAGGCGCTGCTCGAGCTGCTCGACTTTATCGGCAACCGACCACTTGTGGGCTATCACATTCGTTACGATAAAAAGATCTTAGACCTTGCTTGTCTGCGGCAACTTGGCTTCCCACTTCCTAACCCACTTATCGAGGTCAGTCAGATTTATCACGATAAGTTGGAACGACATTTGCCGAATGCCTACTTCGACTTAAGTCTGGATGCCATTTGTAAACACCTCGAACTTCCTATCCAAGACAAACACGACGCCTTGCAAGACGCGATTTCTGCCGCTTTGGTCTTTGTCCGCTTAACGAAAGGCGATTTACCCAACCTAACCGCACCGTATACATAAAAATCAGTTGACCTAGCTCCCAGAAATACTTTTGTTTCAGCGATTTCCCGGCGCTTCCATCACTCTCATCCTAAAGTCTAATTGTGGAAATACGCGCGGTGACTGACAGTTATAAGCACAACGTCGTCATTACCACGACCAAGTTATTTAGAACCAAAAAACAGCCCTACAAAAATATATTCAAAATCTTATCTAGATTGGTGTAAGGCCGAGAAATAAGGCACAAGGAGAGAAGCCATGAGCGAAGCCCACGTTTATCCGGTAAAAGAAAATATTAAAACTCATACACACGCGGATAATGATACTTACTTAGCCATGTATCAGCAGTCGGTAACCGATCCAGAGGGCTTCTGGAACGAACACGGCAAAATCGTTGATTGGATCAAACCTTTCACCAAAGTAAAAAGCACTTCTTTCGACACTGGCCATGTTGATATTCGCTGGTTTGAAGATGGCACACTGAACGTCTCGGCTAACTGTATTGACCGTCATCTTGCAGAACACGGGGACGACGTCGCCATCATTTGGGAAGGCGATGATCCAGCCGACGACAAAACACTCACTTTCAACGAACTGCACAAAGAAGTGTGTAAATTCTCCAACGCATTGAAAGAGCAAGGCGTACGCAAGGGCGACGTGGTGTGTCTATACATGCCAATGGTGCCAGAAGCCGCTGTGGCTATGCTCGCTTGTACCCGTATTGGTGCGGTTCACACCGTAGTATTTGGCGGTTTCTCACCAGAAGCGCTATCCGGCCGTATCATCGACTCTGACGCTAAAGTCGTGATCACCGCAGACGAAGGCGTACGTGGCGGACGCGCTGTTCCACTGAAAAAGAACGTGGATGAAGCACTAACCAACCCAGACGTAAAAACCATCAATAAAGTCGTCGTGCTTAAACGTACAGGTGGTGATGTTGAATGGCATGAACACCGTGATGTTTGGTGGCACGAAGCAACAGCCAACGTTTCTGACGTTTGCCCACCAGAAGAGATGAAAGCCGAAGACCCGCTGTTCATCCTCTACACATCTGGCTCGACAGGTAAACCTAAAGGCGTACTACATACTACAGGCGGTTACCTCGTCTACGCGGCAATGACCTTTAAATATGTCTTCGATTATCAACCAGGTGAAACCTTCTGGTGTACCGCGGATGTGGGCTGGATTACAGGCCATACTTACCTAATTTATGGTCCACTAGCGAACGGGGCCAAAACCATTCTGTTTGAAGGTGTTCCAAACTACCCAAGCACGGCTCGTATGAGTGAAGTGGTTGATAAGCACCAAGTGAACATTCTCTACACTGCGCCAACCGCTATTCGTGCACTAATGGCAAAAGGTAACGAAGCGGTAGCAGGGACATCTCGTTCAAGCTTACGTGTGATGGGTTCAGTAGGTGAGCCTATCAACCCTGAAGCGTGGGAGTGGTACTACAAAACGATTGGTAACGAGAGCTCGCCTATCGTTGATACTTGGTGGCAAACAGAGACCGGCGGTATCTTAATTGCACCACTACCAGGTGCAACAGATTTAAAACCAGGCTCAGCAACTCGACCATTCTTCGGAGTCCAACCTGCACTGGTTGATAACATGGGCAACATCATTGAAGAAACCGCAGCAGAAGGTAACTTGGTGATCCTTGATTCATGGCCAGGTCAGATGCGTACTGTTTATGGCGACCACGAGCGCTTTGAACAGACCTACTTCTCAACCTTCAAGGGAATGTACTTTACTAGTGATGGGGCTCGTCGTGACGAAGACGGTTACTACTGGATCACGGGCCGTGTTGATGACGTACTAAACGTGTCGGGTCACCGCATGGGTACCGCTGAAATAGAATCGGCTCTTGTCGCACATCATAAAATTGCTGAGGCCGCTATTGTGGGCATTCCGCATGATATCAAAGGCCAAGCTATCTACGCTTACATTACCTTGAACGATGGTGAATTCCCGTCAGCAGAGCTACACAAAGAAGTGAAAGATTGGGTGCGTAAAGAGATTGGTCCAATTGCAACACCAGATGTACTGCACTGGACGGATTCCTTACCGAAGACTCGTTCTGGTAAGATCATGCGTCGAATCCTGCGTAAAATTGCAACGGGTGATACCAGCAACCTCGGAGACACATCAACGCTTGCCGATCCGAGCGTTGTAGATAAACTTATCGCAGAGAAAGCAGAATTGGCATAAATTCAACCAACTGTTTTAAAAGCACTTTAAAAACCGCCATCACTCATGGCGGTTTTTTGCTTTAGTGCACAAATTGGCCACACAAAAAATATGGCAATTATGTTGTTTTTGTTAACTTGGTTACAGAAACGAGAGTGGCTATTAGGAGATTAGACCAGTAAATTGCTGCTAATTGCTATGAATTAGCTATAATCTTGGTCGATTTTTTAAAATTTGCTCGGTTTTAACAAAAAAATCGTGCTGAACTATCGTATATTTGGGAATATAAACGTTCCACTCACGATAAGGGAAGATAGCAACACAATGTCTGCAAAGTCACGGATTCTTGTTCTAAACGGACCAAATCTTAATCTATTGGGTCTGCGCGAACCGACACACTATGGTCACAGTACCTTAGCTCAAGTTGTGGATACTCTTACAGAGCAAGCCCATAACGCTGGGGTAGAACTGGAACACCTACAATCAAATCGTGAGTACGAACTGATTGAAGCCATTCACGCTGCCTATGGCAAGATTGACTTCATCATCATCAATCCAGCGGCTTTCACTCATACTAGTGTGGCGCTGCGAGATGCATTACTTGGCGTCGCCATCCCATTTATTGAGGTGCACTTATCAAATGTGCACGCACGTGAACCATTCCGTCATCACTCTTATCTGTCAGATAAAGCAGAGGGTGTGATTTGCGGTTTAGGCGCACAAGGTTATGAATTTGCTCTGTCTGCAGCGATCAATAAGCTACAGGCAAAGTAACCCTAACACTCTGCAACCCTACGAGGGTTGTCTTAATCACAAGATAAAAGAGAAAGAAAAGATGGATATTCGTAAAATCAAGAAGCTAATTGAGTTAGTTGAAGAGTCTGGCATTGCTGAGCTAGAGATCTCTGAAGGTGAAGAGTCAGTGCGCATCAGCCGTCATGGCACTGCAGCCCCTCAAGCACCAATTCACTACGCAGCAGCTCCAGCGGCGGCACCTGCTCCAGTAGCAGCGGCACCAGTAGCGGAAGCGCCAGCAGCAGAAGCTCCAGCAGCAACACCTGCAGGTCACCAAGTTCTTTCTCCAATGGTTGGTACTTTCTACCGCTCTCCAAGCCCAGACTCTAAAGCATTCGTAGAAGTGGGTCAGAAAGTAAATGCTGGCGATACTCTATGTATTGTTGAAGCAATGAAAATGATGAACCAAATCGAAGCGGACAAATCTGGCGTTGTTACAGCAATCCTAGCTGAAGACGGCCAACCAGTTGAATTCGACCAACCTCTTGTTGTAATCGAATAAGCGGGGCTTGCCTTATGCTAGACAAAGTAGTCATCGCGAACCGAGGTGAAATTGCACTTCGTATTCTTCGCGCTTGTAAAGAATTAGGTATTAAGACCGTCGCTGTTCACTCGACAGCTGACCGCGATCTTAAGCACGTACTACTCGCAGACGAAACCGTATGTATCGGCCCTGCTCGTGGTATCGACAGCTACCTAAACATTCCACGCATCATTTCTGCAGCAGAAGTGACTGGTGCTGTGGCTATCCACCCAGGTTACGGCTTCCTGTCTGAGAACGCAGACTTCGCAGAGCAAGTTGAGCGCAGTGGTTTCATCTTCGTTGGTCCAAAGGCAGACACTATCCGCCTAATGGGCGATAAAGTATCTGCTATCAATGCAATGAAGAAAGCAGGCGTTCCTTGTGTACCGGGTTCTGACGGCCCTCTAGACAATGACGAAGAGAAAAACAAAGCATTTGCTAAGCGCATTGGTTACCCAGTAATCATCAAAGCATCTGGCGGCGGCGGCGGTCGTGGTATGCGTGTTGTTCGCGCAGAGAAAGACCTTATCCAAGCCATTGCAATGACACGTGCTGAAGCAAAAGCGGCGTTCAACAATGACATGGTTTACATGGAGAAATTCCTAGAAAACCCTCGTCACGTTGAAGTTCAGGTTATTGCTGACGGTCAAGGCGGCGCAATCCACCTTGGTGAGCGTGACTGTTCAATGCAACGTCGTCACCAAAAAGTAGTGGAAGAAGCTCCAGCACCTGGTATCACAGAAGAAATGCGTAAGTACATCGGTGAACGCTGTACTCGTGCATGTATCGAGATCGGTTACCGCGGCGCAGGTACGTTTGAATTCCTATACGAGAACGGTGAGTTCTACTTCATCGAAATGAACACTCGTATTCAGGTAGAGCACCCAGTAACAGAGATGGTTACTGGCATCGACCTAATCAAAGAACAGCTTCGTGTTGCAGCGGGTCAGCCTCTGTCATTCACTCAAGATGATATTAAGATCCGTGGCCATGCGATTGAGTGTCGTATCAACGCAGAAGACCCTGAGCGCTTCCTACCATCTCCGGGTAAGATCGAGCGTTTCCACGCTCCTGGCGGTATGGGTGTACGTTGGGAATCTCATATCTACACAGGCTACACAGTACCACCTCATTACGATTCAATGATTGGTAAACTGATCACTTACGGTGAGAACCGTGATGTAGCGATTGCACGTATGAAAAACGCACTGGGTGAGATGATCATCGAAGGCATCAAAACTAACGTGCCACTGCAATTCTCCATTATGAATGACGAAAACTTCCAACACGGTGGTGCAAACATCCACTACCTAGAGAAGAAGCTTGGCTTACAATAAGCCTAAGCAAACGTCTTAAAAAATGCCCACTCCCGTGGGCATTTTTGTTTTATATGTACGCAAAGGGCTCAACATATAAATCGGCTTATTTGGGTATATACTCAAACAAATCGTAGAGTTCTGGTAAACTCTGCGCCACTTCATTCACTTTAAGAGCAAAAACCAATGCCTTGGATTCAAATCAAACTCAACGCGACCAATGAAAACGCTGAGCAAATCGGCGATATGCTAATGGAAGAGACTGGCGCGCTGTCTGTTACATTCTTAGACGCGCAGGATACACCTGTATTCGAACCTCTACCTGGCGAAACTCGCTTATGGGGCGATACTGATATTCTGGCACTGTATGATGCAGAAGCAGACACTAACTTCATCATCGACCAAGTTAAAGCGAGCAACATGCTGGCTGACAATTTTGCTTACAAAGTAGAACAGCTTGAAGATAAAGACTGGGAACGCGAATGGATGGAAAACTTCCACCCAATGAAATTTGGTGAACGCTTATGGATTTGTCCAAGCTGGCGCGACATTCCAGATCCTGACGCTGTTAATGTTATGTTGGATCCAGGCCTTGCATTCGGTACGGGTACTCACCCTACAACAGCACTTTGTCTTGAGTGGCTAGAAAGCATGGACTTAAGCGGTAAGACCGTTATCGACTTCGGTTGTGGCTCAGGTATTCTTGCGATCGCAGCGATCAAACTGGGCGCTGAAAAAGTGATAGGGATCGACATTGATCCTCAAGCCCTGCTTGCTTCAAAAGACAATGCTGAGCGTAATGGCGTTGCAGACAAACTAGAAGTTTACTTACCGCAAAATCAACCAGAAGGTCTCGTCGCTGACGTCGTTGTGGCCAACATCCTTGCGGGACCTTTACGTGAACTTGCACCTATCATCAAAGGGCTAGTTAAGCCAAATGGCGACCTCGCTATGTCCGGCGTATTAGACACTCAAGCTGAAGATGTTGCGAACTATTACCGTGACGAGCTTCACATTGACCCGATTGTTGAGCAAAGTGAATGGTGTCGCATCTCTGGTCGTAAGCAAGGCTAGACAAGGTTTTCAGAGCTAATTGTTTGAAATTCATACAATTTACAAAAACAATTTGTAAATGCTCAAATATTAGTCTTTTCACGCAGTGAAAAAATGCGTAAAATGCGCGCCCTTGCTGGTACAGAACTGTGATGACGTTTTGAAAATCGGAAACTATCAACTTAAGAACAATCTAATCGTAGCCCCTATGGCTGGTGTAACGGATAGACCGTTTCGCGAGTTGTGTCTTCGCTATGGTGCGGGAATGGCCGTCAGTGAAATGATGTCCGCTAACCCAAAACTATGGGGAACGTCAAAGTCGAAACAGCGCATGGTACACGAGGGCGAATCGGGCATTCGCTCTGTACAGATTGCAGGTTCCGATCCACAGCTTATGGCGGACGCAGCTCAATTCAGTGTTGAGAACGGTGCACAAATCATCGACATCAACATGGGCTGCCCGGCAAAAAAAGTGAATAAGAAGCTAGCGGGCTCTGCTCTGCTTCAATACCCAAACATTATCGAAGAGATTTTGAAAGCGGTCGTGAATGCAGTGGACGTTCCTGTAACGTTAAAGACTCGAACTGGCTGGGATACAGACAACAAGAACTGTGTCCAGATCGCTAAATTAGCCGAAAACTGCGGCATACAAGCTCTTGCTCTGCATGGCAGAACGAAAGCATGTATGTACAAAGGTGAGGCCGAATATGACAGCATTAAAGCGGTAAAAGAGGCGATTTCAATTCCGGTTATCGCGAACGGTGATATCGATAGCCCGGAGAAAGCCAAATTTGTACTGGAGTACACCGGTGCGGACGCTTTAATGATTGGACGCCCTGCCCAGGGTCGTCCTTGGATTTTCCAGGAAATCCATCACTATTTGGAAAACGGCACCACAATGGAGGAACTTCCAACTGAGGAAGTGAAAACCATTATGCTTGGTCATGTAAATGCTCTGCATGAATTTTATGGGGAGTTCTTAGGTCCACGTATCGCGCGCAAGCACGTTGGGTGGTACCTGAAAGAGCATGAACAGGCAAGTGAGTTTCGCCGTACCTTCAACGCTATCGACGCAGCTCCGCTGCAAATTGAGGCGTTAGAAGGTTATTTTGATAACGTTGCATCATAATTAAGAGAAGAGCTAGACCGAATATGTTCGAACAAAATCTGACTTCAGAAGCATTAACAGTAACTACAGTAACGTCACAAGACCAGATTACTCAGAAGCCTTTACGTGACTCTGTTAAAGCGTCTCTTAAAAACTACCTTGCTCAACTAAACGGCCAGGAAGTAACAGAACTATACGAATTAGTTCTAGCTGAAGTTGAACAGCCACTACTAGATACTATCATGCAGTACACTCGCGGTAACCAAACTCGCGCAGCAACTATGATGGGTATCAACCGCGGTACTCTTCGCAAGAAACTTAAGAAATACGGCATGAACTAAGACCGTTTTTCAAAAAGTATTTGGAACAAGCCGTTACCTTTTTAGGTAACGGCTTTTCTTTATCTACTAAAACACTACGAATAACGCTCACTTTGTTCAGTATTACCAACTGGCTTTAAGATAACTACTGCTGAGCCAAACAATAGCAAAGCCACGAAAGCGACCCATTCATTGCCTACAGAATACGCGAAGCCCGCCAAGGCAGACCAAATCGCGACACCAAAGTGCATCATACTCATTCCAAAAGACATTAACACACCTCGATATTCATCAGATAAGCTTGCGATATGTGCTTGTAATGCCGGAGAACCAACCCCTCCAGCGAGAGACCAGAGCACTAGAGCTGGAAGATAAGCGGTCACCGTACTCATCTCATTTGAGAACACCCATGCACTACAAGGTATGCACACCATTAAGGCCACTCGCATAACGGCTCGAGAGCTACCAAGCCAGCGAGAAGCTCTTGCCACGCACATATTTCCAACCACACTCACGATCCCTAGAGCTGCATAAATAGCGCCCACCCAACCGAGCGCCAAATCGCTGGTATCTCGAATATGAAGGCCTATCAGGTTAAATACACCAATACCTCCCCCTAGACCTAAACACATCGCTAAAATCGCCCTCAACGCGCCAGGAACATGAATTACACCTGTTATAGGTGGCAGAGCATCTGACATTTGGGACTCATCATGCTGGTCATTCATGAACACTACGCTCATAGCACTGACAAGAAGAGCCGCAACGCCCAAAATAATAAAAGCGGCACGCCATGATAAAAGCTGGGTCAACAATGCTCCGATCGCAGGGCTAGTTATCATACCTAGCGTTAATCCCGCCTGAACCATCACAATTTGACGCATCGCTCTATTACCCTTCGCGTCTCCCGCTAACGCGAATGCAATTGGTAACATGCCTGCACTTGCAATACCAGTGATCACTCGAGTTGCAATAGCAAGTTCAAAATCATGAACTATGCCCGTCGTAATAGACGCAACCCCAAATACAAAGCAAGCAGGCACCATGATACGAATACGCCCAACTCGGTCTGATAAACGGCCCAAGTAAGGAGCGCAAATTGCTATGGCTAAACTATATGCCGTAATAAATAAGGTCACCTGACTCGGTTGAACACTTAAATCATTTCCGATGGGTTCAAGAATAGATCCAAGCATCAACTCATCAGCACCAACAAGAAAAGCAACGAGAAATAGGATCATGGACTGCATCATAGCTCCACCTCCTGTTCTGTTTTCGATTCAGCACAAGTGAGCAACGAAATATCTAAAACTCTATCAGGCCAAGATTGCAAAAATGCCTTCTCATGAGATACCACAATCACGCTACCGGAAAAGCGCTGGAGAGCCTCTTTAAGCGCATTTTTGCTGCTGCTATCCAAATGTGTTGTTGGTTCGTCCAACAGCAAAACATTGCATTTCTGAACCGATAAACAACACAGTTTCACCCGAGTTTGCTCACCACCGCTCAATGTATCTAAGTGGCGCTGCGTCTTATCCCCCGTGATCCCAAAGCGAGCTAATAGCTTGCGTGACTCTTTGCTTGAGATTGTTGGCGCACAAGAGCACAGCTCCTGTTCAGGCGTGTTCTGAGGATGGCGCCAAGACAAATCTTGAGAAAAATAACCAATCATTGCACCTTTTGCCAATACCACCTCACCAGAGAGTGGCTCGATCTTCCCCATCAGGGTTTTAAGTAAGGTCGACTTACCCACGCCCGTTAAAGCCAGCAACAACCAACTTTTCCCCGCGCGCTAACGTGATATCAAATACTGGAAGCAGAGGCTGCTGATAACCGATCATCAACGCTTTTGCCTCAACCACATTCGGTTGCTCAATGGGCTGGTAAGCAAAGTCAAACGTCGATACTTTCTCTACATGATTCAGTTGAATACGTTCGATTTTATCCAGTCTCTTCTTACGCCCTTTAGCAAGACTGGCGTTAACTCCTGCACCATTTTGGGCAATAAATTGCTCTAACTTTCGAATTTCACTTTGCTGAGCCTTATATTGCTTTTCTAATAAAGCACCGTCGTGCTGCTTTTGCTGCATTGCTTTGACATAAGTACCGCTGTATTTTCGAACCGTTTGATAATCAATATCACAAATACTGGTCGCTACTTGATTAAGAAAATCAACATCATGAGAAACCAGTAAAACGGTACCAATGTAATCATTGAGAAACGTGACTAGCCATTCAATGTGCGGAGCATCAAGATAGTTTGTCGGCTCATCAAGAATTAACACATCGGGGTTGCGAAGTAACAACCTGCCTAAAAGGACTTTGTGCCTTTGACCGCCACTTAGCGAGATAAGCGGTGTATCTAAGCCAAATTGATAAATACCAAGACCTACAGCAACTCGTTCAATTTTGGTATTAATTGCATAGAAGTCTTCATCTTCTAAATATGCCTGTAGCCGAGCGACTTGGCTTAAAAGAGATGTAGAGTGAGACTCGGTCATCGCATGATACAAAGTCCAAAGCTTTTGCTCTGCAGCGTATAAACTCTCAAAAGAGCCCTTTAAACACTCATGAACTGTCAGCACATTATCGATCTTAAAATGTTGTTCTAAATACCCCACCTCAAGGTTTGGTAACCATTCAATGCAGCCCTTATCTGCAGATAATTCACCGAAAAGCAGTTTCAATAAGGTGCTTTTTCCAACACCATTCGCTCCGGTGATACCTATTTTCTCTCCCACGTTAATACGAAAGGTCACGTTGTTGTATAACGTCTTATCAGCTATCTGATAAGACAAATTTTTAACTTGTAAAATACTCATGTTTTCAACCAAATAAAAAAGGGCCGGTGATCAATACCGGCCCTTATTTCAATACTGGGTAATGCTTTGTAGCTGCTTAACAGATACAAAAAGGCCGATGATGAAATATCACCGGCCATCTCTTCTCTTTTATCAGGTGTACAAGCTCCTGCGTATAACTTCAGCGAAGCTACCCACACATAAAACACCTGATGAAGATTAATTTAAGACTCCGAGCAACACTTCATCGCGTTTTTTGCATGGAGTTCAGCCTTCTTACAAAGCTTTTAAACAAGAGATATAACATGATTTACTGTCGAAAAAATATTCGATGTGAAGCGTACACCTTTAGAATAAAAAGTACCAGATAATTATTAAAACTATCGTGACTTACACGAAGGTCCACAGAAAGAAGACTTTTCCTCAGTCAATGTGCCAGGTGAACTGCTTACTCAGCAAACACAGCTATGAAAGCACCTATACCGCTCACGTTATACGTACGTAGTGGTGGCTTTGAAGGTTGGAGAGGGTTAGAGGGAAGAAGTAGCGAATATACTTTAAGACACTGGCTTAAATAGATCGACAAAACAAAATCCATGTTTGGAAAGTTTTAAATGCGCTGAGTTTATATTAATAAGCGCCTATGGCTAAATCAAAACATCTAAAGCAGAGAAATCTCCCCCGAAAATAACATAACCTAGTGAATAAATTCTCCAGGTAATAATAAAGGAAGCTTTGGTAAGTTAAGCACAGGGGCTCAAAAGTAGCGCTCGAGACTGCAGAAACCACACAAAACTGCGTTCCACTTCACTCATAACAGGGCTTAGAAAGCATCGCCAGAGGGAAGCCGGCCTCTCGATGCAAGGTTTCAATATGAAAGTGGGTTTAAGGTAAGTCGGGTAACCAAAACGAAAAAAGCCTCAGTCTTTCGACTGAGGCTTAATATAAGTGGCGGAGTGGACGGGACTCGAACCCGCGACCCCCGGCGTGACAGGCCGGTATTCTAACCAACTGAACTACC
>NZ_JAWOQN010000278.1:0-862 GCF_033337395.1 Vibrio sp. YT-19(2023) | reverse complement strand
TAATGAGCCAAGAACAACAACTTCTTAACGCGGTTGATTACGTCCTGTCAGAAGCCAAACGTCAAGGTGCGGAAGCGGATGTGATTGTGAACCGTAACAGCAGCTTTTCGCTGAAAGCAAACCAAGGCAAGTTGGATGAGTACAAAGTCAGCTCAAGCCAAGTGCTGGGTGTTCGAGTCATTAAAGATGCTCGTGTCGCGACCAGTTATTCTGAATCACTAGAGCAACCAAGTTTAGATTTGATGCTCGCCAACGCGCTGCAAAGTGCTCGTTTTTCTAAGCAAGATGAACATCAAACCATCAGCTGCGTAAACAGCAAAATCACCACTGATGTTGCAGAAATTGCGCAAGCCGATACCACATCGGTCGATGAGAAAATTGAACTGTCCCTTGCGCTTGAGCAAGGTGTTGTGGCTTTGCCTCACGCTTCAAGCTCACCATACAATGGTTACAGTGACGGCGAAACTCAGCTCATCATCGCGAATACTCAGGGTACGTTATGTCAACACTTCGAGCGATCGTTCACTTGTTACGCGTATACCTTATTTGAAAAAGATGGCAAACAGTCGATGGCAGGTAGAATGTCGCTAGGTCGCCGTTTTGATGAGTTGAATTCAACTTACTGCATTGAAGGCGGTTATAACCTTGCTCGCGACCTCCTTGATGGAGTACCAGTTGCGACAGGTAACTATCCGGCTATCTTCCACATCAATGCGCTAGCAAGTTTATTCGGTGCTTTCGGCAGTGCGTTTTCTGGTGTGAGTGCGATGAAAGGCATCTCGCCACTGGGTGACAAGCTTGGTCAAAGCGTAGCAAGTGAACTTCTCACCTTTACCGATGCGGCATACATGCCGAATGGTAT
>NZ_JAWOQN010000277.1:0-864 GCF_033337395.1 Vibrio sp. YT-19(2023) | reverse complement strand
GCTGGCCCTTCTGAAGTTCTTGTGATTGCAGACGAAACCGCAGATCCAGACTTCATCGCAGCAGACCTGTTAAGCCAAGCTGAGCACGGCCCTGATTCACAGGTGGTTCTTGTGACACCATCACCAATTGTCGCGGATCAAGTAACGGATGCCGTGCAGCGTCAACTAAAAGCCTTGTCTCGTGCAGACATCGCGCAGAAGGCGTTGGCTTCGAGTCTGATTATTATTTCTGAGTCAATCACACAAGCGGTTTCTATCTCTAACTACTACGGCCCTGAGCACTTAATTGTGCAAACGAAGAACCCGCGTGAGCTACTTCCACTACTAGATAATGCGGGCTCTATCTTTCTTGGCGATTGGTCTCCTGAATCTGCAGGTGATTATGCGTCGGGAACTAACCACGTGCTTCCAACTTACGGGTATACTCGTACTTACTCAAGCCTTGGCCTTGCCGACTTTTCTAAACGAATGACAGTGCAAGAGTTATCGGCTGAAGGTTTACAGAATCTCGCTCCGACTGTGGTTACGATGGCGGAGGCGGAAGGTCTCGACGCTCACAAACGTGCAGTCACCATCCGAGTAGAAAAGCTGACCAAAAATAGATAATAAGAGAGTAAAGAGATGGAAAAGCTAGCACGCAAACAAGTTCAAGAATTAACCCCGTATTTATCTGCTCGCCGAATTGGCGGCACGGGTGACGTTTGGCTCAACGCCAATGAATCTCCATTTAATAATGAGTATAAAACGGATTTTGCTCGCCTAAACCGCTACAGCGAATGCCAGCCAAAAGCGCTTATTTCTGCTTACGCTGCCTACGCGGGTGTAAAGCCAGAACAGACGCTTACTTCTCGTGGCGCTGACGAA
>NZ_JAWOQN010000276.1:0-866 GCF_033337395.1 Vibrio sp. YT-19(2023) | reverse complement strand
CAAGTTTTTCGGTAACACTGCGGCTGAGTTTGCCTTCACTGCGGCGAACTTTTTTGCATTGTTCGTGCAGATGAGTGTATTTGGTATCCGCAACGTGTAAATCAATATCCAAATCTAAAGTCGCAATCGCTTCCAGTACTTTGCTTCTATCAAGATCGGACAGGCTATTGAGAACCATCGTGTCTTTTTCTAGAGCACGGATCGCTAATGCACGATGAGAAACGGTTTGATCGTTAAATAGAGAAGAAATATGCTCGATCGCTGCTTCCATCTTATCGCCGTAATTCAAAGAGCGGTCTTTTAGCGCAACACCCTGAACTATGGCTTTGTGGAGCCTTTCTTTAAACTCAGCAACTTGTGCTTTATTAGTGGCAGACAAACTGATCACTGGGCAACCTAGCGTCTTTTCTAACTCAGCAATGTTGATCATCTGACGTTCACGCTTTAACGCATCCATTTTGTTGAGAACAACAACCATCGGACGACCAAGCTCACGAAGTTGCAGCGTCATATATAGACTGCGCTCTAAGCTGGTGGCATCAATCACGTTGATGATCAAATCAGCTGGGTGCGTCAACACCGCACGAGAAGCGATGGATTCATCGATACTGTTACTATCGTTACCGCTGTCCAGAGAGTAAATGCCCGGCAAGTCCGTCAGTAAAAATTCATCACCCGCGTGCTTAAATTGACCCGTTTTTTTCTCAACAGTCACACCCGCCCAGTTACCGACTTGCTGTTTGGCACCAGTCAAACCATTAAAAAGAGTGGTTTTACCGCTGTTTGGGTTACCTACGGTAAGAACTTGATACTGCATTACACTCGCTCCACTTCAATTTTTTGAGCAATGGTTTCTCTTAACGCAA
>NZ_JAWOQN010000275.1:0-868 GCF_033337395.1 Vibrio sp. YT-19(2023) | reverse complement strand
AGGTCAGCACGAGCGCAGATGTGAAGTGGCCGCTGGTTTGACGCATGTTGTACAAGTAGATTTGTAGGGTTTCGTAGCGAGTGCCAACCAAAATATTGGCGAACACGAACTCTCCTAGTAAGAATGAGAAGGAGAGGAACAACGATGCCATTAAACCTTTCTTTAAATTGGGCAAAATGATCAACAAAAAAGCTTTGGTCGTACTTGCGCCAAGCAAGTGCGCGGCGTCCATCAAATCATGTAAATTGATGGCTTCAAAGCTGTTGGAAATAGCGCGATACATAAATGGCAATGCGATGGTGAAGTAAGTGCCCACTAAAATCCAAGGTGTGCCTATAAGGGAAATTTCACTGTCGGCATAGAGTTGAAGAAGGCCCACAGACGAAACCACGGGTGGTACTGCAAATGGCAGCAAAATCAGGATATTCATCAGCTTGTCGAGTTTCGGAAAGTAGTAAAACACCACGAAAATTGCAGGCAGTACGAGAACAACACTCAGCGCTAGTGCTGAAAGGCCAATAAAGAGCGAGCGACCAAATGCCTGTAAGAAGCGAGGATCTGTTAGCAGTTTAATGTACCAGTCAAAAGTGAAACCATCAGGCAGAATCGTTGCGCCCCAGCGAGAAGAAATCGAGTAAATGAACGTCGCTAGAATCGGGATCAGCATGATTCCGACGATGGTGTAAACGACGCTTTTATGGAATCGAGAATTTACGTCTTGCATGGTTTACTTCCTGCTTTTCTTAGCTGCGTAACTTTTGGCAATCAGCCACTGGTTAATCACCGTAATAAACGCCAACAGCGCCATTAAGATGACCGAGATGGCGGCTGCTAAATTTGGCTCTAGGAACAAATCACCAGACACCAA
>NZ_JAWOQN010000274.1:0-870 GCF_033337395.1 Vibrio sp. YT-19(2023) | reverse complement strand
AATGAAATAGCGATTTAATTTTAAGATAAAAGCTACAGTTATCATGCTCCTCGATAAGCTTAGATGGCTGTAGCTTTTTCTTCATCCACAACTAATCAAAACTCAAAAGTTCAAGCCTACATAAAGTCTATTCAAAATTAGGCACTGCTGAACCATTTCGTTCAACCCTACACGCACCAAAATGAATAACCTTATATTCTATTCCAGATAGTTTGATTGCTTTAAAGATATCGGATAGATGTTTCTTATGCTTTTTGTCTATCACAAACGCGATATCAACATCTTCACTTACTGGATGACTTTGATGCTCTTTTAACAAAGAATCCGTGCTCTCATGATGGTATAAGGCATAATCTTTAACTAAACAACCTTCGGAAACTTTGTCTTTTCTATATATAGCAAAGCTCCTCATTTCCTCCAAAATTGCATCGGTAGATTTATTGCGAGTCTTAGCCAGCATATCTAAATCATCCTTAGTTAAACCAGACTCAAACTCCAATCCATTTAGTGCATCCTTTGGCCGCTTACTCACTTCCGAAAGAACACTTGCCCCCTTGGTGAAATTTTTATCTTCTGTATAAAAATCCACTCGCATCCCCTGAGGCACACTAGTCCACCCGTCGCCAACCTGCCGACGAAACAATGTGGCTGATCTTTCAAGTTCCTTCCACCCACCATGAGTCATAATAACCAATTGCTGTGCACTTCCAGTGCGACTTATAGCAATACCATCATGCTTAAATACCCTTGGTGTATCACTGCTCGACACATTCCGAATGCTTTTAATCGAATTACTAAAATCTCTAGCTTCCCCATGAGTAGTTGATGAAGATGCAACTGTAGTTTTATTTAAAACATGCTGTAACACAT
>NZ_JAWOQN010000273.1:0-871 GCF_033337395.1 Vibrio sp. YT-19(2023) | reverse complement strand
TGATTTCATGATCGATAGAAACCTCCTTTTGTTGGCTTTCGTTTTCATACACACCAAAAACGTTGTAGTTAAACAGTCCCCCACGACCAAACTTAGCTGGAGAAAATCGCCCCATGTCGTGTGCAGATAAACTCTGCATCGGCAGCCAGTTCGGCGGAACGTCGATCGCCAGTTGCAATGACGATTGCAAATAACGCACGTTAACCCCAGGAATGGAAGAAACGTCAATTCTGTCTTCCGTTCCTGGCAACGATTTGGCCGTAACGCCAACCGCTATTAGATCTTGCCGCTGGAGAAAGTACTGATCGCCAATGCGCTCGACTTCGGCAATATGCCCCGTCGCTCTTTGATTGATCACCAATTCTAGTTTCAAGCTAATATTGTTAAACTTATCAAAAGAAAAGTTTTCAGGACTCGGTAACTCAGAAAAACTGTTGGGTGAGTTCGCACAAAGGCCAATATTGCTCCACGCCATACTTAGTAATCCAAGCCAAAGCAAGACATACATTTCATTGCGTCTGTTCATTATTATCATTATTGCGTCAATGGAATTTTGTAGCGTTTACCTCCAATATTCGCACTCAAACTCATATTGTTTATATTCTTATATGAAATAGGCCAAACCTTATATTGCTCTGGAAGAATATAACCGGCTAATCCTTCAGAAATCATTAACGGTTCTTTATTCGGAGAATCCAGTTGTAAATTCACCAGACGCACATGATGATTTCCTGAGTTTTTAATGTGAATAAAGCGTTGATTATTTTTCTTAATCAATTGAGCTTGCAAACCATTCCACAACTCACTGTCCTTATTCTGCTGTTGAGTATTGCTAAGTCCTTTTCCATAGATAAATAAGGGGATGGAGTAG
>NZ_JAWOQN010000272.1:0-874 GCF_033337395.1 Vibrio sp. YT-19(2023) | reverse complement strand
CCACATTTCGCGCAGTTTTGACATTCCACAGCTTTGCGGAAATATCGTAACAGCACACCAAAGCAATTAGGCTGACAATCGCATTAGGTAACATGAACGTTGCTTTTAGGCTGCCGGTCAACCAATAAAAAGCCGCCATTGACCACATAAATACTGGCGGTTTATCGGGATAGAGCTCTCCCCCTCTGGTAGGAAAAAACCAGTTTCCTGATTGCACCATCTCTCGAGCAACTTCGACAAAGCGTGGTTCATCGGCAGGCCACGGGTCGCGTAACCCTATCCCCGAAAAAATAATGATGAAGGCGAGGAACAACAAAAACCATAGGGTTTGATAATAGTCATCACTTTGCCAAACTTGTCGACACTTGGACGTCACTAAGCTCATACTTCCTCTTCCATATTCAATAATTCAACACGACTTTTAATATGATCTCGATAGAGAAACCCTGTGAGTACCGCGCTAACGATACCAAAGAAAATACTGAGATATATCATTGTATTACTCGATGAATGAATACCAGCGCCCATCAATGCGAAGATGATAATTTGAGGCAAGTATCCCAACAGACTGGCGGAGATAAAGGCAAAGAACGGCACTCGGACACTACCCGATAAAACGTTGGTCACGACGTTATTCCCAATCGGAAACAAACGTAGCAAAAGGATTTTGTAAAACGGCTTACGACTCGCAAATGAATTAAAACGCGTCATTTTTTTCGGGAACCGTCGATATAGCCAATTTCCGATGAGAAAGCGCGCGCAGGCGTAGTTAAATGTCGCCCCAAAAACACAAGCAAATAAGGTGATAAGCACGCCTAATTGGACGTGGTATAAATAGCCGAATACCAATGCGATGGCTTGCTTTGGCCCACTC
>NZ_JAWOQN010000271.1:0-875 GCF_033337395.1 Vibrio sp. YT-19(2023) | reverse complement strand
TATGTTAAATTTAATCAAATTAAAAGACACACTGAGTTTAAGCAAATGCTCATAACTGTAATGTAAATAGAGTAGAGTAGAGTAGAGTAGAGTAGAGACAAAAAGTCAGACAGTTAATGACGGCTACACTCTGGTAGCTGTGCATGAAACCTTCGCCAGTTAAAACACCTGTGTGACAGCTGACTTTAAAGGGATAGTGCACCCAAAAATGAAAATTCAGCCATTATCTACTCACCCATATGCCGAGGGAGGCTCAGGTGAAGTTTTAGAGTCCTCACATCACTTGCAGAGATCCAAGGGGAGAGGAGGTAGCAACACAACTCCACCTAATGGAGGCTGACGGCGCCCCAGATTCAAACGTCCAAAAACACATAATTGAAACCACAAAATATCTCCATACTGCTCGTCCGTAGTGATCCAAGTGTCCTGAAGCCCCGACATAAAAAGTTGTTTGGAAAAACATCATTTGAACTCTGTTTCTAGCCTCATTGTAGCCTGTAGCTCTGACTGCTTCTCTGTGCTCCGCGCTCACATGTGCGTGCTCAGGGTGGTCGGTGATGCACGGTCTCTGAAGAGCAGCAGTCTCGTCAGTCCTGATGTCCAGATTCTCAAGTGCAGGCATCGCCAATTCCCAGTCTGAGCAGCAAAGACTTTCCTCATCCGTTGGCACTGCTTTGCATTTGAAACAACTACGCCACCAGGTTTCCAGTGCTCGACTCCGGTATTCTGTGGCTGGCTGAGGCTCATGAGCTGCGGCGGCTGCTTCGTCCAGTAGCCTGAGTTCCGTCCGTATACTCGGGCTCAAACAAATACGGCTCAACAAAGAAATGCTGTTCCTCCTCAATTTCAAAGTCTTCAGACATGTTGGACTATCC
>NZ_JAWOQN010000270.1:0-876 GCF_033337395.1 Vibrio sp. YT-19(2023) | reverse complement strand
TTACCGAGAACTTGTTTATCGAAGATCTAGAAAAGTTCTCTCCGACTTGCGAGCGCTTGCACGCTTTGGGCTTTAAGATTTCATTGGATGATTTCGGAACGGGCTACTCGTCACTAAGCATTTTTAGAACATTGCCGATTGATGAAGTTAAAATTGACAAGAGCTTTGTCGACAATATTGAGCACGATAAAAAAGCGCTGAATATGGTGAAAAACATCATCGCTATTGGCAAAAACTTCGAAATGAAAGTCTTAGCTGAAGGGGTCGAAACGCAACGCCAACGCGACCAATTAGAAGCGTGTGGCTGTGATTTGATTCAAGGTTATTTCTACTCCAAGCCACTCTCTTTTGACCAACTTGTTAGCTTTGTGAAAGACAATAAAGAAGAAAAAGCCATCATAGATTAACGATGGCTTTGTGATGTCGGTTTTAAACCACGATTTCCGTTTATTTCTGCATTTCTTGGTACATCACCTCAACAAGCTCGCCTTTCGGGTCACCCGACAATTCCCAAGTAAAAATGCCACCTAAGTTCGCCTGTTTCGCCCAATTTGCTTTGGCTTTGATCGAGCGTTGATCTTCGTAAGAGATAAAAACTTTCTTTTCAGGATTCCACAAGTACGGCGCTTGGGATTGCTCATCATAGTTGTACTCGTAGCCCTGCTTTGCTCCATAGTTCTTCACTAAATCCCAGAACATGAAATAGCCGTTCTCACCCGTACCAAACTGCGCTCCTTGCTCGGATACGAGATCTTGCGTTGGTAAGCCACCCGAAAAATCTTTAGTACCTTGACAGCCACGCCCATAAAATGCAGCGCCAATCACCAGTTTTTCACTTGGAATACCCAGCTCGATCCTCTGCTTGATGAACACGTC
>NZ_JAWOQN010000269.1:0-876 GCF_033337395.1 Vibrio sp. YT-19(2023) | reverse complement strand
CTGACAGACAAGTTGTTCACCGAAAGACTGGTTTGAGAAGACATCCCGTATCCTTGTGTTTGATATAGCAAATAAACCTAGAGCAATGGTGATGGCGCTGAATTCCTGCTGCTTTCCATTGCTCTGGTACTCATTAGTTGTAGAGGTGGGGAGCAACCGCTTCTGCTGAGCTCATCGCCTGTAAATGCAAAAACTGTTCATGGGCGCGAGTGACATGGTCCAGCTCTATCATCCATTGAGCATTGCGCTGCGCAGAGCAAAATGCGGCCATGTGTGCAAGTAAGTCCTCACTTTGCTGGCCGAGTAGGTGGCCAACACGCTCAATCAGCTCATGGCTTTCAAGTTGCAAAAATTGGAACAGCGCATAAGTTTGGTTGAGGGCTGAAAATGCGTCGCGCTGTAATCCCAATTTGTTGAGGATCTCAGATTGCGCCACGCTCGCATCGCGTAATCCGCTGACCAGACACACAAATTGGCAAGGCTTGGTAAGGTCATTCTCTAGCGCCTTATGGATATGGCTAGGCAAGTGATTGAGCACATCTTCGTATAAGCGATGAGCTTCTGGCCAATGGCCTTGCTCCATCAATTGCTCCGCTTTCAAATAGCGCATCCAGCATTGCTCAATATTCATGTCCATCTCCACAAAAGTTGATTTGCTGAAGATATTAAATGAAATTGATTATCAATTGCAAGTGCGTATTGTTTTCATTTTTATGGTCATAAAGTGTGCGATTAAACCATGGTGTAAGCTAAATCACTTAAAATTAAACAAATAATCTCTACACTCAAGTTACGACAATAAGAAAAAGGAAGCGGATATGGCAATACTAAGATTGGAACCTCAACAGCTGTATTCTGTAGCGGATCTAGAGAATA
>NZ_JAWOQN010000026.1:0-67293 GCF_033337395.1 Vibrio sp. YT-19(2023) | reverse complement strand
TTTCTTGCTTGTCATGCTTCACCTCGTTAGTGATTGTACTCACTTAACTCGGTGTCCAAAACTGCTGGTGCGGATCAGGTAATGTTGAAAATACGTCTCTCTACCTTAGTAAGAGCTCATTCTTGATTCAACCAGCGACCATTACTCTCGGGCGTTTCTATCCGAAGTTCTACAAGTTGCGTGGGCAACATTGGGACTATGCAGGAAGTCAAAGCTTTAACTATATGAATCAAAACTTTGATTCTATGTGGTACGAAGTAGAGGTATTGACTGGTGGGGATGCTCCAAAATCAGTAGAAAATTATAAATACTTCAACAAAGAACATGTAGCATCTTTTGAGTTGAGTGATTCGTTGAATCGGTTTAATGCTCAGGGTAATTTAACACCTTCTTGGGTAGACGCTTTGGGAAGTATTCAACGCTTCACACTGACTCCCCCATTAAGTGGTAAATGTAATGCGATAGAAGGCTTATGTTGGATGAAAAAAATCGCTGCTGTAGGTTACGAAGATGGACCATATAATCTATATGGTAGCAGAACAATGGCGAGTGATATCAAAGTTGGTGTAGCGATAGAGCCGGACCCAATAGCGGTATATGGTGATCCAGTTCTTTCTGAGCAACCCGACATACGTTTCGGTCGCGTTGACCTAGATGATATCGGTGGTAATCAGGGTACGACTCTATATATCCCACTACGTGTCGAGTATTGGGATAATAATCGTAAGCGCTTTGTGCAAAATATAGATGATGACGGAACGGTTATTTATTCAGTGCTTGATGGAAATCCAGAGACAATTTGGCCTGATGACAAAAGCGATTGTTCGATTTTGCTAGAAGGAAATGACACGGTTACAGATGGTGCGACGCGAGAGCTATCGGCTCGGCAAGATCCGAATACATGTAACCCTGTGGGACGTCAACAATCTCGACTTTGGTTGCAGCTTGAAGGCGGTTCTAACAACCTCCCTTGGCTCAAATATGATTGGGACAATGATGGCTCCGAAGAAAACCCATCATCCGTAGTAACCTTTGGTATTCATCGTGGTAATGACCGTGTGATTTACCGTGGTGAGCCAGGGTTAACCGGACAGTAACAACTTAGGTTTTTGCCCTTAAGTTAGGAAACTGCAAGAAATTGAGGCTTTCTGCTCATGTTTGTGTACCAATACCTTGCTGTGACAGCGAGGCATTGGTACATTTAGAGCAATTTTTGTCTTCTATATTTTTGCAGGATGAGCGAAGAGTATGTTTAAGAAACTTCGTGGCATGTTTTCTAACGATCTATCTATCGATTTAGGTACAGCCAACACTCTAATTTACGTAAAAGGGCAAGGAATTGTCCTTGATGAACCTTCTGTAGTTGCTATTCGTCAAGATCGTGTAGGTTCTGCAAAAAGCGTTGCTGCAGTCGGTCACGCAGCAAAACAGATGCTTGGTCGTACACCTGGCAACATTTCCGCTATCCGCCCAATGAAAGACGGCGTAATTGCTGATTTCTATGTAACCGAAAAAATGCTTCAGCACTTTATCAAGCAAGTGCACGATAACAGCATCCTAAAGCCAAGCCCACGTGTTCTTGTTTGTGTTCCTTGTGGTTCTACCCAAGTTGAGCGTCGCGCAATTCGTGAATCAGCACTTGGTGCTGGTGCGCGTGAAGTTTACCTAATCGACGAGCCAATGGCGGCGGCAATTGGTGCTGGTTTACGCGTATCTGAGCCGACAGGTTCAATGGTGGTCGATATCGGTGGTGGTACAACTGAAGTTGCCGTTATCTCTCTAAACGGTGTGGTTTACTCATCGTCTGTACGTATCGGTGGTGACCGCTTTGATGAAGCTGTGATCAACTACGTACGTCGTAACTACGGCAGCTTGATTGGTGAAGCAACGGCTGAAAAGATCAAACACGAAATCGGTTCTGCTTACCCTGGTGATGAAGTTCAAGAGATTGAAGTTCGCGGTCGTAACCTTGCAGAGGGTGTGCCACGCAGCTTTAGCTTGAACTCAAACGAGATCCTAGAAGCGCTTCAAGAGCCGCTATCTGGCATCGTATCAGCAGTCATGGTTGCACTAGAACAGTGTCCACCAGAGCTTGCTTCAGACATTTCTGAAAACGGTATGGTACTAACCGGTGGTGGTGCACTACTTAAAGACCTAGACCGTCTACTAATGGAAGAAACTGGTATTCCTGTGGTTATCGCGGAAGATCCACTAACGTGTGTTGCGCGTGGTGGCGGTAAAGCACTAGAAATGATCGACATGCACGGTGGCGATCTGTTCTCTGAAGAATAAAGGTTTAGGTGAAGCTCATGTCGGGCTTCACCTTCATTTCTGCTCTCTCTGTAATTCAAACATGCTCCATACCTAAAAGTATTTAGTTAAGTATTTTTAGGTTGCCAAGTAAGGCTCAATAATCATGGAAGCAATCAGGTCAAAAACAAGATGAAACCGATTTTCGGCAGAGGTCCGTCTCTGCAATTACGTCTGTTTTTTGCTGTCATCGTGTCGGCGAGCTTAATGCTGGCCGATAGTCGTCTAGATACGTTTTCCAACGTTCGATACCTACTAAACAGTATGGTTGCACCGATTCAGTACGCAGCGAATTTACCTCGTAGTATGTTCGATGGCGTATTTGAACGTTTTAATTCTCATCAGGCATTGGTTGAAGGCAATCGCAGCTTAAAGCGAGAAGTGCTACGTCTGAAAAGCGAGCTTATCTTGCTCGACCAGTATAAAGAAGAAAACCAACGCTTACGTAAGTTGTTAGGATCTTCATTTGTCCGTGATGAAAAGAAAGTCGTGACAGAAGTAATGGCGGTGGATACTTCACCTTATCGTCATCAAGTGGTGATCGATAAAGGCCGTATTGATGGTGTTTACGTTGGTCAGCCTGTTATCAACGAGAAAGGCATTGTTGGTCAGGTCACGTTTGTCGCAGCGCACAACGCACGTGTTCTTCTGCTAACGGACGCGAAAAATGCAATTCCTGTCCAGGTGATCCGCAATGATATCCGAGTGATCGCATCGGGCAATGGTGAAATGGATGAAATCCAACTAGAGCACATTCCAACCAGCACAGATATTCAGGTTGGTGATTTATTGGTGACATCCGGTTTAGGTGGCATTTACCCTGAGGGATATCCAGTCGCGACGGTTACCAATGTGGATCACGATACGCGTCAAGAGTTCGCTTCAATCAAGGCTGAGCCGGTTGTGGAGTTTGATCGCTTACGCTACCTACTGCTGATTTGGCCGAATGAAGACCGCCAACACAAAGTACTGCGGTCCAATGTAGATGAAGGGTTAGAGCAAGAACAAGAGGTAACCGATGGCCAATAATGTATTGAGCAGCCGAATGGTGATTGGCGTCAGTTTCTTCGTTGCGCTGGTACTGCAAACCATTCCATGGCCAGGTGTGTTAGATGTGTTACGTCCGTCATGGTTGTTCCTTGTTACGTGTTATTGGGTGTTGGCACTACCGCACCGAGTGAACGTCGGAACTGCGCTAGTGTTGGGCTTATTGTGGGATATCTTGATCGGCTCAACGCTTGGAATTCGTGGCATGATGATGTCGATCGTTATCTACCTTGTGGCGCTGAATTTCCTATTGATTCGCAACATGGCATTGTGGCAACAGTCGATTTTAATTGCCTTTTTTACTGCGTTGTTGGAAGTTTTGATATTCTGTGGGGAATATTTGAACCAGGACGTAGTATTTAATCCATTATCTCTGTGGACGGCGGCAATAAACTGTATACTTTGGCCATGGATGTTTTTATTAATGCGACGAGTTCGTCGTGCATGGCACGTAAGGTAAAGCGGTGAAGAAAAGCTTATCTCTCGTTCTCGCATCGGGTTCTCCGAGAAGAAAAGAGCTGCTTGCTCAACTGGGTTATGATTTTGAGATCGTATTGCCTGATATTGAGGAAGCCAAACAGGCTCATGAGCAAGCACGAGATTACGTGTTGCGTCTTTCTTTGGAAAAAGCTCAGGCAGGCTTAGCGTTGGCTAAGCCTGATTCCGTTGTATTGGGCTCTGATACGGTCGTAGTATGCGATGACCGTGTGCTAGAAAAACCAAAAAGTTTTGAAGATTCAAAGCGTATGCTTACTGACTTATCGGGTCGTCGTCATCAAGTGATGACTGCGGTGAGCGTTGTATCATCGGAACAACAACATTCAGTGGTCGTTACCACTGACGTGTGGTTCAAACCACTGACTCACGAAGAAATCGAACAATATTGGCAGTCAGGAGAGCCATGCGATAAAGCTGGAAGTTATGGTATTCAGGGACTCGGAGGACGATTTGTCACCCGAATCGAAGGCAGTTATCACGCTGTAGTAGGCTTACCTTTGTTCGAAACCGATCAGCTAATTCAAGAATTTTTATAATTGTTTTGAGGTGTGCACATGAGTGCAGAATTGCTGCTTAACGTGACCCCGAGTGAAACTCGTGTGGCCATGATTGAAGGTGGAGTACTACAAGAAATACATATCGAGCGCGAATCGCGTCGCGGTATTGTGGGCAATATATACAAAGGCAAAGTAAGCCGAGTGTTACCAGGTATGCAGGCGGCTTTCGTCGACATTGGTTTAGATAAAGCGGCGTTTTTACATGCGTCAGATATTGTTCCTCATACCGAATGTGTGGCAGAAAACGAAAAACAGCAGTTTCAAGTCCGTGATATCTCTGAACTGGTACGCCAGGGACAAGACATTGTTGTGCAAGTGGTCAAAGATCCGCTCGGCACGAAAGGTGCGCGTTTAACGACGGATATCACCTTACCTTCGCGTTATCTTGTTTTTATGCCGGGGGCCAGCCATGTCGGTGTTTCGCAGCGTATTGAAAGTGAGAAAGAACGTGAGCGTTTGAAAAAGGTGGTGAACCATTACTGCGATGAGCACGGTGGTTTTATCATTCGTACCGCGGCAGAAGGCGCTGATGAAAAAGAGCTCTCTCAAGATGCGGCATTTCTAAAGCGTTTGTGGCTAAAAGTCATGGAGCGTCGCTCAAAATACAAAACGCGTTCAACACTTTACGGTGAACTCGGCTTAGCTCAACGCATTCTGCGTGACTTTGTTGGCACAGAGCTCGATAAGATCATGGTCGACTCCCGCCTTGAATATGAAAACCTGAAAGAATTCACTTCTGAGTATGTACCGGAGTTAACAGATAAGCTTGAGCTTTACGAAGGTGACAAGCCAATCTTTGACATGTACGACACTGAAAACGAAATTCAGCGTTCTTTAGAGCGCAAGGTCGAGCTAAAATCGGGCGGCTATTTGATCATCGATCAAACCGAAGCCATGACCACCATCGATATCAACACGGGTGCATTTGTTGGTCGTCGTAATCTCGAAGAGACTATCTTCAATACCAATATAGAGGCAACGCAAGCTATTGCGCGTCAGCTACGTTTACGTAACCTTGGCGGTATCATCATTATTGATTTTATCGATATGGCATCCGAAGAGCATCGTCAGCGAGTACTTACCTCACTGGAAACGGCGCTGGCGAAAGACCGAGTAAAAACCAACATCAACGGCTTTACCCAGCTTGGCTTAGTTGAAATGACGCGTAAGCGCACACGAGAAAGTATTGAACATATCTTGTGTTCTGGCTGTCCTACTTGTGAAGGCCGTGGCAGCGTGAAAACGGTCGAAACCGTATGCTTTGAGATATTACGCGAGATTACTCGTGTGAACCGTGCTTACGACGCCGATAATTTTGTCGTGTACGCATCGCCGTTTGTTGCTGAAGCGCTATTGGGCGATGAGTCTCATGCGCTGGCTGAGCTCGAAGTATTTATTGGCAAGCAAGTGCGAGTTCAGGCTGAACCCCTGTACATTCAGGAACAGTTTGACGTCGTAATGATGTAATTTGGAACATTTGTGAATTCTGGTGTTAACCGTTTTGGGCGTTTTTGTGCGTGGAGTTTAGTTACTGTATTGGTGTTATTAGCCATATTAGTAACCACGCTTCGCGTCACACTGCCGCAACTTAACCATTTCCAAGATGAGATCAAAACCTGGGTCAAACAAGGCACAGGTTTTGACGTTTCTATTGCCAATGTCGCAGGGACGTGGCGCAATAATCATCCCTCAATTGCGTTACTGGGTTTAGAGGCAAATCTACCAAACGTGCAAGATGCACGCTTCGCTGTTGAAGAAGTCCAAATTGAGTTCGACCTTATTCAATCTCTTTTTCAACTTAAACCTGTAGTTGCAGACCTTACCATTCATAACCTCGCTTTAGACATTCACACGGTAGACATTCTGCCGACTTCTCATCGTCAAGAATCGAAGCCTGAAGTGGATAAGAGCGAAGTGAAACTCATTGACCAACTCGACTCACTTCTTTTACGTCAGTTCGAAGACTTCACTATTAGCGATTCACGGATTTGGTATAAGTCGGTGTCTGGTGAAACTCGCCGTTTAGATATTGAGCACCTTCGTTGGAGCAATCAAGGGAAACGTCACGTAGCCGAAGGCACGGTTAGCATTGCCGATGTTCGCCTGAACTCGTTGTTAGTAAGCGCTAACTTTAAAGATCATGGCTCGTTGCGCGATGTATCTGGTGAGTTTTACGTGAGTGCTCAAGATGTCTCGGTCACACCTTGGCTGACCACTTACATGCAAGAAGAGTCAGGAGCAGAGTCGGGTAAAGTCAGCTTAAATACTTGGCTAACGCTCAAACATAGCCAACCGCATGATGCTTATGTTGAATTGCTGCCTTCCGAGTTGGTGTGGAATGAAGATGGACATCATGAGCTGTTTATTGAGTCTGGAATTTTCAATCTTCGACCAGATAAACAAGGCTGGAAAGTAAATGGCCACTCACTTCAGATCAGAACCGATAATACCCCTTGGCCAGAGCTAGACGTCGCGTTTGATTGGCAACCAAACGGCTGGATGCTTAATCTCTCTCAACTCGACATTGAAGCACTCATTCCGCTCATTAAGCTGGCTCCAGAGTCAGAGTCGACCAGTGACCTTATTAACAAACTAGCACCGAAAGGTCGGGTCGAAGATGTCCGATTGTCAATGAACGGTGGTTTAGACACCTTACGCTACTCGGCTGAACTGGATGAACTCGCGATGACACAATGGGAGCTCCTACCCGGGTTTCATCACGTAAAGGGCAGCGTATCGGGGGATGTGAATCAAGCTAAAGCAAAAGTCACCGTCATTGATGATGTCTTTCCGTACGGCGATGTATTCCAAGCTCCGCTGAATATCAAACAAGGTGAAGTCGATATTATCTGGCAGCAAGATGATGCGGGTTGGCGTTTGTGGGCGGATAAAGTGACGGCAGCAACGCCTGATCTTCAAGTCTTGGGGGCATTCCGTCTTGATTTTCCAAAAGAACAAAGCCCATTTTTATCGTTCTATGCCGAAGCGGATCTCTACAACGCGGGTGAAACATGGCGCTATCTACCGACTCTGGCACTTGGACAAGACTTGACCGACTATCTTTCGACCGCGATTCAGGGCGGAAAAGTGAGTACAGCGAAATTGTTGTGGTATGGCGAGTTAGGTGATTTTCCTTACAAAGAACATAATGGCATGTTCCAAGCTTGGGTTGGATTAAAAGACGCGAAATTTAGCTTTGATACGGCATGGCCAACCATCACGGATTTGCAGCTAGACTTGCTGTTTGAAAATGATGCCATGTATTTGGATTCAAAATCAGCCACACTAAATGGCGTTCATGCTAAGCGTATCACTGGGCGAATCCCTGAGTTGGCAGAAGGTGGACACATCGAGATTGAAGCGAAAGCAAGCGCGCCGGGTAATGAAGTCCGTGACTACATGATGGCGACGCCATTAGTGGATTCAGTCGGTGCCGCATTGACTGCGCTGCAAGTGAGTGGTCCCGTTTACTCTGAGTTTCAACTCAATATACCGTTTGATTTTGAGAAAGAGTCTCGCGCTTGGGGTTATGCAGATTTAACAGAAAATCGTGTTGATATTGAAGCGCCGCCAATGACGCTTGAAAACGCCACAGGGCGTATCACCTTCGACAATGATGTGGTTACCACATCGGGTTTGTCGGCCGAATTATTACAACAGCCTATCTCTCTTGATTTCCATGGAGAGAGTGCGGAGCAAGGCTACAACGTGACAATTAATACATTAGGAGATTGGGATGTCGAGCCTCTCAAACCCTATGTCGGTGAGCGTTGGTTAAACCTTGTTTCTGGCCATGCGCCGTGGCAAATGGACATTGACTTGCAACTCAATGATGTTGGTTTCACTTATCAGCTTGAAGTGCTGGCGCAGCTAAATCGTCTGGCTAGTCAATATCCTTATCCTTTAGCGAAACAAATTGGCGAGTCTGGACAAGCGAAACTGCAAGCATCCGGCAACCAAGAGAGTATTTCAGCAAGACTACAGATCCCAAATGTGAAGTATCAAACTGAGATAGATATCGCTGGCGATGTCCCGGTTCTGACTGCGACTCATTTAATGGTTGGCAAAGGTGGCTTCCGGATTAGTCCTATTGTCGGGCACGATGCTTCGGTGCGTGTCGAAGAACTGAATTTAGACCAATGGGCGGAGCTTGCGCAGGTCTCTGAGAGCAAGCCTTCATCGTCTGTTTTGGCAAGCATGAAAACGCCGACCATTCCATTGCCGACACGCATTGAAGTTGAAACGCCAAACTTACGGCTCGGTGGGATTGAGTTTCATGATGTGGATTTTTCAGCAAGCAAGAAAAATTTGAGTTGGCAACTCGATGTGGACAGTCAAGAGGTTAAAGGGAAAGCTAACTATCTGAAACCCTATGATCTATCGGTCTCTTTAGAGCACTTGCATCTGTACATCCCAGGGTTTGAAGAGATGACCAAAGAGCGCAGTTCAATCTTTGCGAGTGAAGATCAAAACGCACCTTTGATTACCAATTTTGACCGCAAGTTTCACGCAGAGATGCCAAACTTAACTTTGAACATTGATGATTTTTGGCTGCAAGGCTACAAAGTGGGCAAAGTGAATGTTGATTTGCAGCGTCGCGAGAACCGCTTGGAGTGGAAAAATATCACCTTTAGTAGCGGCAAAAACCGCATTGATATGAGTGGTTGGTGGGACCTGACGAAAGAGAGTAGCCATTCCAACTTAACCATGAAAATGAAAGGTGATAACAACACCGATCTTATGGAGCGCTTTGGTATTACATCAGGCATTCAACAAGCACCATTTGAGATCAATGCCAATATGGAATGGGACGGCGCACCTTGGTCAATGAAGACACAAACCTTGCAAGGAAACGTCTCAACGGAATTTGGTAAAGGCGTGATCAGTGAAGTTAGTGGTGCGGCACGCTTGTTAGGGTTGTTCAGCTTGGATTCTATCATCCGTAAGATGCAGCTCGACTTTACCGATGTATTCGATAAAGGCATGGCATTCAACTCGATCACGGGAACGGGCAAAATCCAAGACGGTGTGTTTATCACCAATGATATCGTAATGGATGCGTTAGCAGGGGAAATGCAAATCCGCGGTATCGCTAATATGAACAGCAGAATGGTTGATGCGGAAGTGAAATTCACACCAGACATCACATCAGGCTTACCAATGCTGACTGCGTTTGCCGTTGCGCCTCAAACTGCTTTGTATGTCTTGGCCATCTCTACGGTGATATCTCCGGTGGTTGAGGTCTTCACTCAAGTCAATTATGAAGTGAAAGGCCCACTAGATTCACCAACGGTGAAAGAAATTTCGCGAAGTAAAGGTGAATATAAGCTGCCAGAAAAACTGCGTGAACAGGCCAAATAACTCACCGAATATAATGGAATAGGGAGGAAACACATGGAACGTGTTGGCATTATTCAAATGACTTCTGGTCCGGATATTAACGCGAATTTGGACTTCATCGAAAAACAGTGTGCTTTAGCGAGCAAGCAAGGTGCCAAACTTGTCCTTACTCCTGAAAATACAGTGCTATTTGCCAGTCGCGAAGCTTATCATCAACATGCAGAGCCACTTGGCAGTGGCATGATTCAACAGCGGCTCTGTGAAATCGCAAGAAAGAACCAGTTAACACTGATTGTCGGAAGCATGCCCATTCAAACCGCAAAAGGTGTCACGACAACAACACTTGTATTGCCGCCGCACGGTAAATGCATTGCTCACTATGACAAACTGCATATGTTTGATGTCGACGTAGCCGATGGTTATGGTAGTTATCGTGAGTCGGATACGTTTATGGCGGGTAATCAAATAGTCGTTGCGGAAACTGATATCGGCAGTGTTGGATTGAGCATTTGTTATGATTTACGTTTCCCAGAACTTTATAAAGTATTACGTCAAGAAGGGGCGGATATCATTGTGGTGCCCGCTGCGTTTACCGCTGTGACGGGGCAAGCTCACTGGGAAGTATTATTGCGAGCTAGAGCGATTGAGACACAATGTTGGATTTTGGCAAGCGGACAAACTGGAACGCATCCATGTGGACGAAAAACATGGGGACACTCAATGGTCGTTGACCCTTGGGGACGTATCCATAAACAGCTTCAGGATGAAGTAGGTTTATTGGTGACTGAGATAGATTTGTCACAAAGCCAACAAGTAAGGCAGAATATGCCGCTGACTCAACACAGTCGCTTTCAAAATGAATTGAGACGGAAATAAAAGAGCTAACTATGAGCACAAACCAAATAGAACAGGCACTCCTTGCCCCAAATGGTCTGACAGAACAAGACATTGCTGACACGCTTGCCAGCATTGCGACGCGCCAGATCGATTATGCGGACATTTACTTTCAGTCCAGCTGGCATGAGTCTCTGGTTCTAGAAGACAGCATCATCAAAGATGGCTCTTTTAACATTGATTGTGGTGTTGGTGTCCGTGCAGTAACTGGCGAGAAAACCGGCTTTGCCTACTCTGATCAAATCCAGCCTGAAGGCCTGAAGCAGAGTGCAATGGCGGCGCGCGGTATTGCTCAGCAAGGGCAGAATGGTAAAGTCCAAGCGTTTAAACGCACCGAAAACCAAGCGTACTACGCCGCTGTGAATCCACTAGCTGAATGGGAAAAGCAGCAAAAAACAGAATTGCTCAAATCTCTAGATGCTTACATCCGCACTAAAGAACCATTGATTAAAGAAGTCTCGATCAGCATCAGCGGTGTGCATGAGCAGATGCTTGTTGCGGCAACAGACGGTACTTATGCAGGCGATATTCGTCCTTTGGTGCGTTTGTCTATTAGCGTGCTCGCACAAAAAGGTGAACGACGTGAACGCGGTAGCGCGGGGGGCGGCGGCCGTTTCGGTTACGATTTCTTTTTAACGGAAAGCAATGGTGTGAAACAAGCTTTTCATTACGCAGACGAAGCGATTCGCATGGCGTTAATCAACCTTGAAGCAGAAGCAGCACCAGCTGGCATGATGCCAGTGGTATTGGGTTCTGGCTGGCCTGGCGTGTTGCTACACGAAGCGGTAGGTCATGGCCTAGAAGGTGATTTTAACCGGAAGGAATCTTCAGTTTTCTCTGGCAAAATGGGTCAACAAGTGACGTCTTCGCTGTGTACCATCGTCGATGATGGCACGTTAAAAGACCTTCGTGGTTCACTGAATGTGGATGATGAAGGGGTAAACGGCCAGTACAACACGCTTATCGAAAATGGTGTGCTGAAAGGTTACATGCAAGACAAGCTAAACGCGCGGTTAATGGGTGTGAACCCAACAGGTAACGGTCGTCGTGAGTCTTATGCACATTTACCAATGCCGCGTATGACCAACACCTACATGCTACCAGGTGAACATACGCCAGAAGAAATAATCTCGACGGTCGAGAAAGGGTTGTATGCGCCAAACTTTGGTGGCGGTCAGGTGGACATTACTTCGGGTAAGTTTGTGTTCTCTGCATCCGAAGCATACTTGATTGAAAACGGTAAAATTACGCGCCCTGTTAAAGGTGCGACGTTGATTGGATCAGGTATCGAAGCAATGCAGCAAGTCTCTATGGTCGGTAATGACCTAAGTATCGACAAGGGCGTTGGCGTATGTGGTAAAGCAGGTCAAAGTGTGCCAGTTGGTGTTGGTCAGCCGACCTTGAAACTGGACTCACTGACAGTGGGTGGCACTGAGTAACTCAGTTGAATCGTTATAAAAAGAGCGCTCATTAGAGCGCTCTTTTGCTTTGTGAGTCGGTGTCAATTACAGGTTTTCTTCAGCAAATTCCGCCAAGCGGCTACGAACCACGCCGTTGAGGTGAATATTTGCGCTGCCTTCAAAGTTCTTGAAGCGCTCAACCATGTACGTCAATCCTGATGTTACTGGGGTGAGGTAATGAGAGTCAATCTGCGCCAAGTTACCGGAGCAGACGATTTTGGTTCCTTCACCACAGCGAGTAATGATGGTTTTGATTTGTGATGCAGTGAGGTTTTGACACTCATCAAGCAGTACAAACGCATTTTGAATCGAACGGCCACGCATAAAGTTGATCGATTTAAATTGAATGTTGGCTTTATCGCAGATGTACTTCAATGAGCCTTCAGTGCAGTGATCGTGTTTATGTAGTGCTTCCAAGGTATCGGTCACCGCCGCTAACCACGGCATCATTTTCTCCTCTTCGGAGCCGGGTAAGAAGCCGATGGATTCACCGATATCTGGCGTGTTACGTGTTACGATAATTTTATCGAACATGCTTTTTTCAATGGTTTGCTCCAATGCTGCTGCCATTGCCAGTAATGTCTTACCACTACCCGCCGCACCCGTTAGAATCACCAAGTCAATTTCTGGATCGAGTAAGGCATCTAACGCCATTCCCTGGTAGATATTTTTAGGTGTGATGTCCCAAGCCTTACGATGCATTAGACGTTCGCGGCTCAGGTCGAGAAGCGTTAGCTTGTCTTCATTGATGGTTTCTACGCGACCAGCAAAGTCACTGTCTTCATCAATAACGTACTGGTTGATAAAGGTTGGGTCGAAGGGTTCGCGACTGAGTTTGTGGTAAGTTTTTCCGCCCAGCGCATAGCTTTCTACTTCCTCAATACCGCTCCAGAAATCACCTTCACGTAATTGAAAGCCTTTGGTTAGGTATTGAATGTCGTCAATCAGTTGGTCGGTTCTATAGTCCTCAACAAAGCGTACACCAGCCCCTTTGGCTCGCAGACGCATGTTGATGTCTTTCGTGATCAGTACCACTTCACGTGGTGCACGTTTATTTTGCAGATAAAGCACCGCGTTGAGAATACGGTTGTCACCGGCTTTGTCGGCGAAGGCTTTGACGGTTTCCTGCAGTTCAAAATCCGCCAAAATGGAAATAGTACCCTGGTCGGGGTTGTCTTTAGAAACAGGAATGCCTTCAGAGATTTCATCTGGCGTTGCTTCTTTAAACAAATCTTCCAAGGTGCGAATAGCCACGCGCGCATCTCTTGCAACGTCGCGCTTACTGTCTTTGATTCGGTCGAGTTCTTCCAACACGGTCATGGGGATAACGACATCGTGTTCTTGGAAAGAGAAGATGGCAAAGGGTTCATGAAGAAGAATGTTGGTATCGAGTACAAACAGTTTCCGATCGGTATCGCCCATAGCGTCTCCTTGCCGTAGTACGGCTCTGCATGCGAGTTGTTAGGTCGTTTCCAAATAGGTGTGAAGTGACCTAACTCTGATTGCTTGCAATAGAGGTTGTCGGGCTGATGTCGGCTAGTGTGCAACCGAGTAGCAAGACAACTTACTGCAAACCCGTGTTGATCCTAATCGTGTACTAACGCGCTTAAATCATATGCAATGGTTTTAAACGCCCTTCATTAGAAGTATACGTAATATTTACGTTCTACAACTTAATAATTGGCATGAGTATTTTACAATTTGATTGCATTTAGAGTTTGGGAAAAAAAGTTTCTGCTTGGTGCGGTTTCGGCGTGACCTAAATCACAGCTTCAAGTAAGATTAGCGACCTTTTTCTGCGTATAGGCTACGTCCGATTTATCATGTTGAACTGACTTAAAAAATACTCAGTTCATACTGGAATGACGAATGCTATCGGCATAGCAGAAGCCAGAATCAGATCTAAACTATTATCCATGCCTACGGGCATGAGTAGACCAACAAGAAATACGAGTCAAGAACTAATAACGAGGTAGTCAATTCATGACATTTGCTTTGGGGCAGCGCTGGATTAGCGATACGGAAAGCGATTTAGGTTTAGGTACCGTTGTAGCAATGGATGCTCGTACTGTGACATTGATGTTTGCAGCGTCAGAGGAAAACCGAGTTTACGCACGTAACGATGCACCTGTTACCCGAGTCACCTTTAATGTTGGGGATGTCATCGATTGCCAAGAAGGTTGGTCTCTAAAAGTAGAAGAAGTACTGGAAGATGAAGGTCTTTACACCTATTTCGGTACTCGTGAAGACACGCAAGAAACCGCTGTTGTTCTGCGTGAGATTTTCCTTAGCAACCAAATTCGTTTTAACAAACCTCAAGATAAGTTGTACGCCGGTCAAATCGACCGTATGGACAACTTTGTTCTGCGTTACCGTGCGCTAACCAACCAGTTTGAGCAGCATAAGAGCCCAATGCGTGGCCTATGTGGTATGCGTGCAGGTTTGATCCCTCATCAGCTTTACATCGCGCACGAAGTTGGCCGTCGTCACGCGCCACGCGTCTTGTTGGCGGATGAGGTAGGTTTGGGTAAAACCATCGAAGCGGGTATGATCATCCACCAACAAGTTCTGTCTGGTCGTGCCGAACGCATTTTGATTGTGGTGCCTGAAACACTGCAGCATCAATGGCTGGTTGAGATGATGCGTCGTTTCAATCTGCATTTCTCTATCTTTGACGAAGAGCGCTGTATCGAAGCGTTTGCGGATGCAGAAAACCCATTTGATACTCAGCAATATGTGCTGTGTTCTTTGGATTTCCTACGCAAGAGCCGCAAGCGTTTTGAACAAGCACTGGAAGGTGAATGGGACCTACTGGTTGTCGATGAAGCGCATCACCTTGAATGGAGCCAAGATAAACCGAGCCGTGAATACCAAGTGGTAGAAGGCTTGGCTGAACGTACTCCAGGTGTGTTGCTACTGACTGCAACGCCAGAGCAGCTTGGTCGTGAGAGTCACTTTGCTCGTCTGCGTTTGTTGGATCCAGACCGCTTCTATGATTACGAAGCATTCGTTGAGGAAGAAGAGCAATACGCGCCCGTAGCAGATGCGATTACTTCACTCTTTTCCGGTGAAAAGCTACCTAATGAAGCAAAAAACCAGATCACTGAGTTGTTGTCTGAACAAGACGTAGAACCACTTTTCCGTATTATTGAAAGTGAAGCGGACGAAGAAGCTAAAGCGTCGGCACGCCAAGAGCTGATCGATAACTTGATGGATCGTCATGGTACAGGGCGTGTTTTGTTCCGTAACACGCGCGCGGCCATCAAAGGCTTCCCTACGCGTAACGTGCATCTGATGCCAATGGATATTCCACCGCAATACACTACATCAATGCGTGTTGCTGGAATGATTGGCGGTAAGATGAGTTCTGAAGCACGTGCGATGAAGAACCTTTACCCGGAAGAAATTTTCCAAGAATTTGAAGGCGATGACGCGAGCTGGTGGCAGTTTGACTCGCGTGTGAATTGGTTGCTTGAAAAAGTAAAAGAGAAGCGCAGCGAGAAAATCCTCGTGATTGCTTCTCGTGCGAGTACCGCACTGCAATTGGAGCAAGCACTGCGTGAGCGTGAAGGTATCCGCGCCACCGTTTTCCACGAAGGTATGTCGATTCTTGAACGTGACAAAGCGGCGGCTTACTTTGCGCAAGAAGAGGGTGGAGCACAAGTTCTTATCTGTAGCGAAATCGGCTCTGAAGGTCGTAACTTCCAGTTTGCCAACCAACTTGTCATGTTCGACTTGCCATTCAACCCAGACTTGCTTGAGCAACGTATTGGTCGTTTGGACCGTATCGGTCAAAATCGCGATATCGACATTCATGTTCCTTACCTGAAAGGCACATCGCAAGCGATCCTAGCACGTTGGTTCGATGAAGGCCTGAGCGCTTTTGCGGAAACCTGCCCAACAGGCCGTGCTGTTTACGATAAGTACTCCGATGATCTGATTGAAATTCTTGCCTCTGGTGATACCAGCACGCTAGATGAGATCATTGAAGCGTCAGCAAAAATGAATAAAGAGCTGAAATCCCAATTGGAGCAAGGCCGTGATCGCCTATTAGAAATGCATTCAAATGGCGGGGAAAAAGCACAACAAATCGTTGAGAAAATTGAATCAACTGACGGCGATACCAATCTGGTCACCTTCGCACTTTCTCTTTTTGACACGATTGGCTTGAATCAAGACGATAAAGGTGAAAACGCCCTGATTGTGACCCCATCTGAGCACATGATGGTGCCAAGCTACCCAGGTCTGCCATACGAAGGAGCGACGATCACGTTTGATCGTGATACGGCTTTATCTCGTGAAGATATGCACTTTATCAGTTGGGAACACCCAATGATCCAGGGTGGTATCGATCTTCTTATGAGTGAAGGGGTGGGGACGTCTGCGGTATCTCTATTGAAAAACAAAGCGTTACCAGTCGGGACTATTCTTCTTGAGTTGATTTACGCGGTAGATGCGCAAGCGCCAAAACGCAGTGGTATCGCGCGCTTCTTACCGAAAACGCCAATCCGTTTAATGATGGACTCGCGTGGTAATGATTTGTCTGCTCAAGTGGAGTTTGAAAGCTTTAACCGCCAGCTCAGCCCTGTAAACCGTCACTTAGGTAGCAAGTTGGTTACGTCGGTACAGAAAGACGTACACCGCTTAATTGAAGCCGGTGATGTTCTTATTGAAGAGAAGGTCGAAGAAGTACGCAAACAAGCTCATCAAGATATGCAGCACAGTTTGAATGCAGAGCTTGAGCGTTTGCAAGCACTGAAAGCGGTGAACCCAAATATTCGTGACGAAGAAATTGAAGCTATCGACGCACAAATTAAAGAGCTCACTGGTTACATCAACCAAGCTCAGGTTCAGCTCGACTCGCTGCGTTTGATTGTGGTGAGCCACAACTAAGTAAGTATTTATTGCTCATTAAAAAAGGTCTTCAGTTGAAGACCTTTTTCTTTATTTACGGTTTAGTTTCTTTAAGCGGAATGCATTAATCACTGATAGCTATCTCATTTACATCAACCACTTCCACCAGATAAATACAGCCAAGAAGCCAAACAAGTAAATCAGGCCTGCAATCGACAACCACTTTAGTTTAGGTCCAACAGCCAAAGGCTCAGGTAACTCAGTTTTGCTCACTAATGTGTAATTTAGCAGAGCAAAGAATGGCGTGGTCATAAAGGCGAGGATCATCGCAAAGTTCAGCATAGGCAATAACGCAGAAGCCCAGAAAACCACAATACCCAATGCAAGTAAGGAGACTACCAGCATGATCGCTGAAGTGGTTTTAGGGTTAGTGTCTGGTTGTGAGCGCAGTAGGCGTTGAGAATCCGAAATAACGCGCGAGTAGCCATCAATAACGGTAATCGTGCTGCCAAAGATACAGAAAAACGCAATTACCGCGATCAAGTAACGAGACCATTCGCCAATCGTTGCCGCATATAAGCCAACCAATTGGTGGGAGAAGCCAACGCCAGAGCTTTCAAGCGCAACGCCAGAACCATAAAGCATCAAAGAGCCTAGCGATACAAAGATAATGGCAAGAAACGCCGTGCCAATATAACCGACATTAAAGTCAAATAGAGCAGAGCGGTATGTTACTTCTTGCTGGCTTGATTGGCGTTTTAGCCATGCTGAGGTTAAACAGGAGATCTCTATCGGTGCAGGCATCCACCCCATTGTCACGACGATAAAACCAATAGCCGCAATAGACCAAGGTGACGGCGGCTCGAAGTTGGCTACTTGTTCAACAGGGTTACCAAAGGCGATAGAAACAGCGAGTAAAGTCGCGATGGTTAACACCGACATGATCACCTTAGATAGCGTATCGAGCGCTTTGTAATGGCCAGCAAATAATATGATCAGGCAGGTGACAATCACAATGATGCTGAGTGATGCCATTGATAGTGAAAACGGAATGAAGTAGCCCAGCAAGCTAGCGCTAAACATCAACAAAGCGGCGGTATTGATGACGGCCGATACCACGCTAAGAAATAGAAATAGCCATAGATAAGGCCGACCTAATTTCGCGTAGCCCTCAACCAAGGTGAGCCCTGTCCCCATGGTGTACTGTACGCCCGCTCGGAAAAAAGGGTATTTAAACAGGTTTACGAGCAGAATCAGTGCAGCCAATTGCCAACCATAAATCGCACCAGCCTTGGTTGATGCCACGAGGTGAGAGCCACCGACCGCAGCAGATGCCATTAATATGCCGGGGCCTAGCGAACGAAAAAATAAGGAAAGTTTGGATTGGGGTTTATCTATAACGGCGGAGTCCATTGCTTATTGTCCTTTTTATCTTATGTATCTTTCTAAAGAGATACATACCGCAGTACATGACAAACTGAGCGCTCGCCCTATACTGCGCAACGGTAATGTCTTTTAAATGCTGTGTTTTGATGTATTTATTTTAAGTATTCTTTGCGAATATCATGCTGTGTGCATCTAGCACTCTATTCAGTTATGCGTCTTGTTGTCAAACTAAATTTACAACGTGCTATTTTTAGTTTTTATGCTAAAGGATTGACTTTGTTTTATTGGGTTGAAATTTTCTTCAGAATCCTGCATCTGGGTGCTATTTGGGTATATAATCGCGGCGTTTTTATTTTGTAGAGATCTCCCATGGCAATGCTTGAATATACCCCTCCCACCGACCCTTGGGTTGATATCGTTTTTGAGGATGACGACATTCTGGCAGTGAATAAGCCATCAGGGCTGCTGTCTGTCCCTGGTCGCCTTGCAGAGCATTACGACAGCATGTGGAGCCGCCTCAAAGAGTTGCATCCAGAAATTCAAGTTGTGCATCGCTTGGATATGTCGACATCAGGGTTGATGTTGCTGGCGAAAAACAAACCCGCGGAGCGAGCATTAAAAAAGCAGTTCCAATATCGCCTCACTCACAAGGTGTATTACGCACGTGTTTGGGGGCATGTTGAGCCGCAAGAAGGGAATATTGATCTTCCATTAATTTGTGATTGGCCAAATCGTCCACGACAAAAAGTATGTTTTGACGACGGCAAACCATCTCAAACTTTATTCCAAGTAGTGAAGCGTGAAGTGCACCCTGATGGCACCCATACGACCGTTGTGCGACTACTGCCCATTACTGGTCGATCGCATCAGTTACGCGTGCATTTGATGGCGATTGGTCATGCGATTATTGGTGATGAGTTTTATGCAACTGAACAGGCGTATCAGTTTTCAGAGCGTTTAGAGTTGCACGCTGCGGAGTTAAGTTTTTATCACCCAGTCACAGAACAGTTGAGCAGTATTTTTGTACCCTGTGACTTTTATCCTGAAGCCGAGGCGATGATCTTTAACTATTTTTCGCCAGAGCGTACATTGCCTGATTATAAAACGTTGCCACATCCTTAATGCCAATTGCACTAACAGCGGTTCTTTCTAGTTCGCTATTTTTGGCTATTTCGTTACTGTGGTTGATGTATCCTGTCTTTCAGCCGTGAACAAGGAGTTGTTATGTCTTTGCCAAGCATCGTATTTTTAGACCGAGCGACCATCCCAGAACATATTGAGGTCCCACGACCTGGCTTTCCGCACCACTGGCGTGAGTACGACCTAACTGCGCCTGAGCAGGTAATAGAAAGGTTAGCAGATGCCGATATCGTGATTAGCAATAAAGTCCTGCTTGACCAACATGTATTAGAGCAACTACCAAAATTACGGATGATCGCGGTTGCCGCAACTGGTTTTAACAACGTCGATGTGAACTACTGTGCTAATCATGATATTGCGGTTGCTAATGTACGTGGTTACGCGACGCGTTCGGTGCCCGAGCATGTGATGGCAATGTTATTCGCTTTAAGACGAAATTTATTCGGGTACCACCAAGATATTGCCGCAGGTGAGTGGCAGCGTAACCAGCAGTTTTGTTTTTTTACGCACCCAATCGGGGATATTGGTGGTAGCACGTTAGGTGTTGTTGGTAGCGGGGCACTAGGGCAAGCGACGGCGAATCTGGCTCAAGCGTTAGGAATGACCGTGTTGTTTTCTGAGCGTAAAGGGGCGGCAGAATGTCGGCCTGGTTATGTGCCGTTTGAGGAAGTATTAAAACGCTCCGATGCGCTGACTTTGCATTGCCCGCTCAACGATCATACTCAGAATTTAATTGGTCAAGCAGAGTTGCAACAAATGAAGTCCAACTCCATTTTGATTAATACAGGGCGTGGAGGTTTGGTGGATGAGAGCGCACTGGTGGATGCCTTAAAACAGCAAGAAATTGCAGCGGCTGGTTTTGATGTTTTTACACAAGAACCGGCTGATGAGAGCAATCCGCTGATTGCCAATATGAGTTTACCTAATTTGTTACTGACACCGCATGTTGCATGGGGCAGCGACTCATCTATTCAACGTTTAGCGGAAATCTTGATTGAGAACATTAACGCTTTCGAGCGCGGAGACCGCGTTAATCGCTTAGTGTAACGCTGACTGTAAAACCAAAGATAAAAAAAGCAGACATTGACGTCTGCTTTTTGCGTTTAAATCGAATGCTCATTGCGTGAGCCCTCGAATTAAAACTCTTCTTCGTTTAGACCTTTAAGGATCTGAAAGATTTCGCGGTACGCTTTTGCTGGTTTCCCAGCTTTTTTCTCTTTCGCTGCTTGGCGAGCAAGTTGGCGTAGACGCTGACGATCCGCTTCTGGGTACATTTCCATTACGTCATCAATGGCTTTGTCACCTTCTTCCACTACGCGATCACGCAACGCTTCAAGTTTGTGGAATACAGCCGTTAATTGAGAGTGCTTATTACGAATTTTATCCAGTGCGGCTTGGATTGGCTCTGGATCTTCGTAACGCATCAATTTACCGATACGTTGCAATTGGCGACGACGCGCTTCATTTTTAAAGCGTTGCGCGTCAGCAATTGCTTCTCGCAAATCTTCGCTCAATGGAAACTTTTCTAGAACTGAAGGTTTGAGGCCGACAAGCTCCTCACCTAGCTTTTGCAGTTCTTCCATGTCTCGCTTCATCTCGGATTTACTTACCCAGATGATCTCTTCTTCTGGTTCCCATGGCGCTTTTTGATTCTTACGTGCCATTTCAGTTGCCTGTGTTTTGATTAATATTATGACTATTTTAACAAGAATCATGGGGAGAAAGCGAAATTCTTGTTATCCTATTGTTCATCAAAGACAAGATGTGAAAGACAATGGATATTAAACAGCAGGTTGCTGAGCAACGTACCGAGCTAGAGCAAGCCGTCGCAAGAGCCTTAAAGCTTGCATCGGCAAAATCTGACGCCGCCGAAGTCGCAATTACTAAAAGCACTGGTTTAAGTGTTTCAACTCGTATGGGTGAAGTAGAAAATGTCGAGTTCAACAGCGATGGTGCGCTGGGCATTACCGTTTACCGAGGTCAACACAAAGGCAGTGCTTCCACGTCTGATTTAAGTGAAGCTGCAATCGAGCAAACCGTTATAGCGGCGCTAGATATTGCACATTACACATCTGAAGACCCATTTGCAGGCCCTGCAGCGAAAGAATACATGGTGCAAGAGATCCCTGAGCTTGATCTTTTCCACCCTGACGCACCCGATCCAGACTATGCTGCCAATGTGGCGATTGCAGCAGAAAAAGAGGCGCTAAATTATAATAGTGCAATCAAACAAAGTGATGGCGCGAGTTATGATAGTCATTACGGCGTGAAAGTGTATGGCAATAGCCATGGCTTATTAGCTAGTTATGCGTCTAGCCGACATAGTACTAGCTGTTGTGTAATTGGCGTTGGTCAAAACGGCGAGATGGAACGTGATTACAGCTACACCGTGGCACGTCATCGTGATGACTTATGGACCCCAGAAACGGTGGGTCGTAAGGCGGCAGAGAATACGGTTAACCGCCTAGATGCGCAGCGTCTAAAAACAGGTCAATACCCAATCATGTTTGCGGCTGATGTTGCGACAGGCTTGATTGGCCATCTCGTTATGGCGATCAGCGGTGGTAACCTGTACCGAAAATCTTCTTTCTTACTTGACCATCTAGGCAAACAAGTGCTTCCTGAATGGTTCAATATCTCAGAACGTCCGCATGTATTGCGTGGTTTGGCATCAAGTCCATTCGATAGTGAAGGTGTGTACACTCAAGACCGTGAGATCATTACCGACGGTGTGCTAGCAACTTATCTGTTAACCAGTTATGCCGCACGTAAAATGAAGATGACGCCGACAGGTCACGCTGGTGGGATTCATAACTGGTACGTGAAGTCGACAGGCCAAAACTTCGAGCAAATGCTTAAAGAGCTCGGTACTGGTCTTCTAGTGACAGAGGTTATGGGACAAGGTGTGAACGTGGTAACGGGTGATTACTCTCGCGGTGCCGCAGGCTTCTGGGTTGAGAACGGCGAGATCCAATACCCAGTATCAGAAATTACCATCGCAGGTAATCTAAAAGACATGTTCACCAAGATTGTAGCGGTTGGTAGTGATATTGAAACGCGCTCACAAATCCAAACGGGCTCTATCCTACTGGATACCATGAAAGTGGCGGGTGAATAAGCTTTTCTAGCAATTCAGAATCAAAAAAGCCTGATGTGTTCATCAGGCTTTTTCGTTTTTGCTGTTAGGTAATCAGTATTGTGGCAAGCCCTAAGAAGACAGATAAACCAATCACATCCGTCACTGTTGTTAATGCCATACCACCAGCTAAAGCAGGATCGATGTTCATTTTTTTCAATAGGATTGGAATCGTTACTCCTGCAATACCTGCGACCAATAAGTTGGTCAGCATGGCGGCGGAAATGATTCCTCCGAGCATCCAGTTACCTTTCCAAGCAACAACAATACCACCAATAATCAGCGCCCACATGATACCGTTGAGTAAGCCGATCGAGGCTTCTTTCATTAACAGTTCGCGTTTGTTTGAGTCACCGATATGACCAAGAGCAAGACCACGAATCACTAGTGCGACGGTTTGGTTACCAGCGACACCACCCATGGACGGAACAATCGTCATCAATACCGCAATGGCCGCCATTTGATCTAATGTGGCCTCAAACATATTAGAAACGGAAGCAGCAGCAAGGGCGGCTAATACGTTAGCGCCAAGCCAGATACTGCGTTTGCGAGCTGATTTTACAACAGGCGCGAAAGTATCTTCGTCATCGTCCATACCCGCCATACTCATCATCGAGTGTTCCGCGTCTTCACGAATAACGTCAACCACGTCATCGATGGTGATACGACCGACCAAATGCAAGTTTTCATCAACAACAGGTGCAGATACCCAATTACGGCGTTCGAACAGACTCGCAACATCTGAGTCGCTAGTATCGACGGTGATGGCCTCGTCCGCGTCTTCCATTACATCAATGATTTTTACGTCTGGCTGAGTGGTAATAAGCGTCGTGATCGGCAGTTCACCGATGAGCTTACTCTCTTCATCGATCACATACAGGGCATCCGTAGCTTCTGGAAGCTCGCCTTTCATACGTAGATAACGCAAAACTACGTCCACATCTACGTCACCACGAATTGTGATGACGTCGGTGTTCATCAGTCCACCCGCGGTGTCTTCTGGGTAGGATAGGGCGGTTTCGACCCGTAGGCGGTCAGATGAGTCCATTTGCGACAGGACTTCGCGTGACAGGTTGTCAGGCAAGCTACGCAGTACGTAAGCCACGTCATCGGTATCCATGCCTTCTGTCGCTTCTGCAAGCGCTTCTGGTGCCATTTTGGATACGAGGCTGTCTTTGACGTCTTCGTTCAGCTCGTCAAGGATTTCACCATAATCTTCAGGGTCGGTGAGTTGCCAAAGAACTTCACGGCTCTTCCGTGGGGAGGCTTCTAAAAGGTGAGCGATATCCTCAGGTTCCATGTCCTGTAATTGACGACGAACATGGACGAAGCGGCCATTTTCTAGCGCTTCTGTGACTTCTTGGAGGGCTTGGTGAGCTTGGTCGAATTCAATTTGCTCTGCCATTCATTCCTCCCAATTCCTGATATTTACAATGCGTTGAATAATAACTTAATTCTAGGCGCCTTTTAATAACAACTTATGATACTAAGCAAATTTATTTATTAGGTCAGGGAAGAGAAAGATAATGGGAGGTAAGAAAAAAGCGAGTAAACTACTCGCCTTCATCAAATTTATCTTCGATCAAGTGGCAAACGGCATCCAGTGCTTCTTCCGCTTGCCCACCCGTTGCGTGGATCGTGACGTATTGTCCTTGAGCGGATTCTAGCATTAACAGGCCCATTACGCTGTCTGCTGTGGCGGTTTTGTCTTCTTCATTGTCGATGGTGATGACCGCTTCAAAGCTCTGTGCCAGTTCGACCAGCTTGACTGCTGCACGAGCATGTAAGCCAAGGCGGTTTTGAATCAATACTTTACGACTTAACTCCACGGCTACTCCTTAGCGTTTTTCTCTAGTGAGGTATGGCGAATTTGTACTTGGTGTCCTTTGTTGGCGAAGTACTCACCGATTTGCTGAGTTAAGTACACCGAGCGGTGCTTACCACCAGTACAACCGATTGCAACGGTCAGGTAGCTGCGGTTGTTTTTCTCAAGCAGAGGTAACCAATTCTCTATAAAGCTTTCAATTTGATATTTCAAACTTAACACCGATTGGTGTTGCTCTAAAAATGCGGCGATAGGAGCATCCAGACCTGTAAGCGGGCGTAGTGCTGGTTCCCAATGTGGGTTAGGTAAGAAGCGAACGTCGAATACGTAATCGGCATCGGAAGGCAGGCCGTATTTAAAACCAAAAGACTCAAATACCATAACGAGCCCTTTGCGATCTCTGCCTTCAACGCGCATACGCACGGTTTCACTCAATTCATGCAAAGACTGCCCACTACTATTTAGGACCAGATCTGCATGCGCTTTGAGTGGCGTCAAAATTTGCTTCTCACGCTCGATGGCTTGATCGAGCGAGAGGGAGGTGCCACCTAAAGATAACGGGTGAATTCGGCGTGTTTCGCTGTAGCGTTTGAGTAGCGTTTCTTTATTGGCGTCCAAGAAAAGCACGGTCACATCAAGCTCAGTTTTTAACTGTTCTAGTGTACTCGTCAGTTCTTTTAGCTTTTTAGGAATATTACGAATATCAATGCTGACTGCAACATTCTGTTTGCTGTCAGCAACAGAATGAACAAATGCGTCCAGCAAGTTAACTGGCAGGTTATCAACACAGTAGTAACCTAAGTCTTCCAGTACACGAAGCGCAATACTTTTACCGGCACCTGAGTGCCCGCTAACAACGATTAGTCGCATGGAGTTAGTCCTGCTTATTGGTGAATCATGATGTCGTAAAGTTCTTCATCACTCTGAGCATTACGCAGTAGTTTTAATACTTGCTTATCGCTCAGACGTTCTGCCATAGAGGATAGAGTCTTGAGGTGCTCTTTGCACTGTTCTTCTGGTACAAGGAGCGCAAAAAGAAGATCGACAGGTCGATTGTCAATCGCATCAAATTCGATTGCTTCATCACATTGTAGTAAGACAGCAATGGCCTTGTCGCTTGATTGCATTCTCGCGTGAGGGATCGCAATACCGTTTCCGATACCGGTACTGCCCATTTTTTCTCTATTGAGCATGCATTCGAACAGCTCGGTAGAATCTTGGCCCGTTTGATCAGCCACGATACGGCTGATCATTTCAAGGGCGCGTTTTTTACTCGTGCAGTGGACCGCACTTTTGGTGCAGTCCAATGACAGTATTTCGCTCAGTTGCATGATTAATGACTGTTTAGTTTTTCTTTGTGCTTATTAAGTTGGCGAACCAATTTATCTACCAGCGAATCGATCGCGGCATACATATTTTCGTCATCGGCTGATGCGTGGATTTCGCCTTGATTTATGTGAAGCGTAGCTTCCGCGATTTGAGTAATTTTTTCAACTTTTAGTACAACATGCACTTGATTGATATGGTCGAAGAACCTTTCGAGCTTCTGAAACTTAGAATTTACATAGTCTTGCATTGAATCGGTAAGATCAACGTGATGGCCTTGAATATTGATTTGCATAGACTTTCCTTTTCAGTTAGTGCCTTATAATAGGCGTTTACGCTGACTTGAAGGGGCAATTCCCAAGGATTCGCGATATTTGGCTATCGTACGTCTTGCGACCTGAATCCCTTGGTCAGCCAGAAGAGCAGCAATCTTGCTATCACTCAGTGGTTTGGCAGTATTCTCTGCTGCGACCAGTTTTTTAATGAGTGCACGAATTGCTGTTGACGAACATTCTCCGCCGTTGTCAGTACTAACATGGCTAGAGAAGAAGTACTTCAATTCAAAAATACCACGTGGTGTATGCATAAATTTTTGCGTTGTTACACGAGAAATCGTGGATTCATGCATGTCCACAGCCAAAGCGACATCATTGAGCACCATTGGCTTCATGGCTTCCTCACCATACTCGAAGAAATCTTGTTGATGTTCAACAATACATCTTGCAACTTTGAGTAGCGTCTCGTTTCTACTCTCTAAGCTCTTAATTAACCATTTTGCCTCTTGCAAATTGCTGCGGATGTACTGGCTATCCGCGCTATTACCTTTGCCTAATTGAGCATATTGTTGATTTACTTTTAATTTTGGCACGCTATCCGGGTTTATAGAAACGGTCCATTTGCCATTGTCTTTAAAAACGGATACGTCTGGAATTACGTACTCGGTATCATCAGGAGTGATGCGACTACCTGGACGAGGATCTAACTGTTGGATAAGCTTTAAGACTTCACGAAGATCGGCTTCTTTCAGCTTAGTCTCTTTGATGACGAGCTTGTAGTCACGGTTGCCTAGGTGATCAATGTGATCCGCAAGTATCATTTTAGCTTCAGCAAGCCACGGCGTGTCTTCTGGGAAGGTCGTCAGTTGCAGTAACAAACATTCTTGTAAGTTACGCGATGCAACGCCAAGAGGATCGAATTGTTGAATGCGTTTACGAACAGCTTCTACTTCGTCTAACTCTATCTCTTCATTATCGAAGCTCTCATGAATCTCTTTAGGCGACAAAGTTAAATAGCCGTAGTCGTCAACAGCGTCAATAATCGCTAATGCAATCGTGCGGTCGGTTTCACTGAATGGTGTTAGGTCAAGCTGCCACATGAGGTAATCATGTAATGATTCAGTGGTTTCGCCCTGGTAGACGGGCATATCATCATCAAGAGCTAAGCCAGTGCTACCAGTATTCGCGCTGTAGACGTCATCCCAAGTCGTGTCGATTTCAAGTTCAGAGCTAATTTCTGATTTCTCTATCACATCGGAGCTATCTGGAACGTCAATTTCTGTTGGTTCGCTAGCACTGTTGCTATCAGCAGCCTCGACCGCTGACTTATCTTCACCGTTTGCTAGAGGCTCGTCTTGGCCTTCTTCAACTTCCAATAATGGGTTGGAGTCCAACGCTTCTTGGATTTCTTGTTGAAGATCGAGTGTCGACAATTGCAATAAGCGAATCGCTTGCTGCAACTGTGGCGTCATGGCTAACTGCTGACCTAGCTTGAGTTGTAATGAAGGTTTCATTCAGTGTTACTTACCTTGTAATGCTCAGAATCTTACCGTTCCTAATATAATCATAGACGGAATTGTTCGCCGAGATAAACTTGTTTCACCTGTTCATTATTGAGAACTTCTGCCGGAGTTCCCGATGCAATTAGGTGCCCTTGGCTCACGATATAGGCTTTTTCACATACGTCCAGTGTTTCACGTACATTATGGTCAGTGATTAACACTCCGAGACCACGATCGCGCAGATGTTCAATGATTTTCTTTATGTCATTAACCGAAATTGGGTCAACACCAGCGAAAGGTTCATCCAATAAAATGAACTGAGGGTTGGCCGCTAAAGCTCGAGCGATTTCCACCCTGCGTCGCTCACCCCCTGATAGTGCCATACCAGCACTGGTTCTGATGTGCTGGATGTGGAATTCTTCCAACAAATCTTCCAGTTTATCTTGGCGCTCTTCCCTCGTCATTTCTTGACGAGTTTCAAGTACGGCCATGATGTTATCTTCTACTGAAAGCTTACGGAAAATCGACGCTTCTTGCGGAAGATAGCCAATGCCAAGTCGTGAACGGCTATGCATCGGCAAAATACTGATGTCATTGTCGTCAATGGTAATGGTGCCTTCATCTCGAGGTACTAAGCCGACAATCATGTAAAACGAGGTGGTTTTACCCGCACCGTTTGGACCGAGCAGCCCAACAATCTGACCAGATTCAACTTCTAAGCTAACATCAGTGACGACTTTGCGTTTTTTGTAGCTTTTCGCCAAGTTTTTCGCACTCAGTACTGCCATATTAGTTCTCTATCTGATTGGGTTGCAAAATGGTCGTAACGCGCTCTTCCTTAGAGCTATCTGCGACTAGCTTTTGTTTACCAATTTGGTAACGAATCGAAGAACCTTTGATGGTGTTGTTGTCTTGCGCCAGCTGCGCTTGACCTTTCATGGTCAGTTCGTCTGTAGAAATACGGTAATCCAATTCCGTAGCTTGACCACTAAGTGTTTTACCATCGTCCATCAGCTGAGAAAACTTCGCAGGTTTACCAAATGCTTGAATCTGTTTAATTGCTTCGGTTTTAGGATCGCGAGTTACCACGATTCTATCAGCATCGATATTGATGCTCCCTTGCTTAAGAGATACATCGCCTTCAAAAACAACCTGGTTACTCTTCATATCCACCTGTTGGGTGTCTGAGTTTATGTAAACCGGCTGTTGAGTATCCGACTTGAGTGCCAGCGCTTGAGGCGCCGCCAATACCAGTGCCAGTAGGCTAAGGTGTAACGGTTTCATATCGACCTTGAACTTCATCTGTCAGAGTCGCAGTATGCTGTTTTAAGTTGCCTTGCATTGCGCCTCCAGTAGTTTCAAATTGTGGTCCAACCAACATCACTTGTTGGTCAGCTTTAAAATCACGATTGGTTAGATTAATGACCAATTTGTCTGTTGCCATGGTATCAAAACTCGCACCAGGCAGAAGATTTTGCATTAAGACTTTGTCATATAAAGTCAAAACTTGGTCTTCATCTAACACTGCTCTTGTGGCAGTCACCTTCCATTCAATGACGCTACCTTCACGGTAAACCATCAAAGTCGGGTTATTAAAAATAGTATCTCCACTCTTAGCATAATGGTCTAAGTTAGTGGAGCGAATGATGTAACTGCGGACACCATCTTCACCGTAGGTGATGTTTTCTAATCCAGAACCACTGAACATGGGCAGTTCAGAATCTGGTGCTACTTGAATTGCGTCGTTGCCTTTAGGGGTTAGTAGGTAATAACCGCACCACGCTACAACGAAGATCAAGAGCAAATAAATAAGGCGAGTAAAACTCATATAATGAAGGCCTATCGTTTAGCTCAGTACTTCCCTGACCATTGCCTTTATTCGTCTAATAAATGATTTAAATGTTTGTGCTGATATTACATCACGCCAGCTTTTAGTAAATCGTGCATGTTCAGTGCACCCACAATTTTTTCGTCTTTACATAAAATCAGAGCGTTAATGTTTTTATTCTGCATCAAGTTCAAACCTTCAACCGCCAGCATATCAGGGTGTGCTGTGGTTGGGTTTGTCGTCATGACCTCGCCAATTGCCGTCGTATGAATATCGATACGCTTGTCTAAGGTACGACGTAAATCACCATCGGTGAATATACCAAGCATAGCATCGTGCTCATCGACGATGGCTGTCATGCCTAACCCCTTTTCTGAAATTTCAAGCAGGGCATCGCGAATTAATGCGTCAGGAGAAACTTTAGGTAACGCTTCTCCAAAGTGCATAATATCAGACAACTTAAGTAGCAGTTTTCTCCCCAGTGCACCACCTGGGTGAGATAGGGCAAAATCTTCGGCAGAAAAACCACGAGCTTGAAGCAGAGCTACGGCTAATGCATCTCCCATCACTAATGTGGCAGTCGTACTGCTAGTTGGCGCCAGGCCTAACGGACAAGCTTCTTGAGGTACCGTAATTTGCAGGTGTAAGTCAGACAGCTTGGCCATATTTGATTCTGGCTTACCTGTCATGCTGATAATCTTAATATTCAGGCGCTTTAATACTGGAAATAGAGACAGAATTTCGTTTGATTCACCAGAGTTAGAAATTGCCAGCACAATGTCACCAGGGCTAATCATACCCAAGTCACCATGTGCGGCTTCGCCTGGATGAACGAAAAACGCCGAAGTCCCAGTGCTTGCCAGAGTGGCGGCAATCTTGTTACCAATATGGCCTGACTTGCCAATACCCATAACGACAACTTTGCCGTTGTTGGAAAGGATAAGTTCACACGCTTTTTCAAATTGATCATCAAAGTAGGTATCAAGCTCTTGCAGAGCAGCAACTTCGATATCAAGAACTTGTTTAGCAGCAGCGCGAAAATCAAATTGATTGGACATATCAGATCTCTACTTATTGATCGTGGTAATTAAGCGGTCATGTTTGCGAATAAGTACACTTGGTAACCTAAGAAGCACACAAACAAGATGGCACCTTCAATACGGTTAATACTGCGTGATTTACCCAAACACATCGCGACAAGTAACAATGAAACGCCTAACATGACCCAGAAGTCACGTCCCATCGCGTACTCACTGAGCACCGATGGATTAATGATGCCAGGAATCCCCATTACCGCCAGAATGTTAAACACATTCGAACCGATAATGTTACCGACAGCCATGTCGTTTTCACCCTTTAAAACTCCCGCAAGTGATGCGGCTAGTTCTGGCAGGCTAGTGCCAATGGCGATAATAGTTAGACCGATAACAAGGTCGCTCATACCAAAGTGTTTAGCAATAATTACCGCGTTATCAACCAGCATGCTGGCTGCCAAAGGAAGCAGTATCAAGCCAATAACCACCCACATGATTGCTTTAGGGTTACTGACGCCTTCTGGGATCTCTGACTCTTGGTCATCAAGAAAAACATCACCTGATTTTTGCTCTTTGCGGCTGATTTGCAACATAGCAAATAAAAATGCCCCAAAGAGTACAAACAATAAGACACCCTCATAAAAACCGAGATGGCTATTCCAAAGCAGAATACCAGCGAGTACGGTTACGGCTATCATGAGTGGAAGTTCTCGGCGGATGACGGCGGAGCTAATCGACAAAGGCTTGATCAGCGCTGTAATACCTAGGATTAACGCAATGTTCGCTATGTTGGAGCCTAATACGTTACCCACCGCTGTATCTGTTTTGCCATCCCAAGCAGCGGTTGCAGATACCATCATCTCAGGGGCGGATGAGCCCATCGCAAGGATTGTCATGCCGATGACAAGCGGGGAAATACCGACGTTGCGGGCTATCGCTGCAGAGCCAAAAACAAGTTTATCTGCACTCCAAACAAGCAAAACAAGACCGACTATAAGCAACGCAACGGCTTCGAGCATGAGAATTCCTAAGTATTAAATAAGTAAAATGAATAACCGCTAATTTTGACCTTTTGCGGCCTAAAATGGAAGATAAACGAAGAATAAATTAAAGGTTAGTAACGAAAATGTATGTAAATCTCACTCATTTAAATGAGCAATTCTGGTCTAGGATTTAAACACTTCGTGCTAATTAGGTCATAAACCATGAGAAATTGCAGGGATATAGTCGACTTTATTTAATTGAACAGTGCTTTAAATTCAACGCCAATGTGCTTATGATTGCAGCCTAATAAATGTACCGACGTTACTTTATTAAACGTAGAATTCAACTCCGATTAGTATCTGCTTGATGATTCCGTGAGTTGCAACGCTCCTACAGTAGAAGAGATGATATGTCGAACAACGATTTAGTCACCGTGAACAACCTCACTTTTTCACGGGGAGAACGCATGATCTTTGATGATATTGATCTGCATGTTCCTGAGGGCAAAGTGACGGCCATTATGGGACCATCGGGAATTGGTAAAACAACACTGCTGCGTTTGATTGGTGGTCAGTTGTATCCCGAGCAAGGAGAGATCTGGTTTGATGGCGACAATATTCCCTCTCTCTCGCGTAAAAAACTCTACCATGCTCGAAAGAAAATGAGCATGTTGTTCCAGTCAGGGGCTTTATTCACTGATTTGAATGTTTTTGATAATGTCGCCTTTCCATTGAGAGAGCATACCGATTTATCGGAAGATTTGATTCGCACCATGGTGTTACTCAAGCTCGAAGCTGTCGGTCTGCGCGGCGCGGCGCAATTAATGCCGAGTGAGCTTTCAGGTGGTATGGCAAGACGCGCTGCTTTGGCTCGTGCAATCGCACTTGATCCTGACCTGATCATGTACGATGAGCCGTTTGTGGGGCAAGACCCAATCACTATGGGCGTTTTGGTTGAGCTAATTAGCAATCTAAACCAAGCGTTAGGTTTGACCTCTATTGTGGTTTCTCACGACGTACCTGAAGTCATGAGTATTGCTGACTGGGTATACCTGATGGCCGATGGAAAAATCATCGCCTATGGTATGCCAGAAGAGCTGACTCAAAACTCTGATCCTCGTGTCCAGCAGTTCTTACAAGGTGATGCCGACGGTCCTGTACCGTTTCGTTTCCCTTCTCAAAGTATCGAAAAGGACTTATTTGATGGTCGATAACTTCATTCACTTTGTCGCCTCGCTGGGTCGACGCACGCTTTCTATTTGCGGAGCATTTGGTCGTGCGACTTTCATGCTGATTGGGGCGCTATTTTCTAAGCCACAACCGATCAAAAGCTTTCCTCTGCTTGTTAAGCAACTTTATTCTGTTGGTGTTCAGTCGCTGGCGATCATCGTCGTATCTGGTCTGTTCATTGGAATGGTTTTGAGTCTACAAGGCTATGTTGTATTGGTGGATTACGGCGCAGAAGGCAGTTTGGGGCAAATGGTGGCGCTTTCTTTACTCCGTGAATTAGGACCTGTTGTTACTGCACTTTTGTTTGCTGGTCGTGCCGGTTCTGCGTTAACCGCAGAGATAGGTCTAATGAAAGCAACGGAACAACTGTCTAGCCTTGAAATGATGGCGGTAGACCCATTGAAACGAGTGATTGCACCACGGTTTTGGGCTGGGGTTATCTCAATGCCTTTACTGGCTATGATTTTCATGGCTGTGGGAATTTGGGGCGCTCAGCTTGTTGGTGTTGACTGGAAAGGCGTTGATCACGGCAGTTTTTGGTCAGCGATGCAGTCCTCTGTTGAGCTAGGGCAAGACATTGGTAACAGTATGATCAAATGTTTTGCGTTTGCAATTACGGTTACTTGGGTCGCTCTATTTAACGGTTATGATGCTATTCCAACATCGGAAGGGATCAGCCGAGCAACTACGCGCACTGTTGTGCATTCTTCTTTAGCAGTACTAGGATTAGACTTTGTACTGACCGCATTGATGTTTGGGAATTAATCATGCAACAAACACGTAAAACTGAATTATGGGTTGGCAGCTTTGTATTAGCGGGAATTTGCGCGATTCTTGTGATGATTTTTCAAGTTGCTGACGTAAAAAGCATTGGCTCTGGTGATACTTATACCCTCAAAGCCGAGTTCGATAATATTGGCAGTTTAAAAGTTCGTTCTCCCGTAAAAGTGGGGGGCGTTGTGATTGGTCGAGTAAGTAGTATTTCGCTTAACCCAGACAACTTATTGCCAGTTGTAACACTATCTATCAATAGCAAATACAATCAGTTCCCAGAAACGTCGAGCGTACAAATTTTGACATCTGGCCTGATTGGTGAGCAATACATTGGTTTAGTACCTGGCTTCGTTTTTGATGATGAAGTCATGCTGGTGGATGGTGATACCATCGAAGACACCAAATCGGCGCTTGTGCTTGAAGACTTAATTGGTCAAGTACTATACAGCGTAGGTGGTTCAGACGACTCAAGTAAGGAATAACTATGTTAGCGAGATTACTACTTTCAGTTTGTGCTGTGTTTAGCGTCTTTGGAACAACTGCAGCAGAGGTGGATAAAACTGAACCTTATAAGATGATGAAGCAGGTAGCTGAAGTCACGTTCGAAAGATTGAAAGCCGAACAGCCGAAAATCAAACAAGATCCAAATTTACTTAAAGTGATCGTTGAAGAAGAGCTAATGCCTTACGTCAACTACCGCTATGCAGGGTTAAAACTTCTTGGTCCAAACTTAAAAGGTGCTAAGCGTGAAGATGTACTTGAGTTTATCGATGCATTTCGTGCGTACCTGATTGCGTCTTATGCACAAGTGTTGACGCAATACTCTGACCAAAAAATTGAGTTTGGTCCTGAGCCTAGCATTGATGACTCTAAGCGTATTACAAGCATTAAAGTTGATATCATCGATACTCCGCGTCCAAACATCAAACTTGAGTTTAAACTGCGTAAAGACAACCAGTCTGGTGAGTGGGAAGCATTCGATATGATTGCAGAGGGCATTAGTTTGCTTTCTAGTAAACAATCTGAATGGAACAGTAAAATTCGTCAAGAAGGTATTCTATCTGTTGCTAAAGACCTAGAAAAATTGGCCGCAGAACCGATCCGCTTCGAGGCGAAGAAATAATGGCCCAGACTCCCGCTCAGTGGCAATTGGATCAAAACATTCTTAAGCTAACAGGGGCACTTGATAGAGATACAGTGCCTTCATTGTGGGCGTATGCACAGCAATGGCAACCTGCTCAATCGGATCTGGAATGCTCGCTAAAAGAGATAGAGCGCGTCGACTCTGCAGGAATGGTGATGTTAATCCACTTATTAGAGCATGCAAAAAAGCAAAACTGTCATATAATGCTCAGTTTCGTGCCGGCGCAACTGCGCACTTTGTTTCAACTGAGCAATGTTGAATCTTTAGTGGCCAAACACATACAGAATTATCAGGGGTAAATTGTGGATAGCGCAAAAGTACAACAGTTATTAGAAGAAGCACTAAACCTTCAAGAAGTGCATGTGAAAGGTGAAGGTAGCCACTATGAAGTGGTTGCTGTTGATGCTTGTTTCGATGGAATGAGCCGCGTTAAGAAGCAGCAGCTAATTTATGCTCCTCTGATGGAATACATCCAGCGTAACGACATTCACGCATTATCAATCAAAGCGTTCACACCAGAAGAGTGGGCTCGTGATAAGAAATTGATGTCGCTTTAAGGTTTATTGATGGAAAAGTTTCGAGTTATTGGGTCAGATAAACCACTAGTTGGTGAAGTGACCATTTCAGGTGCAAAAAACGCAGCACTGCCGATTTTATTTGCGTCTATCTTGGCGGAAGAGCCAGTAGAAGTGGCAAACGTACCACACCTTCGTGATATCGACACAACCATGGAATTGCTTAAGCGTTTAGGCGCGAAAGTAAGCCGCAATGGCTCTGTTCATGTTGATCCAAGCAGTATTACAGAATACTGCGCGCCTTATGATTTAGTGAAAACCATGCGTGCTTCTATTTGGGCTTTAGGTCCTTTGGTGGCGCGCTTTGGTCAAGGTCAGGTTTCTTTACCAGGCGGTTGTGCCATCGGTGCCCGTCCTGTGGATCTGCATATTTCTGGTTTAGAGCAGCTTGGCGCAACCATTACATTAGAAGATGGTTATGTGAAAGCAGAAGTGGATGGTCGTCTAAAAGGCGCGCACATCGTGATGGATAAAGTCAGCGTAGGCGCGACGATCACCATCATGTGTGCCGCAGCGCTGGCGGAAGGCACAACAACACTAGATAACGCTGCGCGTGAGCCTGAAATCGTCGATACCGCTGATTTCCTAAATAAGCTTGGCGCAAAAATCTCTGGCGCTGGCACAGATACCATTACGATTGAAGGTGTTGAGCGCTTAGGCGGTTGTAAACACAACGTGGTTGCTGACCGTATTGAGACGGGAACATTCCTTGTCGCAGCAGCAGTATCTGGCGGTAAAGTGGTATGTCGCAACACTAATGCTCATTTGCTTGAAGCGGTTCTCGCCAAGCTGGAAGAAGCTGGCGCGCTTGTCGAAACGGGTGAAGATTGGATCTCCGTTGATATGACCGACCGCGAGCTAAAAGCGGTAAGTGTACGTACTGCGCCACATCCTGGTTTCCCGACGGATATGCAAGCTCAATTTACGCTTCTGAACATGATGGCGAAAGGTGGCGGCGTGATCACAGAGACTATCTTTGAAAACCGCTTTATGCACGTACCAGAACTCATGCGTATGGGCGCTAAAGCTGAGATCGAAGGCAATACGGTTATCTGTGGTGATGTTGAGTCACTCAGCGGTGCGCAAGTGATGGCAACCGATCTACGAGCTTCGGCTAGTTTGGTTATTGCAGGTTGCATTGCTAAAGGCGAAACCGTCGTTGATCGTATTTACCATATCGACCGTGGTTACGACAAAATCGAAAATAAACTGGCTGCACTTGGCGCAAATATTGAGCGAGTGAGCTAGGCAAGTTAAACTGCACCGCAGGTAACTTGGATATCAAGAGAGCCGAAACCTGAGTTTCGGCTTTTTTATATCACTCTCATGACCATATTTTCCCTTTATGGAAAGAGAGATATTAATAGCTGTATCTGGCAAAAGCCGGTTCCTGGAGAACAAGAATGATTGCACTGTTACGTGTATTTGCTGTCGCTATCTTTGCGATTGTTATGTTTATTGGTGGTTGTGGTTACTGCCTATTAAGCCCTAGAAACCCTAAGCACGTTTTCACTTTTGGCCGTTTGTTTGCCAAGATGTCTCGTGTGTTTGGGATTAAGTTAGAGTTACGTATCCCTGAAGATGCGTATTCACGCGGCCAACATGTTTACATTGCTAACCACCAGAACAACTGGGACATGTTTACTGTTTCTGCGGCTGTGACTCCGAAAGTTGTGACAGTAGGTAAAAAGAGCTTGGCTTGGATGCCACTGTTTGGTCAGCTTTACTGGCTTACGGGTAACATTCTGATTGACCGAGCGAATCGTTCTAAAGCAAAAGGTACTATCGATCAGGTCGTGAGCAGTATGAAAGAAAGTGATGTTTCTGTGTGGATGTTCCCAGAAGGCACGCGTTCTCGTGGGCGTGGTTTGCTTCCATTCAAAACAGGTGCTTTTCATGCGGCAATTGGTGCAGGTGTGCCAATCATTCCTATCGTATGTAGCTCGACGAATAAAATTAAGCTGAACCGTTGGAACAATGGTCATGTGATTGTTGAAATGCTACCTCCAATCAGCACTGAAGGCTATGGTAAAGAGGGCATTCGCGAGTTAGCGAATATCTGTCGTGAACAGATGAAAGAGAAGCTTGAATCGTTAGATGAAGAAGTCAAACAGCGCAACGCTGCTTAAGTTTTACTGCGATATCATCACGAAAAGACAATAAAAAACGGGTAGCCTGAGCTACCCGTTTTTTTATGTTTGTCAGCAAGTGCAATTATTTGCGAACTGCAATTGCTTCAATCTCGATGCCAACATCTTTTGGTAGGCGAGCCACTTCTACACAAGAGCGTGCAGGGTAGTTTGCTACGCCGTGCTCATCAAAGAACTTGCCGTAAACTTCGTTCACTGTGCCAAAGTCATTTAGGTCTTTAACAAAAACCGTTAGCTTTACAATATCAGATACTTTAAGACCTGAAGATTCAACTACAGCCTTTACGTTTTCTAGAGACTGACGAGCTTGTTCTGCGATATCAGCAGACACTTCACCTGTCGCTGGGTTTACTGGGATTTGGCCAGAAGTAAGAACCATGTTACCTAGATCTACGCCTTGAACGTAAGGACCGATTGCTGCTGGTGCAGACTCAGTGTGAAGTACTTTCGTCATTTGATTTTTTCCATCAGTTGTAGGGAATAAAGATTCTCAGTTTGCCTCTAAACCCTCGGTAGGTAAAGAGCAAAATACCCTGACATTGCAGGGTATTTTAAACGTATCACAGCCTAGTCGTGCGGCGTGTTTATCGCTCGGTTACGATCTCGCGTGAGAACACTTTCTCGCAGTATTTACACTTTAGGCGGATTTCTTGTTTTTTCTCGAACACGCTAAAGCTGCTTTCTACTGGTTCATTATGAGAAATACAGTTTGAATTCGGGCATTCAAATACATCATTGATGCGCTCAGGAAGCTCTAACGCGAGCTTTTTCACCACTTCATAATTCTCGATTTGATTCACGGTCGCGTGAGGAGCATACAACGCTAGCTTGCTCGCTTGCTCTTCATTGATAAACACATTTTCGATTTTGAGTAGATCTTTATGACCGAGTGCTGATGATGGCAAGTTCAGTCCAATCGTTACGCGTTGTGATGAATTGTGCATATCGAACAGTCTTAATACTTTGATGCCGATCTGCGCAGGGATGTGGTCGATGACCGTACCATTTTTGATTGCTTCTACCTGCAATTGAGTTTCTTTAGCCATGATTTTTCCCCTCGATTACAGTGTTTCGTTTAGAACAAGCGCCAGCAGTGCTTGGCGAGCATACACGCCATTTTGAGCTTGCTGGAAGAAGTAAGCATGAGGCGTTTTATCAACATCAGTTGTGATTTCATCCACACGTGGTAGTGGGTGCAGTACTTTCAAGTTCTCACGCGCGCCTTCTAGTAGTGCCGCCGTTAGGATGTAAGCCGACTTAATATGAGCGTATTCCGATTCGTCAAAGCGTTCTTTCTGTACGCGTGTCATGTACAGAATATCCAGTTCAGGAATCACACTTTCCATGTCTGTGTGTAGGCTATATTGAATGCCAGCTTCGTCTAGTTCTTCGCAGATGTAATCTGGCATTGCCAGCGCATCTGGTGCAACAAAGAAGAAGCGGATGTTGTTAAACTTTGCTAAGGCTTGAGTCAGTGAGTGCACTGTGCGGCCATATTTTAGGTCACCTACGAATGCGACGTTCAGGTTGTCTAGACGTCCTTGTGTTTCCGCGATGGTGTATAGGTCGAGTAGCGTTTGAGTTGGGTGTTGGTTTGCACCGTCGCCCGCGTTGATCACTGGCACGCCATTTGAAAATTCAGAGGCCAAGCGAGCGGCGCCTTCTTGTGGATGACGCATCACAAAGGCATCGACGTAAGAAGAGATGACTTGTACTGAATCTGCGAGTGTTTCGCCTTTTTTCGCCAGAGAGGTATTACCATCATTATCAAAGCCAATCACGTCACCACCAATGCGCTGAATCGCTGTTTCAAACGATAAACGTGTACGTGTTGATGGTTCAAAGAAACAACTTGCAACGACTTTGTTTTTAATCAGTTCTGGTCGAGGTGCTTTTTTAAGGCTACCTGCTGTTTCTACGATAAGTTCCAGTTCTTCGCGTGAAAGCTCTGGAATAGAGATGATGTGCTTCTGGTAAAGCGAGTTCGCCATGATCTTCTTCCCTATAACATTGATGACTACATCCAAATAACCGAAAGGAATTTTGGACATAAAAAAACCTCCCCAATGGGGAGGTTTTAAAATTCAATAGAATTAACGAAAATAACACCACGTAAGCGTAGTCGCTTAGCGAGAGCAAATCGCGTTTTTAAGTCAGCAATCAGCGTGGTCATTTCTTAATCCTCAGACAAATTGCCGAGCATTATACGCTTAACTTTCGTGAGCGCAAGCGATTACATCATGGTTTTTAGCGGCTGTTTTTGCGCGCTGGTTAGCTTCCTAGCGTCGCAACCATTACGGCTTTGATGGTATGCATACGGTTTTCAGCTTCGTCGAATACGATGGAGTATTCCGATTCAAATACCTCTTCTGTTACTTCAAGGCCTTTCATACCGTATTTTTCAGCGACTTCTTTGCCGACGGTGGTTTCATCATTGTGGAAAGCTGGAAGGCAGTGCATGAATTTCACATGTTGATTGCCCGTTTGCTTAATCACGTTCATATTGATTTGATAAGGTGTCATTAACGCTACACGTTCATCCCATGCCTCGGCAGACTCACCCATAGACACCCAAACGTCGGTGTATAGGAAGTCACAACCTTTCACACCTTCCTCAACGCTTTCTGTTAACGTGATTTTTGCACCGGTTTGTTGCGCGATAGTTTGACAAGTTGCCACGAGCTCTTTTTCAGGCCAGAACGCTTTTGGCGCGACAAGGCGAATATCCATGCCCATTTTCGCTGCGCCCACCATAAGTGAGTTACCCATGTTGTTGCGTGCATCACCTAGGTAAGCGAAGGTTATTTCATGTAGCTGTTTACCACGGCCGTGCTCTTGCATGGTCAGGAAGTCAGCAAGGCTCTGGGTTGGGTGGAACTCATCCGTTAAACCATTCCACACTGGAACACCAGCATAAGTACCAAGCTCTTCAACAATGGATTGGCCAAAGCCTCGGTATTCAATCCCGTCGTACATACGACCAAGGACGCGAGCGGTGTCTTTCATCGATTCCTTATGACCGATCTGCGAGCCAGAAGGGCCGATGTAAGAGACTTGAGCACCTTGGTCAAAGGCAGCGACTTCAAACGCACATCGGGTACGAGTCGAAGATTTCTCAAAGATTAGTGCGATGTTTTTACCTTGAAGTGTCTTCTGCTCTGTTCCTGCATATTTAGCTTTTTTCAGCTCTGCAGACAGTTCGAGCAAAAACTGGATTTCTTTGGTTGAGAAGTCCAATAGCTTCAAAAAGTTGCGGTTACGTAAATTGAAAGCCATAGCTCGTCCCTTAGTACATGTGATTAGATTAATAGAATTCATTAAAACATATAAATGCTTTTATTGTGAATAATTATTTTTAATTAAAGCTAAAAAAGGTTGATGTATTCACATCAACCTTAGTTTTGATTCACCTAATGTAAAGGGACGAGTAAGTTATATATCGTCTCGTTCTATTGGACAGCTCATACAGCGAGCGCCACCGCGACCACGACCAAGCTCGTTACCAGGTACTGTCAGTACTTTGATGCCAGCTTTATCGTATTTTTCGTTGGTGTATACGTTGCGTTCGTAACCAATTACTACGCCCGGTTTTACAGTTAGAACGTTATTGGCGTCATTCCATTGTTCGCGTTCCGCTTCATAGCTGTCGCCACCAGTGGTGATGATTTTCAGCTGATCTAAGCCAAGAGCGGACTCAATCGCGTGCAGATAGTTATGTGAGGCTTCAACATGCATTTCACCGTTGCCTTTTGGTGTTAAGCGCCATGTGTCGAGATCTTTGCGCATGATCTCAGGGTAGACAGAGAAAGTATCTACATCCATATGGGTCATCACGGTGTCTAAATGCATACATGAGCGGTGTTTAGGCAGATCAATTGCAATCACTTCGGTCGCTTGGCCTGCTTTAAATAGGCTTGCTGCAAGGTTCTCTACGCCTTGCGCGGTCGTACGCTCAGACATACCGATAAGAACTGCACCTTTACCAATAACCAACACATCACCGCCTTCGACATTCGCATTATCATAATGCAGATCATCGTCACCGAAGTATTTGATAAAATCTTGGCCAGCAAAAATTGGGTGCCAACGATAAATCGCACGTAAGTGGTTTGTTTCACGTTGGCGTGCAGGCATCATCATCGGGTTAAGAGAAACGCCGCCATAAACCCAGCATGAGGTATCACGAGTAAAGAGGTGATTAGGCAGTGGCTCAATAACAAAGTCGAGAGGACGCTTCATTTTTGGCAGCATAGAAGATGAGGAGATCGGTAGCTCTGAGTAAGCTAAGCCACCTAAAAAGATGCAGGCAAGGTGTTCATCATCCATTTCTGAAAAGTATTGGCGTAGGTCTCGCGCAAAGGTTGGCCCGTAACGAAAGTCAGAAATCTGAGTGTTCAGCAGCCATTGTTTTGCTTCTGGAACAGCGAGGGTTTCGACCAGTAAATCGTGGAGGAGAAGCACTTCAACGTCTTGCTCGCGCAGCGTACGTGCGAATGCATCGTGCTCTTCACCTGCCGCTTCTACAGCAAGAACGTCATCAAATAGCAACTCATGACAGTTTGACGGAGTTAAGTGGGTTAGGGCGCGTTCAGGGCGATTTAATAGAACTCGTCGAAGTTGACCAACTTCTGATCCAACGTACAGCTTGCTCATTTTGTATCCTTACAAATTTTCCAGCCATTAGTTATGACAAGCTTCCTAGAAAGATGCAAGTTATCAAGCTTTGTTTATATTCTGGTATTTCTGGTTTTGTGAGTTTTTTATTTTTATTTTGATTCTTATTAAATTTATCATTAGATATAAATGCTATTTTGCTAAAATTAGAGTGCGTGCGTTTTTATTCTAATTTTCCCGTTGAGAAAGAATACACGCACAGTGCATAAAACGTGCATTTTTATTCTAAATTATGCATTATTAAAGTGAATTTATTCGTTATGCTTCTTCGTTTTACACGTGAGTGTATTCAAGAAAGCATCATAAACACGCATAGAAAGAGAAAATAACCACATTAAGTGTCAATTAGGATGTTCTGAATATTAAAAAATGCCATTCTTTGTTAATTTTTTGTTTCTTTGTGTGGTCGGTTTAATATTTAGATTCAAATAACCGATAAGAATCGCAGTGGTATGATGTTTGTTTGTGGCTTTTCATCGCAATCCATGCCATATTTCACCGGATCAGCATACTCAGTATCGGGTATTGTGTTTCCATCAAGTAACTAATCTGGAGCCAAAACATGTCTCACGAAGATGAATATCTATCAGTAGAAGAATTAATTGAGATTCAAAAGGAAGAGACTCGCGATATCATTGCAGCATTGCTAGAAGATGGCAGCGATCCAGATTCGCTATACGAAATTGAGCACCACCTGTTTGCCGAAGATTTTGACACGCTAGAAAAAGCGGTAGTTGAAGCATTCAAGATGGGCTTTGAAGTTCTTGAAGCAGAAGAAACTGAAGATGAAGATGGTAACAAGTTGCTTTGCTGTGATGCGACTATGGAGTCCGCACTAGACGCAGAAGCGATTGATGCGCAAGTTGAAAAATTGATTCACTTGGCAGAAAAATACGACATCATCTATGACGGTTGGGGTACGTACTACGAAGGCGAAGATGCGCTTTACCCTGAAGAAGATGAAGACGACGAGTAATCAAAGCTCACTACTTTTGGAAAAACCAGCGTTTAACGCTGGTTTTTTTATACCTTGAAAAACTGACGAATGTGGAGGCGATAAATAATTCACATTGAGTTTATAGGGGATTTCTCCCTATAATGCGTGAAAATTGATCTAGCTCAAGGTGTTTATGCAACTCTCACTCGCCGGTTTATGGCAAGTCTCTCCACTGACGGACCTTTCTATCCCACAGGATGACATTACTTTCCCTGCTCCTTTGAGTCAGGTATTGCCTGCTGAACTGACAGAAGAAGCAATTCGTCAGCAAGAGTGGCACCTGATGCATGACATTGAAGTGGACGAATCCATGATGGCATTCCCAGCGGTAGAAATGGTGTTGGGTGGTGTGGATTACCATGCAGAAGTGCGTTTGAACGGAGTAGCATTGTTTGACTGTGACGGTTCTCAAAATGTCTACAAGAAAGACATTCGCCCGTTCATGCAGATGGGGCGCAACCGTTTTGAGATCCTATTCCTTGAGGAAGAAGAAGATCTTCTGTTGGATGAGGATAAACCGGAGTTGTGTTCACTTGCAGATCATGAATACCAAAAGAGTGACGAGCGCTTAGGGGTATGGCAAGAACCGTATCTGCAGTTCATTCGCAATGTACGTTTAGACCGCGTGGCAACCGAGCAGATTTGGCACCACGGTGGTGGTTGCGAGTTTAAAGTAGACTTGTACTATCAAACTTTTGCGCCGGGTCTGGTCTCTGCATCGGTTAAGTTTAATGGTATGACTTACCATATTCCTATTGATGTCCGAGCGGAGCATGCGAGCGCTTTATTCCAGATCGAAGCGCCAAAGTATGCCGATCTTACTGATCCTGATCCAAGTGATCTCTACCAGTTGTCTGTTGAGTTGGATGGGCAGCACCAAAACTTCACTGTTGCCTTGAGCCAGGAGCTTTGTGTTACCCATGTTGTGCTTTAACGTCTAATAATATTATCTATTACAGCATCTTAAGCATTACGACTTCACATGCATCATGCCCTGTTTGTCCAAGCGGGGTATCGAGATGCTCAAAGCCTAGCTTTTCATACAAGCTTACCGCTTCTCTCAGACATTCAGTTGTCTCTAAATAGCACTGCTGATACCCAAATTGTTTCGCCAATTGTAAGCTCAATGCGACGATGCGTTTGGCTAAACCGTGCCCTCGTGTTTGAGGTAAGAAGTACATCTTTTGTAGTTCACACACATTTGGCTCGCCAGCTAAAGGGGCAAAGCCACCGCCACCAACGATCTCTCCGCGATGTTCAATGACCCAGTAGGCGGCCCCGCATTGATTGTAAACCGAATACATATCATCAAGCGTTGGATCGGCCACACCATAACCTTTGTCTGCGGTTAAGCCGTATTCTGCAGAGACTTTACGAATCACATCTGCGACTTGCGGGTTGTCTGCTTTAGTAAGAGGTCGAAGAACGTATTCCTCAGCCTGACACACTTTTGTTAGCCCTTTTAGGTAAGTCTCTAGACCAAGTTTGAGTTGCTCTTGCTCGCTGTCATCGAGTTGGGTAAGCAGCTGTTCAAAGAAGTGGTTTTGCTGTTGGTCCAGTTGCGATAACGCCTGTTGGCCTTGCTCTGTAATCGCTACGAGTTGACTACGTTTGTCTTTTGGGTTTTCGATGCTCTCGACCAAACCTAATTTAATCAAACCAGTAACGGTTCGGCTCGCGTTGGACTTGTCGACATTAAGCTGCTGTGCCAGCTGATTGATGGTCAATGGCTGCAATTGGATTTCACCCAATGCGTGCGCTTGCACTGGAGTGAGAGCGACATCGCCGCATTGTTTATCAAGCATACCAAGCAATCGGACGGCTTGACGGGAGTAGTGTCGAAGTTGACGAGCGTTCATTATCACTTACCTCTAAAAATAAAGTTGCGCACCGCAATTAAATTAATTGCGGTGCGCAACCTTGTCAATGGTAAATGTCATTTTTCTCGTTAGGAGACGTAGTGAGCCTCCATGTTTAAGCGTGGTGATGTAAACAAAACTGCGGTGCTGGAGCTTTTTCTGATGATTTACGCATCCATACTTTCTCGTGGAAGTAGTAAGCCACCGTGTTCAAACTCGGCTCTAGCATCGCCATTACGCCGCCGACAAATGCATCACCTGTTAGTAAGTAAACCACGGTAAAAGCGACGCTGAAGTGCACGGTCGCAAAGCTTGCGGTTTTTAATTTGGTCATCCACTGACGAGCTTTAAGTGCTGGGACTTTTGCCCATGCCTTTTCATGAAAGTAGAAGGCTACGGTGTTCACTGAAGGCTCAATCATGGCAATTAAACTACCAATTAGAATGTCGCCTGTGAGTACGTAAGCGACACTAAATGCGATAGTAAAATGCAGTGCTGCGAAAGTTAGTGTCTTTTTCATGATAATTACTCAATCGTGTTTGTTTCGATGAGTTCATTATCGATAATAATTCTCATTAATGCTAATGGATGATGAGTATTGTTGCGATAGGGGAAAGCTATTGATGATGGTTTTTGGTGAAAGATATACAAAAAAGGTTGACCATGATGGCCAACCTTTGGATTCAAAGTGAGAAGTGTTAGTTCTTCTCTTTCACTGAGGCTTAAAGTGCAGCGATCGTTGTCTTCTGCTCTTCTAGCTTAGCTAGTGTCTCTTTGTAGCCTTCAAGCTTCTCACGCTCTTTAGCAACAACAGCTTCAGGTGCTTTCGCTACAAAGCCTTCGTTGCCAAGTTTGCCTTCGATACGCTTGATTTCGCCGTGCGTCTTCTTGATTTCGCCATCTAGACGAGCAAGCTCTGCATCTTTGTCGATCAAACCCGCCATTGGGATCATCAGCTCAGACTTGCCAACCAGTGCCGTTGCACACGCTGGAGTTTGTTCGCCAGCTTCAAGCACGCGTACTGCTTCTAGCTTCGCTAGTGACATCAGTACTTGCTTGCTTGCTTCTAGACGAGAGGCATCTTCTGCATTTGCTGCTTTCAGCATAACGTCAAGCGGCTTACCAGGGTTGATGTCGTATTCAGCACGTAGGTTACGGATGCTGGTAATGAACGCCTTCACCCATTCGATATCATCTAGCGCTTCTTGGTTGAAGTTTGCTTCGTCGAATTGAGGCAGTGCTTGAAGCATGATTGTCTCACCTTCTACACCTTCAACTAGTGGCTTGATGCTTTGCCAGATAGTTTCAGTGATGTAAGGAATCACTGGGTGAGCTAGACGTAGCGTCTTCTCAAGAACCGTGATGAGTGTACGGCGAGTACCACGCTGTTGCGCTTCACTACCTTTCCATAGAACGGGTTTAGTTAGCTCTAGGTACCAGTCACAGAATTGGTTCCAGATGAATTCGTAAAGCGTGTTCGCAGCCATATCTAGACGGAAGTTGTCGATATGGTTGTTGAACGCTTTCGCTGCGAGTTCAAACTGAGACTCGATCCACTTGTCTGCTAGTGAGTATTCAATCTCACCACCGTTGAAGCCACAATCTTGCTCTTCTGTGTTCATCATTACGTAACGGCTTGCGTTCCATAGTTTGTTACAGAAGTTACGGTAACCCTCAAGACGCTTCATATCCCAGTTGATATCACGACCTGTTGATGCCATTGCTGCAAGAGTGAAACGCAGTGCGTCTGTACCGTATGCTTCGATACCGTTTTCAAACGTCTTACGAGTGTTCTTCTCGATCTTCTTCGCTAGTTGAGGCTGCATCATGTTGCCACAACGCTTCTCTACGAGAGACTCTAGGTCGATACCATCAATCATGTCGATTGGGTCAAGTACGTTACCTTTCGACTTGGACATCTTGTCGCCGTTTTCGTCACGGATTAGACCAGTAACGTAAACCGTCTTAAATGGTACTTGTGGTTTGCCGTTTTCGTCTTTCACGAAGTGCATGGTCATCATGATCATGCGCGCAACCCAGAAGAAGATGATGTCGAAACCAGTTACTAGAACGTCTGAAGGGTGGAATACTTTCAGATCGTCAGTTTGCTCTGGCCAACCTTGAGTACCGAACGTCCATAGTGCAGAAGAGAACCACGTATCCAGTACGTCTTCGTCTTGGTGAAGTTCAATGACTGACTCTAGGTTGTTGTTCTTACGAACTTCTTCTTCAGTGCGACCTACGTAAACATTACCTTGGTTGTCGTACCAAGCTGGGATGCGGTGACCCCACCATAGCTGACGAGAGATACACCAGTCTTGAACGTCACGCATCCAAGAGAAGTACATGTTTTCGTATTGCTTAGGAACGAATTGGATGTCGCCGTTTTCTACTGCTTCAACTGCGGTTTTCGCTAGAGGCGCAGTACGTACGTACCATTGGTCAGTTAGCATTGGTTCGATAACAACGCCACCACGGTCGCCGTAAGGAACTTGTAGATCGTGATCTTTCACTTCTTCAAGTAGGCCTAGCTCGTCGAATTCAGCAACGATAGCTTTACGAGCGGCAAAACGCTCCATACCGTGGTATTTAGCTGGTAGTTCAGTGCCGTAAGCTTCGCTTGCTTCGCCGTTAGTGTTGAATACTTCTGCTGAGTCGCGGATGTTCGCGTCGAAAGTCAGAATGTTGATCATTGGTAGCTGGTGGCGCTTACCTACTTCGTAGTCGTTGAAGTCGTGCGCAGGTGTGATTTTCACACAGCCAGTACCTTTTTCCATATCTGCGTGCTCATCGCCCACGATTGGGATGCGACGATCAACGATAGGAAGGATGATTTCTTTACCGATAAGATCTTTGTAACGTGGATCTGCTGGGTTAACTGCAACACCCGTATCGCCTAGCACGGTCTCTGGACGAGTCGTTGCAACAACGATGTAGTCTTTGCCATCCGCTGTTTTAGCGCCATCTGCTAGTGGGTAGCGGAAGTGCCACATGTGGCCTTTAGTGTCTTTGTTCTCTACTTCTAGATCTGAAATCGCTGTGTGTAGCTTTGGATCCCAGTTAACTAGACGCTTACCGCGGTAGATTAGATCGTCTTCGTATAGACGTACGAACACTTCTTGAACGGCGTTAGATAGACCATCGTCCATCGTGAAGCGTTCACGATCCCAGTCTACAGATGCGCCAAGACGACGAAGCTGCTTAGTGATAGTGCCGCCAGATTCGCCTTTCCATTCCCAGATTTTGTCGATGAAAGCTTCACGACCGTAATCGTGTTTTGTTTTGCCTTCTTCTGCAGCGATCTTACGCTCAACAACCATCTGAGTTGCGATACCAGCGTGGTCAGTACCTACTTGCCAAAGGGTGTTTTTACCCTTCATACGTTCACAACGGATAAGCGTATCCATGATCGTATCTTGGAACGCGTGGCCCATGTGTAGGCTACCAGTGACGTTCGGTGGCGGGATCATGATGCTGTATGATTCTTTAGTAGTGTCACCGTGTGGCTTAAAGTAGCCTTTCTCTTCCCAAGTCTGATACAGAGCTTGTTCGATTGAAGTTGGGTTGTATGTCTTTTCCATAGCGCTCTTTTAATGGATACGTTGATGGTTGAATCTTAGTCAATCTTTATAAGTGAGGGATCTTAACAAGATCGCCTTAACTATAAGGATTGACCGTTAAGGATATTGAATTTCGATCGTTTGCAGCTGGTAACCTGCTTGACGGTAAATTTTATATCTTTCTCTTGCGAGTTGTTTAGCTTTTTCTTCGCAGGGCACGAAGTCTACCACTTGAGCAAACTTGTTCGCAAAGGTTGTCTCATTTTCCGCCAAATTAATTACCAGCTGACGGTTCCAATTAGGTTTTACACCTTCATGGCCGATTTCAATGTTGGTGGCGTATTTCGGTCCCTCGCCTACGAGGTTATGTGCCATGAACTTGTCTGCATCAACTTGCCAAAAGGCTTCAGCGAGCTGCTCGGCGTGTGGTTTGTCTTGGCAGTTTAAATACACTTTAGCGCCTTGGCGAGCAAAGTGCTGAGCCAAAAACACGATGTATTCTTCAAAGCCAGCCACCGTTGCTTGCGGGCTCTCTTCGTTAATGATGTAGAAGGTTGCAGTTTGCATCATTCTCTCACTTGCCTTGGGTCTCTTCCTAAGACCATCTTAAGTCCCACTTTCATTTTAGAAAATTAGGATAATAAAAAAGGGCCTTGCGGCCCTTTTAGATGTTGTTCAGAAATTACTCTTCTGTCTCTTGGCCGCTGCGGTTCAAAAGGAATTGGACAAGCATTGAGACAGGACGGCCCGTTGAGCCTTTCGCTGCGCCTGATTTCCACGCGGTACCTGCGATATCGACGTGTGCCCAGTTGTACTTCTTCGCGAACTTAGATAAGAAGCAACCCGCAGTAATTGTGCCACCAGGGCGACCACCAATGTTTGCCATATCCGCAAACGGGCTTTTCAACTGTTCGTGGTACTCGTCTGCCATTGGTAGACGCCATGCACGGTCACTCGCTTGCTCAGAAGCGTTTACTAGCTCATGAGAAAGAGGGTTGTGGTTAGAGATTACGCCGCTGATATGGTGGCCTAGTGCGATAACACAAGCACCAGTTAGCGTTGCAACGTCAACCACGCAGTCTGGTTCGAAACGCTCTACGTAAGTCAGTGCGTCACAAAGAACAAGACGGCCTTCAGCATCCGTGTTCAGAACTTCTACAGTTTGACCAGACATGGTCGTTAGGATGTCACCTGGACGGTAAGCGTTGCTGCCAGGCATGTTTTCACAACCCGCTAGAACACCAATAACGTTGATTGGTAGGTTTAGCTTCGCCAGCGCTTTCATTGTACCGAATACCGATGCCGCACCACACATGTCGTACTTCATCTCATCCATACCTTCGCCCGGCTTTAGAGAGATACCGCCTGAGTCGAAGGTTAGACCTTTACCTACGAGCACAATCGGTTTTGCATCTGAGTCAGGGTTACCTTTGTACTCGATGATAGACATCATAGATTCGTTTTTAGAACCACGGCCTACTGCTAGGTAAGAGGTCATACCCAGTTTTTCCATCTCTTGCTCACCAATGATTTTGGTGGTTACGGTTTCGTAATCGTCCGCTAGACGACGAGCTTGAGAAGCAAGGTAAGCTGGATTAGCTACGTTTGGCGGCATGTTGCCAAGGTCTTTTGAGGCTTTGACACCTGATGCAATAGCAAGACCATGAGTGATTGCTTTTTCACCCAAGTTCAATTCACGACGCGTTGGTACGTTGAAAACAAGCTTGCGCAGTGGGCGGCGAGTCTCAGGTTTCACGCTCTTGAATTGATTAAAAGTGTATAGACCATCTTTAGTCGCTTCTACAGCCTGGCGCACTTTCCAGTATGTATCACGACCCTTAACATGCAGTTCAGTTAGGAAACATACCGCTTCCATTGAGCCTGTCTCGTTAAGTGTGCTGATCGTCTTTTGAATGATTTCCTTGTACTGGCGCTCGCCAAGTTCACGCTCTTTGCCGCAACCGACAAGTAAAACGCGCTCTGACAAAACACCTGGTACTTGATGCAGTAGCAGCATCTGACCAGGTTTACCCTCTAGATCACCACGGCGAAGTAGTGAACTGATGTAACCGTCACTGATTTTATCAAGTTGTTCGGCTACTGGAGAAAGGCGACGTGGTTCAAACACACCAACAACGATACATGCGCTACGTTGTTTCTCTGGACTGCCACTTTTTACACTGAACTCCATGCGTACTCCTACATCCTGAAGACAAATTGCTCTAAATGTTAGATAATGATCGCTTACTTGTTGAATTTTAGCTCCAGGCTTACATGCAGAGCTGATTAAGCGACTAACATCTAGTTTATAATTTTTAAAAAAATAAATGGTTCAACGGGAAACTATAGTGATTCGACCAAAAAAACAAGTTTTGTATAGGTAATTTCAGCGTGATTATTGTTAGATATTTGATCCGCGAAACACTCAAGAGCCAATTTGCGATTTTTTTCGTGCTTTTTTTGGTGTTTGTAAGCCAGAAATTCATAAGTGTTCTTGCTGATGCTTCTGATGGGGATATTCCTGCTGGATTGATTTTCTCGATTGTTGGTTTGAACATGCCAGCAATGGGTCTGTTAATGCTGCCTTTAAGTCTGTATATCGGCATATTGATCACATTTGGTCGTCTGTATGCAGAGAGCGAAATTGTCGTAATGAACGCGACAGGTATTGGTAATAAATTCTTGGTTCAAGCGGCCTTATACCTAGCGTTGATTACTTCAGCGGTGGCGGCTTTCAATGCGTTGTGGCTATCGCCGTGGTCTCAAGACCGCGTTGAGCAGCTTTATGAGCAGGTAGCGTCAGAAAACAGCGTTGACCTACTTAAAAAAGGTCAGTTCCAAGGTACACCAGACGGTTCATCGGTTGTGTTCATCGATGACATTAAAGACAATACCTTGAGCAACGTTTTTGTTGCGCAGATGCGCCCTCGAGATTCAGTGTTACCGAGTGTGATGTTCTCATCTTCTGGTGAAGTAAAAGAGCTTTCGGACGGTCGTCAGATCATCACTATGAAAGAAGGTACGCGTTATGAAGGTGTGCCTACTCGCGTTGAATATATGATCACGAAATTCGATGAATACGAAGGTGTTATCGGCCAACGTGAGGTCAAAAAGAAAGGGCGAGACTGGGAAGCATACCCAACGGTTGACTTGATAGGTCACCCAGATCCAGAGGCGCAAGCGGAGCTACAATGGCGAATTTCGTTATTTGTGTGTATTCCACTCTTAACAATGCTCGTTATTCCTTTGTCTGCGGTGAATCCGCGTCAGGGACGGTTTGCCAAAATGGGGCCTGCGATTCTGATCTATCTAGCGTATTTCTTGGCGATCAGTGCAACCAAATCTGCATTAGAAGATGGTGACATCCCGGCTGCTATTGGTATGTGGCCAATCAATGCGATGTTGCTGATTGTTGCTATCATGGCGAATATGATGGACAGCGTTGCTGCTAGACGAATAAAAGACAAATTCCGCAAGAAGAGGCTCGCGTAAGCTGTGTTCAAAATCTTAGACCTTTACATCGGTAGAACCATCATCTCTACCACTGCCTTGGTTTTAGCGACGTTTGTTGGCTTATCGGGCATCATCAAATATGTAGAACAGCTACGTAAAGTAGGGCGAGGTGTGTACGACCTCACTCATGCGTTGTACTTTGTGTTACTCAGTGTGCCGCGTGATATCGAAATGTTCTTTCCAATGGCGGCATTACTCGGTGCCCTGATCGGCTTAGGTATGTTGGCTTCAAGCTCTGAGCTGGTGGTGATGCAAGCTGCTGGTTTCTCTAAGCTGGATATCGGGTTATCGGTACTAAAAACGGCCGTCCCGCTCATGATTGTCGTTATGGCGTTAGGTCAATGGGGCGCTCCTGAGGCCCAGAAGATGGCCCGTGACTTACGTGCGTTTGCGATATCAGGTGGTAGCATTGTGTCTGTGCGCTCAGGTGTGTGGGCTCGTGACGCAAACGACTTTATCTTTATAGGTAAAGTCGAGGACGACAAGCTTTATGCTTTAAATATGTGGCGTTTTGATGATGATAAGAATCTACAAAAAGTTATTTTCGCCGAAGAAGTCGACTACCAACAAGATAACAACTGGCTGATGCGCTACGTACAAATTACGGACATGGAAAATGAAAACGTAATTTCAAAGCAAGACATCGAACAGATGGAGTGGCACACCTCTTTGGCACCAGATAAGCTAGCTGTGGTGACCGTGAAGCCAGAAGAACTGTCGCTGAGCGGTTTGTATGATTATGTGACTTACCTGAAAGCATCGGAACAAGATGCATCTCGCTATGAGTTGGCGTTTTGGCGTAAGTTGACTCAGCCGCTTTCAATTGCTGTGATGATGTTAATGGCGCTATCTTTTGTTTTCGGTCCACTCAGAAGCGTGACCATGGGGGCAAGGGTATTGTCGGGCGTGGTTGCCGGGTTTACTTTTTACATATCCAGTGAGTTCTTTGGTCCATTAAGCTTGGTGTATGGCATATCCCCAGTGTTTGGTGCTTTGGCCCCGAGTTTGGTGTTCTTAGCTATTGCGATTGCACTACTACGAAGAAAGCTATAACTGAAGCATCATCGAATAAACCAAGTTTTACCGAACCAAATGTAAAGGAAGGCATTACGCCTTCCTTTTTTGTGTTCCTAGACAAGTTAGTTTGCCTTAGGTAATACAACAACCTCTGTTTTGGCCCAAATGTCGTGGAAACCACGTTTCTTCGGATCAATCGGCACAGTCAAATTTGCCAAGCCAAAGCCAGATGTCGAAATACGAATCAGAGCTTGAGTTACCGTAATTGGTGCTCCGTCTTTGGCATTGCGAACTCGAAGCTTCCAAGCGCGCATCCCAAGAGTTTGTCCTGCTCGCGTCCAGAAGAACACAAAGAAATATATCCACACACCCGCAAGATAAAGTGTAAATAGAGGGCTCAATACAGGGTGCTTTCCGAGCATATCTGCGGCATCTGCGTACTCGCCATAGCTCAACAATCCTGCTGCATTTAGTGCAAACAAAACGGCCATAACAATACCAGCGGCCATCATTTCAATTGCGATAATAATTAATGTGTCGTAAATCAACGCTGCAAGTCGACGAAAGAGACCAGCAGGTGGAAGAGTTGTAGACGTTGTCATTATTCCATCACTTACCTTAAAAATTGTGCGTCAGAATATAGATTCCCTCACCAAGAGAAAAGAGACCTAACGCACAGAGTCTTTAATTGTGTATAAACGAAGTGACTTTTCTGCCCTACGTTATCAGCACATGTCATGATACACGAGGCCGTGCAGCAATATGTTTCAACTGAATTCGACTCTCTTAACCATTGGCTTTTTGGTCTGTGACCAGATTAGATAGCTGAGAGAGTTGGTGTTTCTCATCTTCGGTATAATGTTGGCTTAATGAAAGCTCTAAAGCTTTTTCTGACAGCTTGATTGCTGGTGACAAAAATAACTTAGGGTGCATACTAGAGAGAGCTAGCAAGGCCTTTTGTAGGCGAATCTGTATTTGGAGTTGCGCTGCACCATCGTGTGCTATCGGCAAAAAGACATCATCAAACAAATCCTGGCAGCTCAATGCGGGCACAAATAGTCTAGGATATCGAGTTTTGGTAGGCGGCTCACTGAGTAGGTCTCCCCATAATGAAAGTGCTCGTACAGAACGCCCAAGAACGTCAATCGCGGTGCCATTATCATTTACAGCCGGAGATAGTGCTCGTGAGGCGATTTCCGCCATAACGACTAAACCAAAGCGAGGGTCCTGATCATATGAACGCTCCGTTCGAATCGTGAAGGCTGCCGTTACTTCGCTTTCGTCTGGCAATTCTCCACAAACCCAAGCCAATGGTTGACCTACGTACACAAAACTTCCCGGTTGTCGCTCAAGGTAGATGGTGCATTGGTTTGCTTCAGCAATACTATCGAGGTGATGCATATCAACATGCTGTAAGTAGCCAATTTCTTGGCTCAAAATAGGTTTACTTCCTCTGGGCTTATGCTCTGGGTGGCTCCATGGGTGAGCACCTAGCCAGCGCTCTTTGCCCCGTTTTCTTATCGCATCTAACAAGGCTTGCTCTACGTATGAAGTGGTTTCACTGACCCTTCCTAGTACGGAAAGGTGCTGAATCCAACGTAGCAGAGTGAGTATGATCATCACGATTACGGCGATAGTCACGATGAATAGATAAATTTGTGCTTGTTGATGATAGGCCCCAATACCTAGCGCGATAATTCCTACCAAACTAAATAGAAAAGAGCCAAGAAAGGTTGCTAAGGCATTTTGTGTTGTGCTGTCTTCCATCAACAGTTTTGTCGCTCGCGGCGTTACCCCTGCACTAGCGGCACTGTACGCTGAGACCATAATATTGAGAGAGAATGTAGTCACTGCAAGCATGGAGGTTGCGAGGATATTTAATATGTTGTTCAACAAATCCTTGCTGACGTTGATGGCAGGGGGCAAAGTAATGAACTGGTTTAAAACAATCGACATTAAGGCGGTAGCAACAGCTAGTAATGCGTAGAGTGACGTCCGGACCCACAGTTTTCGTGTCATCTGTTTCAGTAACCACTGCCATTTTGACCCAGTCATTCTTTGCTCCTATTCAGTTCTCACTAGAAAGTCGATAGAAAATTCAGAAAGTTATTCTTGCTTAAGCATAGGTTAAATGCCCGTCGTTCTGCTTGATATTTCATGCATCACGAAAGTAAGAAAGCTGCTTGCTTCAAAGAATGGTGCTCTTGAGGTGTGAATTACCACGATTCTGTTACCTTAATTGATAGATGAATTAAAAGTATGTGATTGAAAAGAGGTAGCGCATGATTGTAATTACAGGTGCAAGTAGCGGTTTAGGGGCGGAACTAGCAAAGCGTTATGATGCGGAAGGCAAAGAGACGTATGTAATAGGAAGAAATACAGAAAAACTATCCGCACTAGCAAAACAACTCTCTCATAACGTTGGTTATCAAGCTTGCAACCTCTCATCGCACCAAAATGTGAAACAGCTCTTTGATGGGGTTAAACAGTCCCCTGAAATGGTCATTCATAGTGCGGGAAGTGGTTATTTTGGCTTACTGGAAGAGCAGGAGCCGGAAGAGATTCAAAAGTTGATTGATAACAACCTGAATTCTGCGATTCATGTGTTAAGAGAGTTAGTAAAGCGTTACAAAGATCATCCAATAAAAGTGGTCATGATCATGTCCACAGCCGCGCAACAACCTAAAGCGCAAGAGTCTACGTATTGTGCAGTGAAATGGGCCGTCAAAGGATTAATTGAGTCGGTTCGTTTGGAGCTAAAAGGAAAACCTATGAAAATCATCGCGGTTTATCCTGGTGGAATGGATACGGAATTCTGGAAAACAAGCGGCAATACGATGGAAACGAGTCACTTCATGCAAGCAGAAGATGCCGCAGAGATGCTCCATAATGCGTTGTCGAGCATTGGGAATGGTTATGTTTCTGATATTACAGTGAATAGAATTTAAAAAGAGTTTCGTATACTCACTTTCATCTGGAAGAGTAGTAGAAAATGGAGCGTACGTTTCTTATGAGTACAGCTTTGTCACACTTTGTGGCGAAATTATCAGCAAACGATAGTTATTTAAGGTATTTCTGCTTGCGCAGGTCAAAAGCTTACGTATAATGCCAACCATCAAAGGGCAATAGCCCAAAGATGCCGGTGTGGTGAAATTGGTATACACGACGGATTCAAAATCCGTTGCCTTCGGGCGTGGCGGTTCAAGTCCGCCCACCGGTACCATACATAGAAAGGTCGCTTTTATAGCGGCCTTTCGTCGTGTTAGGTGCTTGAAAATGTTCGACTTTTCAGGTGCTTACCTCAAGATTCCTTTCCTGCTATCGCCTCTTTTTTCGCTCCAATAGGCTCTCTTTATCCTCCTTAAAATTTCGCCCATGGTCCATATATGGTTCATCGCATGACGATTCTGTGCGCAAGGGAATCCCAGTAAATCCAACAAATGCAAAAAGCAGCCGTCGCACAAGCCAGTATTACCAAGGGCTTCGAGCGAGAAGAACCATGGTACGACCATGGTGACTTTACGGTGCTATGAGGTTTTAGCTTTGCCTTTATGGAACAACTGATCGTTTTGATAGATAGTCGAAAAGTCGGTTTGAGATAGGAGGTTTTGCTGTGTGTGTAGTAAGCGCGTTGGGGAATACACTTACAATCAATCACACAAATGAATTAACCCCAAGTTGATATCGATATGCAACTGTGTAATCTTCTTTATAGTGGTGAATAAATGGAGCTTGGCCAACTATGAAGATGATTTTCGTCGATGCTGAAAATGTAGGACTGAAGGAGCTAGAAAAAATTAACGCTTCTGTTGTTGATAAAGTCTTTGTTTTTTCTAAGTCAGATTCAGTCAAGCTTGTTTGTGAAAAGTCGTTGTACCTGTTCTTATCTGACTATCCGACAGGTCAGAACCAAGCCGATTTCTATATCATTGCATATTTGTCTAGGGTGCTACTTGCTTTAGATAAAAAGCAGTTGGGCTCTGTTCATTTTGAGCTATACAGTAACGATGAAAGCTTGATTTCAGCATTTGAGTTTCAGTGCAAGCAATTAGGCGCACCTTTTCAAAGCATCAGAACTAGAGAGAACACAGTTGTTCCAATTGTTAAGCCACAGCAGACACCCCAAAAATCTCCTGAAGACAAGCTTCTTCATGCTTTGAAGTCTCCTCGTGCTTTAGATCCAAGCTTTCAAAAGCAGCTAGGGCTGTCAAAGTCAGATTTTACCAAGGCAATCAATGAGCTTTCCAAAAATAACCAAATCAAGCGTAGTCCTCAGTCCAAGAAAAAATGGGTTAGGTGTTAGTACGCTGACTTACCGACCTCATTAAAGTGTAATAAATGGCGGTATTCTCCATCGCTATTACTAACCATCAGTGTGTGAATATCGCTGTCCTAAGCTTGCTGAGTGATGATCTCGGTACTCTCTGGCGATTCGAGTGAGGAATTGGTGTGCCGAGTGGCGTACCGTAGAAAAATATGTGGTTTGAGCGAGTTTCTATGTAAGTTATGGACTCTAAACGCGTTGCTGGTGTCGGTAGTTGTAGGATTACGTGGATGTGGCTTGATAGATGAGGACTAGATCTTGGTTGGGATTTTTATATTAAATATATAATAACCAGTACAACAGCTTGCCGTAGGCTGCTGTTGTACTGGTTATTATTAATACTATGTTAGTGGTTCTGGTGGCGAAATCTGTAGGTAATACAGTGGTAGTTTCCCTTTTAAGCTATGACATTTTTCACTCATCCGTCCAAAATCACTGAATATCACTAAGAATCACTGAACAATCACCGTCCTATCATCATCGCTACGAAACCGACTCTCATACAATGTCATCGTTCATTCAACAAAGGAGATAGAACGATGGGCAACAAACAGAACAACCATAAAGCGAATCAAGCTAATAGCAACAAAGGAACTTCAGGTCACAATACTGCGTACCAGAAAGTTCTTGATAACAGAGCTAATCAATTGAACCCAAATAACTCACGTTACCAAGGCAAGAAGTAGGAGATTCAATATGGTTGATACTTCGGACATGTCACAAGACGAACTAGATCTATGGTCAGATATCAATAACCCGAATAATGATGCAGATATGGATGATTGGGCGGATGCTCACAACCCTAATAACGATGATTATTTAGGAGATGACTAAGATGAAAGCCGATGATTAAATATCATCGGCTTTCATCTTAATAACAGTTGGTTGGCATGACGATGAGTGACGATAAAAAATACAAATACACAAGGCAGTTGTTGAAAATTGCTAAACAAGAAGGCGATTACACGAATAAAGAGATTGAGAAGAAGGCCGGTTTGAGTGGATCTTCTAGTTCTTTGGCATCTCGATGGCTAAATGGTCATGCTTTAGCTACTGAGCGACAAATGCGCTACTTCATAAACAATTATGGTCACTTACTTAAGCGGAAAATGGAGCATTTGTTCTATAGACACGCACCTGATGGAGATGACTTATCAACTAAATTTATAAAGCTAACCGGAGATATCATATTCAAACACCATGTCCGATTAGATCCGTCTTATGAGTATAAAAAGGGCATCAATGTCTTGAGAGTTGTGATTCTAGAAAGTAATAGCCTTTATAAACTTGTGGTTCAATACCGCGCTGGTTTTGTTCAATGGAGAAAAGTCCAAAAGGGATATTCACCACTAATAGAAACCAATTCAAAGGGGCTGGTATCCTCAGATAATGAAGAGTCAAACTGGTACCTTTGGGAAGTTATAGACTGCAACAATACCGATGAGTTAATTCAAGAGTTTGAAGTATTGTTAGGTCATCTTTTGGTTCAATCTAACATCGTTGACTGGGCGGTGAACTGTGGTCGTTTAGATCAAGATACGCCTTCCCATTTTTTTAATCACAAGCATATTTCACCGATGAGATTTTCTTTTTATCAAAAGTTAATGAAACTTGGTTTGCATAGCGATCTGTTGCCGTTTTAAGATGTGACCGAAAACCCAATAGCCAAAGAGGGGCTTAATCCTCAAAGCAGAACTGGATGCCAGTTCAACAACAAATACCTTTCATCATGAGCACCACCTTAGCTTTAAAGTTGAGGTCGTGTATAGGTATTCGGATAACCTTGTACTCTGTCACTGACTAGGTGAAAACGCTGAGGCAAGTAGCTGAAACGGTTCAAGGTTTATTAGGGATAGGGGTGGGTAAAGCCGAACCATATAACTTCGTGTTGTATCGTTCGGCTTTTATTTTCACTTCATGCAATTCTTTATTTTACCTATTAAAAATTCGCCAAATTCTTTAGTTATCTGTACTTTATCGTTACCGAAGTTAAGCGTGCCTAGAGTGAAATTTCCTGACTTCGTCACTGGAATAGTGGGATAAAGTTGTCGGAATTCTTCTAATGCTGCGTTACGTTTAATGTCATATTTCCACCATGAGCCACCGAAGTCACAGCTATGGTTTTGTCCTTCCATATACCAAGGCCAGCGTTCTTTCCAAGCCTCCTGTTTTATCTCTTGATCTGTTACATGGAAAAGACTACCCGTGACTTTGAAGTAACTAAGCAAGGAACCACACCCTACGCCAGTTGTAATGACGATATCGCCTTTGGTTACACCTTTAGGCTTTTTCTTGGAAAAGTGTAAGTTCTGGTGGAGATCTGAGTAATCTCGTCGTTCTTCGAGAAGTACAGGATCATCCTGAGTCCCAATTGGTTTTAGGAAGTAGAGTGGCTCTTTATCTGAGTCGCTCTCAGAGGAATAGACTCGTGGTAGGATATCGATGTCAGCACTTGGCTGCTTTGTTTCCCATGCTTTTTGTGAGCTATACTGCTCAGCGAACATCACGGCTTTTCTGAGTTGAGTTAACGTAAGCTCTCTAAATTCAATGGCTTCGTAAATTTCATCAATAAGATTGTCCAGATGGTCGCTGTGTGGGGTTAGTACCCCCCATTCGTGATTGTAGTGTAATCCGTTTTTAGTGAAGTTTGCCGATGTGATGATAGCTTGATGCTCATGGTTTTTGGTTAGGGCATAGATTTTTCCATGAAGACTATTATCGATGTGAACTTTTGCCTTTACCTTTGGGTATTTGGCATTGAAGTATTCGAGGAAGTCTAATAGTTGTTTTGGCTTTGTTAACTGCTCGGGATCATTGGCTTTGAATGTCGTTACCAGTTCAATGTTCTTGACTGCATTGAAATGAAAGCCATCTAAAAAACTTGTCATATCAGAAGCTAAGAACGGTGATGTAATGAGAAGTCTATCGCCACCTTGATCAACTAACCTTTGCAGATCTTGGTGATGAGAGCCAGTGATATTCGATAATATATACATGTTTTTTCTAGCCTTGAATGACGTGTCGATATCTCATCATATTTGGCTGTGCTTGGTAGTGCATCAATATCGTCCTATGACTGTTCAGTTTTGTTAACTAGAGTGGTTTTGTACCTAAAACCACTATTAATCAATGGTGTACCCGTAACTAAAGACCTCTGAAATTTATATTACTGAAGCGTGGGTATATAAATTAACGGAGGTTTGAATGAGTAAATCACAGCGACTCACCGCCACTTTCCTCAACAACCTTAAACCCAATCCGGCTAACGCTAAATCCACCGATTACGAAGTCAATTTATCTGCTATGAAAGACTCTGGCTTACCTACTGGTGTTCGCTGCTTAGTGGGTAAGTCTGGCGGGAAACGATTCCTGCTGCGTTATACCAGTCCGGTAACAGGTAAGAAGGCATCTATTGGTCTTGGTAAGCATCCTGAAACAGACCTCGCCACATTACGCAAAACAGCCAAAGAGTATCGCCAGCAAATTATTGAAGGCGTTGATCCCAAGCTTGAGCGTGACAATCAGACTACCGTGAAGGAGATGACTCTGGAACGGTTCTTTGATGAAGTGTACCTGCCACTGGCTAAACAGAAACGTAGTTGGAAGGATGATGTAGCGCGATTTCGTTTAGCAAAGTCTATTCATCACATATCGATTCATGACCTAACCGCGGCCGATATCATCAAAGTTCAAATGGAGATGCAAAATGCCGTTACGATTAAAGGTAAGCCTTATGCTCCTGCTTCGATAAACCGTGTTCTAGCCCTGCTCAAAACGATCAATCGTCAAGCATACAAATTGATGGACGCTCCGCTCATTGCTGACAAGGTGAGTTTGTTGAAAGAGGATAACGTGCGCACTGGCTACTTGTCTGAATCACAGCTAAAGGAGTTTATAGGTCACGCTCTGAACCATGAAGACAAAAGTATTGGCGCGTACCTAGCTTTGCTGTTTTTGACTGGCGCGAGGGATAAGGAACTGCGTTTACGCTTGAAATCCGATGTGAATTGGAAGGAAAAAACACTCACTATTCCGCATACGAAAAACGGTAGTAGCCACGTTTTATTCCTAAGTGATTACATGCTTGAGATTTTGAGGTCGGTGCCTCATGTGGCGAATAATCCGTATCTCTTTCCTGGACGCAAAAAGGGTAAACCAGTAGGGCAACCTAGGCATGCTTTCAAGGCTATCAAAGCCAAGATGGGACTGCCCGACATACCCGGAGATAAAGCGAATCTAACTCTTCATTCAGCACGCCATACGGTTGGGAGTTTGTTAGCTAGCCAAGGAGTCTCGTTACACGACATAGCCAAACAGCTCAATCACGCTGACCTTTCATCAACAAGGCGCTATTCGAAGCTGACTGTAGGGCGTCGGAGGGAGATTGGTTCTCGTTTGTCGGATATGGTGACTGCGAAGCCAGAGATACGTTGGGAATGAAGAAGTTAGGTTTAACCAATTAATTTAGAAATGACATCAGAAAAGCCCCTGTTTAGCGATGAGCTGAACAGGGGCTTTTTCATTATTAGAAGGAAATTTACGATGAAAACAGTAAACAAGTTTGAAGATATTCAATCACTGCCAATGCCTGATGGTGTGAAAGCAAAACTACTCGAACACCTGATAGAGCCGTTCGGTGATGAAGAAAGTACGAAAGCGTTTTGGGATGAGGTCGGTACGACCTTGTACTTGATTGAGGAAGGGGATACCAACGAAACCTTGAGTGAAGAATCTGAGGAAGACCAACACTTCCTTCGATTTGTATCTAACTACCCAGAATGGGTGCTGTTGTTAAACGACGATGACTGTCCTTGGCTATTAGCGGTCGCCATAGTGACCATGGAAGGTTCTGGCGTGTATTGCTGTGCTCCTATGAACAGTCCCACGTTCCCTGTCGCCAAGTTAGCTGACCAAGCTGAATCTTAAAACCAAATTAAACCTGAACAATTCCATCTTAAAGGAGGTGTCCAATGGCACGTAAATCAAACCAACAACAAGAAACGGTTCAACCTGAAATCGTAGAAGGCAATGAACAAGTCACGGTCACTGTCGATCAACCAGTAGACCATTTCACTAATATCGTGCGCGAGGGTAAAGCGAAGAAGTTAAGTCCGAAAACGGAGAACCACGTGTTCTATCAAATCGCCTTACATAACAAGGAAAACGAGCTCTATATCCGCATGTCGGGCAATGAAGGTGGCGGTCTACACAGCAAGGAATGGATCCCACTTAAAGACATCACCGCTGTTCTAGATGTGCAGGGTGATAAGCCGTTCAAGAGCTCTGTGATGAAGTGTGTATTTTCTGGACAGTCAGCGAACAACGCGGGTTTTATGGCTGCTTTTTGCAGGGGGCTTGGTCTTATCATCCAGTCGGAGAAGTCAGTGTTTCTCCACGTTATTGCGCCAGACTACGTAACGATTCGAGAGGAAATCCTGTCTCTGGTGAACTCTGAAGCCAAAGCTGAATAACCCAAAAACCACATCAATCCTTACCCACTAAGCCAACTCTGGCTTTCATACTGAGCACTTAGCAAGAGTGCTTCCCTGACAAACTAAACGAGATTTTATTATGAACTTAACTTTTGACGTTGAGCGATTACTGCTGTCTGTCAGTGTCGATCTTCAAGATGCTTTAAACCGAGTGATCAGCGAATCAGGCAAATGGACACCCATGATCCAATCGGTGGTGATCAACTTCCGAGATTCTTCCTACAGTTCGGAAAATGGCGGTTGGCACCCTGTTGAAATCAGGCTTGTTCGCCTCTACGACCAGTGGATCTTTGATTACATCACTGACTTTGCGTATTGCGGTGGTCCTTATCCCGAACTGGTTAAAGATGTGGATTTTAACTTCTCATCTGGAACAGCGAGTTTTTCCTATGTTCCGGAGCTGCCGATAACAAGTAGTGAGGTAATAGAGTTCTACTCGATGTGGGAATCCAACTTTCTTAGCTACGTCGAAATGGGCGTGTTCGATGAAATAAAAGTCACTGTGGATTAGTCCATCGGCAACAAACCAAGTAGAAAGCACCATGTATGTACCATAAAATAGTCGACTCACTTCCTAGTGACACTAAGGCTTCCCATTGTCCCATGTTCGTCATGGTGTGATGGGAAGCTTTTTTCATTGGGGCAAGTTTTAGCAACGTTTACCCAATCCGTTGCCTTCGGGATTCAGAGGGGATGAAGTTGCTGGATTGCAATGGACGGTGGAAACACCATGGAAGGGAGCGTTAATTTTAACGAGTTTGGTTGGTTTACACTGGTGTTTTGTTATTAAAAGCTCCCATTGCTATGTCGAAGCAATGGGAGCTGATGTTTAGGTTTTGCTATAGCGCGTAACGTATAGGGGTATTGAGAACGAGTTTCCATGAGATTTTCCATAGTCATCTGTTCTAATTACAGCGCCAAGAGCGCCCCTTAATCTTATGTTTACAGGTCGGCGCGAAAACTTGGGCATTTTCAACGTTGCCATTTTGAATAACCTAGTTTGATGTTCTTAGGTCGAGCTTATGGTTACGTTGATATTAGAAAATCTATTGAGATAGTTCCTCTAGCATGCTCAAAGATTGTTGCTCTTTTTCATTTAGACTCGAAGGTAGTACATGCTTCTTGATATTAGGCAAGGTGTTCAAGTAACTAAAGAACCCCTTAACAGTCATTGGAGAAACTGGCTCAAAGTATTCCTCTTTATCCTCATCCTCGTTTCCAAGTGAAAACTCAACACAGTACATCACTAGATCTTCTTTCTCGTAGATGATGGCCATGGAACGAGAGTGTTCACAATCACTGTACGCTTTGAACTCTAGAAACAATACTTCTTGACCTTCATAGTTTTCTAGGTATTCAGCACCTGCTTCGATTGTGTAATGGTCTTCGTCAGCATGGAAGGCGGCGATTGTAGTAATCGCTTCATGTGCATGAGCTGCTGCTGCACATTTGGCGATTTTTTCACTTTGACAGCTATTGTGTAACCAATCTGCTTTATTGAATGGAATAGACATGTTCTTGTACCTATTTTGTTTTGGTTTCGATACGCGGATTAAACATGCTTCACTTATAAAACACTAGTCTAACTGATAGATTTATAACGATATTCGTGAATGGATTGACACAAATGAACTTTTACTCAAATTTTTCACCTATTTTCAGAAGCTAGTTAAAACAGGCTAGGTGTAACAAAAGGAACTTGTCACCGGAATCTATGGTGACAAGTTCAATTTATGGCTCTGTTTATCCAGTCATCATACCCAGTAGATAGCCAACGGCGGTGAAGCTTAACAAGTTAGCGATATCAACTAGGTAAAAATACGGACTGGACTGAGTGATTTGGAGCAGAGTTCGTGCATCAGACATCATGGTTATACCCCTATTAAATTACTTCTCCTACCGGAGTTATTTTAGTGTTTGCTAATTAACGACGAAAAATGGCATCATTTTGAGTTTTCCCTTACGTGGTATCGGTTTCAAGTTTCGCTAAATCGTCTCTTTCGCTTATCTCACATAGGTAAGCTCAAAATCGGTACATAGTGGCAAGTTGATGGTTAGGAGGGGCTGTAGTGGTGCTGTGAAACGACATTATGTCGGGGTTCTTTGTTGTTTTGGATCTGTGCTTCTAGAGAGAACGCTAGGGCGTCATTTATTAACGTGGCAACGTCATGAAACAATACTCACGTACAGCAAATAAAGTATTTGGATCATCATGATCTAATTACTCAGTAAGCTGATCGGTTTCGGTAGTCTGAAACGTGTCGACTACTTGTAACGATCCAATGTGGCGTGGAGATCGCGTATCAGTTCAAGCTTGAGACTGACTGGAGAGAGAACCTCGACTTGAGGCATCCACGACTTCAACAAGGGTAAGATATCGCTCAATCTTGATACTCGACTGCTAACCAATAAACTACCGTCGCTCAGTTCTTTCAATAGCTGCTGGTGGGGAAGAATCATACTTTCAAGAAAGTGCGGAGCTACTTCCCTATCAACCTGTACAAGCACTTCAGCATCATCCGGAGTTAGCCACTCCATCCCTTGTTTATATATCTCCTCGTGGACTTTTTGACTCGGTTTGTATTTATCTTCCCGGCGGTGAATCCGTGAAATATTCGGCAGTCGGTACGAATGTAGCTGGTCACAGTAGGTCGCAGCGAGGAACCAGATACCACGGTCATTCACCAAGCGATAGGGATGGACAGATTCAAACGTTTTGCCATTGTAGGTAAGGTCAATAACAGAGTGAGTGGTAATCACTTCGGTCAGCTGTCTAAACAGCGCATCGAACTTCCCGATGGGTTCGGAGCGTGGATTCTTAAACAGAATGGGAGTGTGACCGTTGAACTTGTAGTGGTTAGGCAATAGCGCGGACAAACCCGTATCGTGCAGTACCTTGTTGGTATTCGCATTACCATTATTTCGAGTTACTGGATCTAACCGATAACCCTCATTGGTGCGGATAATTGGAGCGTTGACTAGCCTTTCATTGAAATCGCGTCTCAGGGTTTTCTCACTTACCTGATAATCCGCTACCAACTGCTCAGGGGAGAGCAGTTCTCCCATAAACAATCTCGTCAATATGTCACCTAGCCTTAAAGCTAGCTTTTCACTCTTATCGCTCATGCTACTAGCGTACGGTTTCCTCTGGACAGGTTGAGGGCAAAACATTTTTAAATGTTTCTAACCGTCACGCACTTAGATTTGGCATAGCTTTCATTGGATAAGGCAGGGCAATGACGATGACTATTTTCACACTCATTCTGCGGTCTTGGACATATCCTGTCCGGTCGCAGTGGGATACTACACAACGTAGATTTACTACAACGTCAATTAAAGGAAACAAGTAATGCAAGTGACATTCATTAAGCCACTTATGGCATCAGGTTATTCATGCCGCTCTTTAGGTTGTCCCGGTTGGGTCTCCAAGGGTGGGTCATGCGATACATGTGGCGCAATGGATTACAGCTAAGAAGGAGTATTCGTTATGGGTGGTTGGACAGAAGACCAAGGTGACTATGATGATGGCACAGAAGATTCTGGCTTCAGTCAGGACTTCGACATGGAACCGGGCGACGATGGTTGGCTCGGCGGTGACTTCATGGCTGACGATGACGATGATTAAGTCCCATCACTAAATTAGGCTTATCAACAAGGGCGATATCGAAAGGTATCGCCCTTTTCTGTATTTGTACCTATAGAAAAGGAAAAAATTATGACGAAAACACATTTTCATTCTAACCCTCAACAGCGCTGGTTTAAGCCTAGCTCGTCAACAGGTGTTCGATTCGCGAAGTACGGTGCCACACTCGGTACCCGCTATGGCCCCCAAGGTGTCGTGATTGGCGGGGCGATTGGGTTTGTCGCAGGTGCATTAATCGGAGGGGCGTTGGATGAGCTAGATGTTATCTAGTGAAAAAGTAGAGGCGAAACTGCCTCTACTTTTTTCTTTGTCGTAACTGATGGGAAGTGGTTTCCCTTTATCTCATTGGACTTTTTCCTCTGTGTTCATTTAGTCCGTTGGGGAATTAATACCATTCTTAATTTCACACGGCCACGTGAGCAAGATAGGTTTCGTTTTATATGCTTGAGGTCTTTCAATGAACATTTTGGGTGTAACGATATCGTGAAACTCTGTCAGCGAGAGCGATTGGTGCATACGTTGTAAGATATACCTTATGCTGCGTTTGCCGATATGTCCCTCCGATGTTGAGAGCTTTACGTTACATGTGTGAATTTTTCTTTGTCTAACAATTGTGTGTTTTTTGTCAGGTAACGATGGCTCCCAAAAGTTGAACTTATTGAATAATATCTGACCAGTAAACGGGTTAGGTACGTCTTGCTGAAAGTCTTGCTCGATGGTGGCTTTATATTTTATTCGACTTTTGTCACTAATAACGAGTTCGAGCGTTAATTGATTACGGTTTTTAATTGCATACACTGAGTAAGTGCTGTCTCTACTACTAAGATATTTGTAGAGCGGATTTAGGTTGGTAATTTTGAACGGGATGTGGCTTTGTTGCGTAATTCGATGGAACTAAATCAAGAAGCTACGATCTGAGCGGTTACGCCCATCAATCGTCGTAGCC
>NZ_JAWOQN010000268.1:0-876 GCF_033337395.1 Vibrio sp. YT-19(2023) | reverse complement strand
TCGCGTTACTTTCAAACCTGCAAACGGCAATCAAGTTTTAGTTAAAGCCCGTCTGTCTCTTTATGAGCCACGTGGTGACTACCAATTGATCATCGAAAGCATGCAGCCTGAAGGCGATGGTCGTCTGCAACAAGAGTTTGAAGAGCTTAAGATGAAGTTGGCAGCGGAAGGTTTGTTCGCTCAAACCAACAAACTGCCACTACCAGAGCATCCGAAGCGTGTTGGTATCATCACTTCTAAAACAGGTGCTGCGCTTTACGACATATTGGACGTTTTAAAACGCCGTGATCCTTCCCTACCCGTGGTTATTTATCCGACCATGGTCCAAGGTGATGACGCAGCCATTCAAATTGCCCAAGCAATCGGTCGTGCTAATAGCCGAAATGAATGTGATGTATTGATTGTTGGTCGTGGCGGCGGCTCTCTAGAAGACTTATGGTGCTTTAACAATGAGATCCTTGCTCGCACTATTGCTGCAAGTCAAATCCCGATCATTAGTGCTGTGGGCCATGAAGTCGACATGACGATTGCCGATTTTGTTGCCGATGTGCGAGCTCCTACTCCATCAGCTGCCGCTGAACTGGTTAGCCGTGACAACAGCCATAAAGATCAATCGCTTGTAGCGAAACAGCATAAACTAGCTAGTGCGATGCGCTACTACTTAGCACAGCAAAAACAGCAAGCAGCGCAACTTCTCCACCGTTTAGAACGCCAACATCCAAGTTATCAGTTGCAGCGTCAGTCACAGCAACTCGATGAGCTGGATATGCGTTTGCGTAGAGCTATGCAGCGCTTCATCGATACACGCCAACAAGCCGTTGAGCGTAAACACCATCGTCTGCAATTAAACTCTCCTATTAAACACTTAGCACAACA
>NZ_JAWOQN010000267.1:0-877 GCF_033337395.1 Vibrio sp. YT-19(2023) | reverse complement strand
TTAAGCAGGAATTAGCGAGCCTTAAAGACAAGTACCAAACCGACGTTGAGACGTTGGAACGTCAGTTAAAAGAAGCCAAACAACTACTGAACACAGCGCAACAGCGTTACGAAAGTAGCGACGAGTTGATGTCGAGCAGCTTGAAAGGCGGAGATATGCTCCAAACCATTCGCACAGCGATGGTCGAAAGCGCTCAATCTATGGCGCATGAAAACGAAGAGCTCAAACTGCTTGATGATATGTTCAAGCAAACACATCAAGCACTCGCACGTCTGGATGACCGAGCGGTAAAAATCAGCTCACAAGCCACTCAAAGCATTGAATCTGTGCAGATATTAGATAACACCGCGACTTCTATTTCCCACCTTGTATCTACTATCCAAGAGATTTCTGACCAAACGACCTTATTGGCTCTCAACGCAGCGATTGAGGCTGCACGCGCTGGTGAAGCAGGCCGCGGATTTGCAGTGGTGGCGGACGAGGTAAGAAATTTGGCAGGCAAAGCCAGTGAAGCGAGCGAACAAATTGATTCGCTGGTTAATCAGGTGCTAACCCAAGTCAGCTCAATCAAAAATGCGATTGATGAAAACCAAATCTGCGCAGAAGAAGTATCCGCCTCTTCGGCGCAAATTGGCTCAATCGTCAACGAGGTGGTTGTCAAATCAGAGCACATGAAACGGGTGATCCACTTTGCGTCTACCCGCTCTTTCCTCGATACGGTCAAGCTTGAGCATGCCATTTGGAAAAACAACATCTATCGCTTACTGCAAAGTGGCTCTTTTGGTGAAACCGTCACTAGCCATACAGAATGTCGATTCGGCCAGTGGTACTGCCGAGGTGACGGCAAAGCATATAGCCAACTAAGAAGCTATGCGCA
>NZ_JAWOQN010000266.1:0-878 GCF_033337395.1 Vibrio sp. YT-19(2023) | reverse complement strand
TCGTTTGGGGTCTACGCAATGAAGAAGGTTGGTTGTCTTGCGATTCAACTGAGTTCGAAAATCGCGAAGTAATGCCTTTCTGGTCTTCAAAAGAAGATGCTGAAGCGCACAACGTTGAAGAGTGGGCAGATTTTACTGTTCTTGAAATTCCACTAGATATCTTTGTAGAAGATTGGCTTCTGACTCTTGCTGAAGACGGCGTTCTTGTTGGTACAAACTGGAATGATCAGCTAGAAGGCAAAGAAATGGAGCCTCAAGATCTAGCGAAGCTATACGTAGACTAATCGCGTTGACCTCGGCACTTGTGCCGGGGTTTCTATTCCCTCCCCTAGTTCTCAACACAAATATCGACCCACTTCATAGTTTTTCCATTCAGTATTGTTTATTCACTTCACGTGGTCACATCGCCTATAAGATAATGGGTATAACATACTGAAAAGATTATATAAGAAAAACACAAGGCTACTTCCTTATGCGCGCGCTGTCTCCTTTGCTTGCGTCACTGCTTTTTTGCAGTCAAATATACGCAAGTGACTCTACCGAGATTGAACACACCCAAAACTTTACGCAATGGCACGCTGTCTATCAAACAACGTTACACAACGATGCAGCTTCTGCTCTTAGCATGCTTCAAGACCGTTATCATACTTCCGTCTCTGACAGCGAAAGACTTTACGTCAGTGGGTTGATTTATGAGTACATGGCTAACATCAAGCAGCCTTATTACGGAAGTAGCCAAATCTTAAACAATGATTTCGCGAAGTTAGAATCTGAGTACATTCTCGCTTTAAACGAACGTAAACATGGCAGTTATGACGCTTCTGTTGCCAGTTTCAGCTCGTTAAGGCAAAAGATGAAACAAAATGGTGACGTGGAAG
>NZ_JAWOQN010000265.1:0-878 GCF_033337395.1 Vibrio sp. YT-19(2023) | reverse complement strand
TTCACGAAACTCGCGAATGGATTTTACGCAATAGCCCGGTGCCAATTGGTACGGTTCCTATGTATCAGGCTTTGGAGAAAGTAAATGGCATTGCTGAGAACCTGAATTGGGAAGTCATGCGCGACACGTTAATCGAACAAGCAGAGCAGGGTGTTGATTACTTTACTATCCATGCTGGTTTACTACTTCGCTATGTTCCAATGACGGCGAAACGAGTGACGGGGATTGTTTCGCGTGGTGGCTCGATTATCGCTAAGTGGTGTCTAGCGCATCACCAAGAAAGCTTCTTATACACCCATTTCCGCGAGATCTGTGAAATTTGTGCGAAGTACGATGTCGCTCTATCTCTTGGTGATGGCTTGCGTCCTGGCTCGGTTGCAGACGCGAACGATGAAGCGCAATTCGCAGAGCTGCGTACGCTCGGCGAGTTGACTAAAATCGCATGGGAATATGATGTGCAGGTCATCATTGAAGGCCCTGGCCATATTCCAATGCATATGATTAAAGAAAATATGGACCAACAGTTGGAACACTGTCATGAAGCGCCGTTCTACACCTTGGGTCCTCTAACGACAGATATAGCTCCGGGTTATGACCATATTACATCCGGTATTGGCGCGGCGATGATTGGTTGGTATGGCTGCGCTATGTTGTGTTACGTGACCCCTAAGGAGCACTTGGGGCTTCCAAATAAAGAAGACGTTAAAACCGGTATGATCACCTACAAGCTAGCTGCGCATGCTGCAGATTTAGCAAAAGGGCATCCGGGAGCACAAGTTCGTGACAATGCCTTATCAAAGGCGCGTTTTGAATTCCGCTGGGAAGACCAATTTAACCTCGCTTTAGACCCCGATACCGCACGTGCATTTCATGATGAA
>NZ_JAWOQN010000264.1:0-879 GCF_033337395.1 Vibrio sp. YT-19(2023) | reverse complement strand
CACAGATTTGCAGACTGTTCTGTAGACCTGCTGCTGTTGCTGGGCTTTGGTGCGCACTAGCTAGGGCACGGTTTACGACGATTGGGTACAACGCACCATTTGCAACGGCAATCAAACAGAATGGCGCAAGAATTGGCCAGATTGACGTGAGCTCCCACTGTGAAGCGACGAAAATCAGCAATGCAGCAACGCTGAACAGGCCGATTAACTGGCGTAATACTTTCTCATCACCAAACTTACGTACGCCGACTTTACCTAAATAGCCACCAGCCATAAACGCAATGGTTTGAGGGATAAAGCTCAAACCGATGTCTTTTGCTTCGTAGCCGAGTTGAGACATGATTTCTGGCATACCAGTAAGGTAAGCAAAGAACGCTGCCGACGCGGTTGCGAACATAAACACGTTACCTAGGTAAGTTTTTGAACCTAGTAACGCTTTAATATCCGCAGACATGCTGGTTTGTTTGATTTCGGCTTGTTCGTTCTTTTGTGCCATGGTGGCAGCAACCAGCACCACGCCAACAAGCGTTAATGCGATAAAAATACTGTGCCAACCAAAGCGATCCGCTAAAACCACACCCAGTTGAGGTGCAAGTGCTGGTGATAGTGCCACCAACGGCATGATGGTTGCAAGAATTTGCTGGCTACTGCTGGAGTAACGCTTGATTACCATCGCTTGCCAGATAACAGCAGGAGCACACACGCCGATTGCTTGCACAAAGCGCAGTGTCAGTAGCTGCCAAACTTCATCGCAGAATGCTAAGCCGAATGAGGCAATGGTAAAGAGTACCAGACCTGCGGCCAGCGTATTGCGGTGACCAAATTTATCCGATGCCAATCCCCACATCAACTGACCAAAAGCCATACCTACAAGAAATA
>NZ_JAWOQN010000263.1:0-879 GCF_033337395.1 Vibrio sp. YT-19(2023) | reverse complement strand
CGATAGACAAAGAGCTGGGAGCCAGAATTCCGAGTAGGGTATCTGTGGCCACCAGTTGCTGCCTTTGCAGTGTTACAAGGAGTACCGCTAATGCTAAACAGCAGACTAGCAGCGCAAGATAGAGGTTAACGTTTAGTAAGAACCCGAGAGCGAGCCCCATTAACGATGCATGGGCAAGAGTGTCACCGAAGTAGGCCATTTTGCGCCATACAACGAAAGACCCAAGTGGACCTGCGATGATTGCAATACCAATGCCAGCGAGGATAGAAGGTAGAAGAAACTCAATCATGGTGATGATGTCCGTGGCTATGGTTAGAGCACGAGGTAGCGTCGCCCGATACTGGAGAGCCAGACAAATCGTGATGGTGATGCTCGTGGTCGTGATGATAAAACGCGAGTGATTCTCTCGCTGCGTTACCAAACAATGCTATGTAAGAAGGATGCTGAGTGATCGTTGCTGGTGATCCCGAACAACAAACGTGGTGGTGCAAACAAATCACATCGTCTGTTTTTGCCATGACCAAATGCAAATCATGAGATACCATAAACACAGCGCAATCGAAGCGGTGACGGATGCTTTCAATCAAATCGTATAGATCGATTTGTCCCTGAACATCAACACCTTGAGCTGGTTCATCAAGAACCAACAAGTCAGGGCGTTGTAGCAGCGCGCGGGCGAGTAGGACGCGTTGGTTTTCACCACCGGAAAGGCGGTGCATGTTGCTCTTAATTAAGTGCTCTGCACCAACTAGTCTTAATGCATCAAGGCATTCTTGTTTGCTGTACTTTCCTGCTAAATTTAAGAAACGGATAACGTTTAGCGGCAAAGAGTCGTTGAGTTTCAGTTTCTGAGGCACATAACCAATTTTTAGCTTTTTC
>NZ_JAWOQN010000262.1:0-882 GCF_033337395.1 Vibrio sp. YT-19(2023) | reverse complement strand
TTGAAAGACAAAGTTCAAGAAACGCTTTCCAAAGTTGCGGATGACGATATCGAACAGCAAGGTCTGCATACGTGGAGCTTTGGCGAACTACCGAAAGTGTATCAACAAAAACGAGGCGGCTACGATGTAAAAGCATATCCGGCGCTTGTTGATACTAAAGACAGCGTTGAGATCAAACTCTACGAAACCGAATTTGAGCAGATCACCGCAATGCGCGCTGGTCAGCGCCGCTTAATTTTGTTGAACGTACCGTCGCCAATTAAATATTTGCATGCAAACTTGCCGAACAAATCGAAGCTGGGTCTGTACTTTAACCCTTACGGCAAAGTGCTTGATCTGATTGATGACTGTATTGCCTGTGGTGTCGATAAGCTTATTGAAGAGCAAGGCGGTTTGGTTTGGGAACCTGAGAAGTTTGAAGCGTTGAAAGAACACGTTCGCGCTGAACTGGGTGATACCGTGGTAGAAATTGCCAAACAGGTAGAAACCATTCTTACGACGGCTTTCAACATCAACAAAAAGCTGAAAGGCAAGATTGATTTCACCATGGCGTTCGCGTTGTCGGACATCAAAGCGCAAATCGAAAGCTTGATTTTTAAAGGCTTTGCAACGGAATGTGGCTGGAAACGTCTGCCTGATATTCTTCGCTACATGCGTGCAATTGAGCGCCGCATGGAGAAATTGCCGATCGATCCGAACAAAGACCGTTTACACATGCTTAAAGTGGAATCTGTCACCAAGGATTACAAAGAGTTGCTGAATAAGATCCCGAAAGGGATGGTGATTCCAGAAAATGTGAAAGAAATCCGCTGGATGATTGAGGAGCTTCGAGTGAGCTACTTTGCTCAACAATTAGGCACTCCATATCCGGTTTCTGATAAA
>NZ_JAWOQN010000261.1:0-884 GCF_033337395.1 Vibrio sp. YT-19(2023) | reverse complement strand
CTGGCCGAGGCGATGTCTTCTAAATCGCCGTCTTGCATCTGGATCTCGATGCCATTTTCACGGAAATAGCGCTTCATATAACCAGGATACTGACCACGAGTTTGCACATCACCGAAGAACAACCACTTGTTGTTTTCATGCATGGCGGCTAACACATCATCAGGGTTACAAGTGTATGGGTAGTTCATGGCACCCAGTAACATGTTGCCGATTTTGCCATTCGGTACAATTTTCTGGCACAGCTTCACTGCTTTAGCATTCGCCACCAATTGATGGTGAATCGCTTGGTAAATCTGTTGCTCTGTTGCGTCTTCTGGCAAACCAACCCCAGTAAATGGTGCATGCAGAGACATGTTGATTTCGTTGAAGGTAAGCCACAGTTTGACCTTATCTTTGTAGCGTTCTAACACGCTTTTAGCGTAACGCTCGAAAAACTCGATCACTCGACGATCGCCCCAACCACCATAATTCTCAACCAAGGCGTAAGGCATCTCGTAATGAGAAAGCGTCACAAATGGTTGCATGTCGTGTTTGGCTAGCTCATCAAAAATTTTGTCGTAAAACGCCAGTCCTTCTTCGTTTGGCTCCAGTTCATCACCATTAGGAAAAATACGGCTCCAAGCGATGGACAAGCGCAGGCAGGTGAATCCCATCTCTTTAAATAAGGCAATATCTTCTGGATAGCGATTGTAGAAATCGATCGCAAGATCTTTGATACCTGGTGTTCGTTCTTCACGCGTTTGATGCGGGCTCAGAATGCCGTTTGGCAACATATCTGATGTTGATAAACCTTTACCCCCAAGGTTGTATGCCCCCTCTACTTGGTTTGCAGCAATGGCACCACCCCAAAGGAAATTATCTGGAAACTTAATCATGTTTCTCAC
>NZ_JAWOQN010000260.1:0-885 GCF_033337395.1 Vibrio sp. YT-19(2023) | reverse complement strand
CTAAAGCGTTCGACACAGATGAACTGAACTTTGATGATTTTCAATTAGAAGACTTTGACGCTGAAACAACGCGCCAACCTGAACCTGTTGCTGCAGAGCGCGACCTGAGCTTTTTCAAAAGCATCCCTGTGACTGTCACGCTTGAAGTCGCAAGTAAAGAGATTCCACTTGGTGATTTGATGAAAGCGGGCGAAGGCACCGTCATTGAACTTGAAAAGCTGAACGGCGAACCATTGGACGTAAAGGTGAACGGTTCCCTACTTGGCCATGCGGAAGTAGTTGTCGTTAATGACAAATACGGTCTTCGCTTGATTGACGTACACGATTCAGCATTTAACGGCGTTGGTCGATAATTTTTGGTAGGCAGTACAATGAACAATCTGAGCGCTTGGCATCGTTGGTTACCTTTGTTGGTATTGGTGTCACTTTTGTTTGCATTCCCAACAATGGCAGCAGACAACGGCTTAACAATTCTGTCCGTTACGGACGGCGACGCACAACAAGAGTACAGCGTTAAACTACAAATTCTTTTGTTGATGACGGCGCTCAGTTTCCTTCCTGCTTTCATTTTGATGGCGACGAGCTTTACACGCATTATTGTGGTGTTGGCTATCTTGCGCCAAGCGCTTGGTTTGCAGCAGAGCCCGCCAAACCGCGTGTTAGTGGGTATTGCATTAACGCTTACTCTGCTCATCATGCGCCCTGTTTGGACGGATATCTACGAGAATGCGTTCCAACCATACGACAATGGTGAAATTACGCTGGTTCAAGCATTTTCCGTGGCGGAAAAGCCCGTTCGCAACTTCATGTTGGCGCAAACCCATCAGAGCTCTCTTGAGCAAATGTTGCGAATTGCCAATGAGCCGCTCGATCAAAAAGTAGAAG
>NZ_JAWOQN010000259.1:0-886 GCF_033337395.1 Vibrio sp. YT-19(2023) | reverse complement strand
CCGTGATGATGAGCATTTTACGGCTTGGGCTTAATTCTATTGGGTTAGCAATGAACGGGTCCGAGGTGACTTGCTCTACTACCGGGTGGCGACCTGCTTGAATGTGAATACCTGCGTCTTTAACTAGAGTAGGGCGGCAATAATCCAATGAGTCTGCGCGTTCTGCTAGGTTTTGTAACACGTCCATCTGTGAAACGGCAGAAGCTAGGTTTTGCATTTGTTCAAGATGAGGCATCAGCAAATCGAACAGCTCTTCCCACAGTTTTTTCTCTAGTGCGAGTGCTTTTGATTTTGAGTTCAGAACTTTGTCTTCATGCTCTTTAAGCTCAGGAATAATGTAGCGCTCGGCATTTTTCAAAGTTTGGCGACGCACGTAATGTGGCGGTACCAAATGGCTTTGGCCACGACTTACCTGAATGAAGAATCCATGTACGGCGTTGTAGCCAACTTTCAGCGTATCGATGCCATGACGCTCGCGTTCATCCGCTTCGAGCTTTTCTAGATACTCGGTTGCACCATCAGCGAGCTTGCGCCACTCATCCAATTCTTCGTTATAGCCTTCTGCAATCACACCACCATCGCGGATCACTTCCGGCGGGTTTTCTTTGATAGCACGCTCAAGAAGTTCACATACCTCATCTATTGGCGCAGCAAATTGAGCCAACTTCACTAGGTATGGATGAGTTAAGGATGCAGTGAGCGATTCTAGTTCAGGAAGTTGCTGCATGGCATGGCGTAGGCGAGCCATATCACGTGGACGAGCAGAACGTAGAGCAAGACGCGCTAAGATACGTTCAATATCGCCAATCTGTTTTAAAGTTGGCTGAAGATCGGTAAATAAGCCTTGATCTTTAATTTCACCAATCGCATCCAGACGGTTGTTTAG
>NZ_JAWOQN010000025.1:0-71202 GCF_033337395.1 Vibrio sp. YT-19(2023) | reverse complement strand
GGCTACGACGATTAATGGGTGTAGCCGATCAGATCGTAGCTTCTTGATTTAGTTCCATCGATTTAAGCAACAAAGCCGTTCTGGTTCTATAGAAGGCGCAAAGCCATTACCAATTAAAGTTGCGTGTATTACAGATTTGGATTTGTGGCCTAGTGAAGCTGAAGATACTGGAGAGGAAGGTTGTATTGGATTTAAAAAGAAGATGGAGCCTAGTGGTAGAAAGCGAGGCAACCTTGACTATTGGCTTAATGAATTGACGGATGATCAGATAGAGGGGAAAAAAGCGAAGAAATCCGAATGTGATGGAGAAAATGTTCAAACCTTTATTTCTAATGAATGGACTTTTGAGTTTTGTCTAGCCAAGTATGGGCTCAGCGAGGAACTATATGAAGCAATCAGAGGTAACCTCGATGGTTATGACGCATTAAGCTCTAATAATCAGGAAAGAGCGGTACAGATATATAGCTTTATAGAGGGCGGGAAAAGTGAAGTGAGCTACTCGCTGGCTAACTTGCTATCTCGTTATGAAGGGCGTGCAGAAGAGCTAAAAGCAAAGCTACCACCTTACATTATCGATGCAATTGAATATGTAACAGAACCATTCATCAGTGAAGAGGAGCTTTCGCAAGATGATTGATATAAGCAATGAAGACATCAATTCGGTTGAAAGCACTCTCGGTTTAACTTTCGACGAAACAAGAAGACGAATCATCTCCACCTATGATGATGTTCAAGCGTGCCCCGGCAGTGGTAAAACAACTTTAGTGGCAGCTAAGTTAATGATACTTGCCAAAAAGTGGAAATCAGGCCATCAGGGGATATGTGTATTAACTCATACGAATGTTGCCAAAGAAGAAATAATTGATCGGCTGAATGCGAGTTCTGATGGACGAAAATTACTCTTTTTTCCACACTTCATCGGAACAATACAAGAATTCGTGAATAAATTCTTAGCAATACCTTATCTACGCTCAAATGGATTTACAGTGACTCATATCGATGATGATATATGTAACAGCAAAGGTTGGAGTCTACTGGATATTGGTACGAAACGTTACCTTGAGCAACGTCATATATCTTCCTTGGATAAATTGCAATACAGGCTCGTTGATGAGCGACTAGTCCTAGGCGTCCCTGGCTTTAATTCAGCATCTCCCTCACGCAGTTATAAAAATTTGGAGTCGGTGAAAGCGACTCTATTAGAGTTAGGTTACTTTTATTTTCATGAGATGTATGCATTCGCAGAGTATTATTTACTAAGCAATCCATCGATATATCCTGCTATAAGGTCGCGCTTTCCATATGTATTTATAGATGAAATGCAAGATACGCAAAAATTCCAAGATGAACTTCTCAACAAGTTATTTGATGTTGAAAGCGTTTTATTTCAAAGGTTTGGTGATCCTGATCAAGCGATCTACAGTGGTGATCAAGAGGAGAATGAGTCTTACAATCGAATTGAATTAAGTAAAGTCGAAAATAGTCATCGATTTACTAATTCTGTAGCAGTTTTGGCAAAAAACCTCAGTTACAACCGCATTAACTTACAAGCTCCTGCTGATGCTTCAGAAAATACGTTTCACACCATCTTTTTAGTTGATGAGAACTCACGGAATGCTGTTTTCGAAAAATTTGCTGAATTATGTGTGCAAGCTGTCCCTGAAAACTGTAAACGCAAAATAAAAACAGTGGGCGCTGTTGGGACTAGAAAGGAGGGGGGATTGACGATTTGCAACTATCTTGATTCTTTTGATAAGTCTAGCTCGGCAAGTGCCTTTAAACCAAGCAAGCTTATTCATTACCTCTACGAAGGACGTCGACACAAAGACTACCACGTATCATATCGCTTAATTTTAGATGGCATATCTAGGCTCGGTCGAAAGGCTGGTGCTGAGTTGCTGCACCAAGAAGGTAATATTGCCTACTCTGTAAATGCTATTCGTAGGTATTTGAAGGAGTTCAATCATACTCTCGATTTTAACCTGGTTGCCATGGGGTTAATTACCAATGACCTTAATGCTCAAAACTGGAGAAGTGCGATTGAACATTTTTGCGAGATTTTAGCTTTAACCATCCCCGCTGGTCTTGAGGAATTCATTTCCTTTGATTCTGATAGATTAGAGGAAGACAATACCGAACAGGGTCACCGCCTAAATACGGTTTATACAAATGTCTCGGGACGAGTGATTGAAAATGAAGTCACAACGATTCATGCCGTAAAGGGAGAAACACACGCCGCTACACTAGTTTTAGAAACCAAGTTTCATCAGAAAGATATTGCAACACTAGTTCAGTACATCCTTAATGAGGATAGAAATAAACCTAGAGGAGCTCGTAAAATTAAGTTTATGAAACAGTTGTATGTAGCACTTACAAGACCTGAGCATTTACTTTGTTTAGCAATGGACAAATCTGACTTTCCGTCTTCGTTGGTTAGCGTAAGAGAACATGCGGGTTGGAAAATACGCGATCTTACTTTGGAGTAAAAAAGTGCGTAATTTTCAGATCGGGTCTGAATTAGCACGGTTTATCTGAAGAGAATAACTCTTTTTTGGCGCTGACTCATTTCTGTGTCCTCCAGTTTGTTACTCGGGATTATGTCGTATGTAGCAAAGGAGTAGTGATGAGGAAGAGTGCTTTCTCGTATTATAGAGCTCTGACTAGTATCCAATCATCGAGATTTGGTTTGGTCCAATTAATGGGATAGTTGAGAAGTATGAGAGAGTTTTCTCAGGTTTTGGTTAGAGAAAGGGCTTTTGTTGAGGAAGCTGTGAATCCATTGAGGTTACTGACTTCTCTCAGAATTCATAAATACAAAAATTAATTCTTGTTGGCGCACAATCATCCTTCAGGCGTCGCTGAGCCGAGCCAAGCTGACAGAAGGATTACAAGGCGTCTCACCGACGCATTAGCATTGGTGGATATTCGTATTTTGGACCATTTCGTCATCGGAGATGGGGAAAGTGTCTCTTTTGCTGAAAGAGGCTGGATATAACTGTGCGTTTTTTAGGTTGTTAGTTGCTAAAAATCTGCTATCATCCACGCCACTAAATTTTTAACTGAATTCAGCTTGGACTGCTAAAAAAATCTGCTGTCTAAAAAAAGATCACGAAAACCTGTAAAAAGGATCTGTTCGGGTCTTGAGCAATGCATATCAAGTTAGTATAATGCGCGACCTTTGATAGCCTTGTATGGATTTTCCATAGCGGTTCTTAACCTCTAACTTCTTTTCGAGAGATAGAGAGGTTCGGCCACCAAGGTTGATATCGAGCTGAAACGATTTTGGAGAAGACATTCATGTCACGAGTATGCCAAGTAACTGGTAAGCGTCCAGTAACGGGTAACAACCGTTCACACGCACGAAATGCTACTAAGCGTCGTTTTCTGCCGAACCTACAAACTCATCGTTTCTGGGTAGAGAGCGAAAAACGTTTTGTTAAACTACGTCTATCTGCTAAAGGTATGCGCATCATCGACAAGAAAGGTATTGATACTGTTCTTGCAGACATGCGTGCACGTGGCGAAAACGTTTAAGAGGAAATAAGCAATGGCAAAGAAAGGCGTTCGTGAGAAAATCCGTCTAGTATCTTCTGCAGGTACAGGCCACTTCTACACAACTGATAAGAACAAGCGTAACATGCCAGGCAAATTTGAGATCAAAAAGTTTGATCCAGTAGTTCGCCAGCACGTTATGTACAAAGAAGCAAAAATCAAATAATTGGTTTCAGTCTCTTTGATGAATTGAAAAACCCAACTTTCGAGTTGGGTTTTTTATTACCTGAATAAAAATGCTGAAGAAAAGTGTTCAGTACGTCATCGGATTATAAAGTACTGCTAACGTCATTTTATTGGTCCGACTCTATACTCGAATTTTTAATTTATCGTCCTATACCGCTTGGTCACCGCTTCTCTACATACTTGCACACCATTGTTCTAGTCAACCTCAATACTCTTTGGTAATTTACTCATAACTATAAGAGAGTAGAGATGGTTATGCGTGTGAGTCCGGCTCGTCGCCGCCGATGGAACAATATTCTTATTCTGGGCATTATCGCGTTTATAGTGATCTTAAATGCGCCGATGTGGATCAAAACTTACCTATTAACAGCCCAAGCAGACCCTTACCCAAATGTACTTCGCTCCGACTATACGGTGGAGTCTTTGTACTATAGTGGCTGGGAGTTCGAGCTGCATGATGGACGGTGGCAATCCAACATCAAAGTTGATGCACCGATCAGTGAACTTGTATCACGCTGGCAATCATTGGAAGGGACCGAGCTTACCTCAGAACAGTACGACCATTTAAAACCTAACCTAGCGGTACCTGAAACGGTAGAAGTCTGGTATCAGGCTCTCGAAGAGCCGCAGCGGGTGACTTTCTTTCGTTTACCTGATTTTTGGCTATTTAAAACCTGGCAAGACAAATGGGTCGCTATCTCCGTTGATGAAAACTACCTTATGCCAGAGTAAAGCCTTTTTGCGTCTATACCCCTAATAAGCTTCCCTATTTATCGTTTTTCTTTTCGATTATGCTAGCAGCGAGAACTATTAGCCGGTGAATTGGAGAATCTAATGCCTGAGTTGCCAGAAGTTGAAGTCAGCCGTATGGGGATTAGCCCCCACATGGTTGGACAAACGATCCAGTCGTTTACTTTTCGAACGCCTAAATTGCGCTGGGATATTCCTACAGAGCTTAAAAAATTGGAAGGGCAGGTGATCCGTGCGATTAGCCGTCGTGCGAAATACTTACTGATCGAGACAAACACAGGTACAGCCATTGTTCACTTGGGCATGTCTGGGTCTTTACGTGTCCTAGATGCTGACTTTCCGCCAGCAAAGCACGATCATGTGGATCTCAAACTAAGCAGTGGAAAAATACTGCGTTATAACGATCCGCGTCGTTTTGGGGCATGGCTGTGGTGTGCTCCTGGCGAGTCACATGCTGTGCTAGCAAACATGGGGCCTGAGCCTTTAACTGAAGAGTTCAATGCGGAATATGTAGCGGAGAAAGCTAAAAATAAGCGTGTCGCCGTCAAGCAGTTCATCATGGACAACAAAGTCGTGGTTGGTGTCGGAAATATCTACGCGAATGAGTCGTTGTTTAAATCTCGAATTCACCCTTCAAGGCCCGCAGGTAAGTTGACTTCTCAAGAGTGGGGGTTACTTGTTGAAAATATCAAAATGACACTTGAGATTGCCATTACGCAAGGTGGGACTACGCTGAAAGATTTTGCGCAAGCCGATGGAAAGCCGGGTTACTTTGCACAAGAGTTATTGGTTTACGGAAAAGCAGGAGAGCCATGCCCAGAGTGCGGCGAACGACTTCAAGAGCTAAAGATTGGCCAACGTAATACCTTCTTTTGTAGTGAGTGTCAGAAGTAATAGGCTTGCAGAGTTATTGATAGCTTTCGCTCAACAATGAGTATCCTTGCTAATAATTATTGGGGTAGATACTATACTGAGCTGCACTAAATCAGCTGAGGGTTTAACGGTGGAACTAAGCAGTAATACACCATTGAAAGTGTTTGTTATTACAACTGGAAATGAAGAGCGAGTAAATCGCATTCAAAATTACCTAAAGGGTATCGATTTTGAATTTGTTTACTCAGATTCTTATGATGATCTTCTTAAGCTAGAGAAAGAGTATGAAAGTTACTCTCATAAGTTTCGCCAAAAAGCGATCATGGCTGGAGAGATTGGTTGCTTTAAGACACACTCTCAAGCATGGGAATTGATTGTTGCGTCAGGAACGCCTGCGATTGTTATTGAAGACAATATTGAGTTCATCGGTGAAGCATCAAGGTTACTTGCTGATGACGTACTAGCTTATATCCAAAGTTGTGGCTTAGTGAACTTTACTAACTTCTGCTACATTTTAGACCCAGAAAAACCTTTTAAAATATCAGATGTAAAAGAAAAGAAGCCATTTCCAACCGTGTGCTATGGCATTACACCATTAAGAGCTAGAGATCTATTAAGCAGCATGAAAAAAACGGCTTATGCTGTGCCAATTGACAAGTGGTTATCGATTCCAAAATTAAGTGGTTGTTATGGTTACATCAGCCCAATAGTGGTAGCGAAAAGAGAAGATAACCTGACTAGCATTGCTAATAAACGTAAGGGGAAAAAGACTTTTAATCCCCTTAATATGATTCAGCGTGTTATCAATAAAGTTAAGTACAATTACTAGTTGTTTCAGGGTTACCTAATAGATTTAGGTAACCCTTCTTGTTTCTGCAAGATTAAAATACTTCTCTGCGACTAATAGGGAAATCAACCTTTCTCTTTTAGTATCTTTAAATTGCTCAACCCATTGGTGAGCATTCTGTATAATTTCTTCTGCCTTGTCAGGGTGTTCCAAGTAGTAGTCCATTTTTTCATCTAGGTCAGAAAAATCATCTTTGACTTGAACAAAGTGCACACCCGCTTTTAATTTCCCTTCCATAAACCATGTTTCGTAGCGCAGTTTAGGGGTAAAGCACAAAGAATTGGAGGACATGATCCACTTAAGATTAGTTGCGACGTCCATTCCCTCCAAGCTTAGAATGAATTTGTACTCAAGTTGTTCTGAGATACTCATTGAAGGGGTCACGTAGCTCAGTTGTTCTGGATCTTTATCCTGCGTATCCACTCGACCGATGTTGCAGCGAGGATTATGGAAATGACAAGAAAGTAGTTTTCTTCGATTTGGTCGAAATCCCGTCCCACGCCATACAATCATGTCTTTTTTAGTTTGGTACGGCTTGTCTTTATCCACAAAAAAGTAGTGTCTAACGGCGTTTAGCTTTAGTAGGACCGAGTTAGTGTTCTCTCCTTCAATAGGTCGACTTTTTAAAAAACTCGGCTCGTTTGGTACATCAATGACATCGCCATTGACATATTTGAAGACGGCCTTTTTAGGGAAGCATTTAATAACCTTCAACAGATCATAGTAATAAGCGCTGCCGCCGGTTTTTTTAAAGTCTTTTACTTTCGTAAGATCTGGAGGAGTCAGTTCGAAGCTCGTGGTATGTTTATTGTAGTAATTAACTCGTTCACGCAAGTACTCTTCATCATAGCTTGGAGCACGTACTAACAGTTTTTTTGCGGAATAACGAAACAAAAAAGAAGGTAAATAAGCGAGTATTCCGTTAGATAAGTAATACTTTAACTTTTTCATGCTGAACGTAGTTTTTCTAAGATGGCTGTGTTTACAGGATTCGGAACGAATTGGGCGACATTTCCGCCATGAATCGCTACTTCTCTTACTATTGTTGAGGACAAGAACGCGAACTCTTCAGAAGGGGTAAGAAAAATACTTTCTAGTCCGGGTAGTAACTTACGGTACATGCTCGTCAAACCAAACTCGTACTCAAAGTCCATTGTTGTGCGAAGCCCTCTGATTAGGATCGAGGCTTGTTGTTCTTTGGCGAAATCCACAAGTAAACCACTAAAGCCGACAACGTTGACATTGCTTAAGTGTTGACAGCATTGGTGGACCAGGTCTACACGCTCATCCAACGAGAACATGGTGTTTTTCGAAGGGCTAGCTGCAACTCCAATTGTTACTGAGTCGAACATTTTTGCTGTACGTTCGATTAAATCTAGATGGCCATTAGTAATTGGATCAAAAGTTCCAGGATAGATCACTTTTTTATTCATAGCTGCAATCCTCTGAAATAAACTGATCAACACCATTCTCACAGCGTTTAAGCTTGTTTTTAATGGTGTTTTCTAAAATCTCGTCATTTTGTCCGAGTGACGCACGAGAGTTTTCTACGTGGTACAAGTGGTAGCCTACACCTGCGAATTTTAGGTAAAGACGTGACTTACCCGCATTCAACATGCGATGAACAAACTCGCTGTCTTCGCGTCCCCATCCAACAAAATCTTGGTTGAAGCCATTCACCTCGATGACATCTTGTCGCCAAAACGCCATGTTGCAACCGCGAGTGGCTTTATCGTTATTGCGCTCGTAAGAGAACCATTTCGATAGCAAAGCGTTGGTGATGCAGTTTTTACGATTGCGAATGCCTTTGCTGAAAATGGAAGGCACTAAGCCGTTTTCCATGATGGCCTTGCTGCAGCTTTCATCCGTTAACACACGTCCACCCTGCACAAACCAATTTGGCTTTGCGACTTGCTTATGTGATTCAATAAACGTTTGAGACAACACCATGTCGCCATCAATCATGATGAGGTAGTCACCTGATGCTTTTGCGATCGCACGGTTGCGGCTCATTGAAAGTTGAAAGCCATTATCTTTGTGCCAGCTATGAATAAGTGGTACTGGAAAGCCGTCACGCAGTTGGTCGATCATTGCTTTGGTGTCTTCTCGAGAGCCATCATCTGCAACAATTACTTCGTCAGGCAAAACGGTTTGACGTTTCACGCTTTCTAACACCGCTTTTAATGCTTCTTTCCAGTTGTAAGTGGTGATAATTAAAGTCGTTTTCATGATTTTTTTGCCTGTTCACGTAAGTAGAGATCGATATATTTTACAAAAGTAGAGTGCATGCTTAGCCAAGCTAGAATGAAGCCATGCTTGCCATCAAGGAAACCTCGTTTGAGCACATACATCTTCAAAAAGCTCGCAAGAGCGTGAACGATAGCGGTCGTTAAACCTGCTTTCTTTTTACCTTCACGTTCATCCGTCCAGGCCTTGAGGTAACCAGTGGTTTTATTGATGTAATGATGAAGGTGCTCGTAAGTGTAGTGATGCAGTCGACCATCCAACTTTTCAGTTTGATAGTTTTTCTCATCAACTTTTTCATGAACGAGCGAATCATTATATTGCGTATATTCGGTGCGATATAAGCGCACAATCCAGTCTGGAGACCAACCAGAATGGTAGATGAACTTACCAAACGCTGAGCTTAGTCGATTAAGTTTGTATAAAACGTTCGGCTTATTGGCTGATACCGCGTGTAAGATACTTTCTTTTAGCTCTGGAGTGACTTGTTCGTCCGCATCAAGCCACAAAACGTAGTCTGCCGTAACGTATTGCTGCGCCAGTTGGCGCTGTTTACCGAATCCTGGCCAATCTAGGTTGGTGTAAAACTTATCTGTGTATTGTCGGGCGATTTCTTCAGTGCGATCAGTGCTGCCCGAGTCTAGAAGGACAATCTCATCGACCCAATCTTTTACTGTGTCTAGACAAGCTTGTAAGTGCTTCTCTTCATTTTTTACAATTAAGGCAACGGCTAAGGTTGGTTTGGACAAGGTCATTTCCTTCTTAACAAATCAAGACAGTAAGTTTACTGGTATTGAGGATACAAATCTTCTAAGACTTGATCGAACATGCTCATTACTTGAGTGCTGGTAATGCGGTTCATTGCCGTTTCATCTTTAGCGCGAGTTCGCCAGCTTAACTCGTGACTGTTTTTACCTGTTTCCGCAAAGATCGTTTCTTCATACACTGAGACAACGTATTTTAGATAACGGTAAGGTCCCACTCGCAGCGGATTATGGTGTGCATAGAGCCCGATGATTGGCGTTTTCATGGCATTCGCCATGTGTGCTGGTCCGGTATCGGGGGCGATGACCATTTCAACCTTATCTATTAACGCAAGCATTTGCAGAATTGAACTTTGTCCAACTAAATTTAGACACGGTTCTTCCAAGCCAGATTGAATGGCTTCTGCCAGATCCAATTCTACCTGAGCAGGGCTGCCTGCCAGAATCACGTTCCAGCCTTTTGCTCTGGCGTGATGAATCACATCCACATAACCTTCCGCGTTCCAGTTTTTATAAGCTTTGCTCGCACCAGGCACAATCAGCAGGTTAGGTTTACTACGAGAAATATGAGACTCTGCCCAAGCTTGGTCGTGGTCTGAATAAGAAAGTACCCAGTCTAGTCCTGCCTTTGGTACCCCAATTTGATGGGCAAAGGCCATTAAGCCATCTGCGACATGCAGAGATTGCGGGGAAGGCACTTTGACATTGGTAAATAGTGTTTGAAAGTCCTGGCTTCTATCAGAAGAGAAACCAAGTTTGTATTTTGCTTTAATGCCCAACGTTGCGACACTCGCTCGAATCGCGTACTGCATATGCAATAGCGCATCAAACTCTCTGCCTTTCAGCTGTCGCCAAAGTGATTTGTAGCCATCAAGTCCCGCTTTTTTATCAAAAACAATCACTTCTACACCATCGATGGCGGCTAATAACTGGGCTTCAAGTTTACCCGTTATCCAAGTAATCTGGGTCGAAGGCCAGTGTTTCTGAATAGCTTGAATGCTGGCGATAGTATTGCAAACGTCTCCGATAGCGGACAAACGCAAGACGCATAGTGACGATGGGGCAGAAGTGAACATAATTATTGTCTGATTCGATGAATAGAGGCAGGTAAATTATGCAGACATCCCCAATAAATGTAAAATACACGGCTCGAATATAGCTAAGTACTGATAAGTGTTCTGCAATGTCAAAGACAACACCACATCAATCGCAAGAATCTGGCAAGCCGGGTAATACCGGACTAAAGCGCATCGTTAAAGCGACGGGTTATTCGATCCAAGGATTAAAAGCGGCTTTTAAGCATGAAGCTGCCATTCGACAAGAGTTGGCTCTGTTGAGTATCGCCGTGATTTTGGCTTGGCTAGTGGATGTCGGCATGGTTGAGCGTATCTTAATGATCGGGGTCGTGGTATTAGTCTTGATTGTAGAGCTTGTAAACTCAGCGATTGAGGCGGTAGTGGATCGTATCGGTATTGAACGGCATGAACTCAGTGGTCGAGCTAAAGATATAGGCTCTGCTGCCGTTATGGTTGCTTTGGTGTTTGCTGCATTTACTTGGTTGTATATATTAGCCAGCCGATATTTAGGCTAGAGGGTGAGCGTATGACTCAACAGTATAAAAACAACAACCAAGTGATATGGTTTGATGACGAGATCATTACAGACCCTAGCCAACCGATATTTGATGCGGAATACTGGCAGTCCTCCGACAAGGTGGTTGGCAGTGCGACGGGGCGAGGCACGACATGGTTTATCCAACTAGAGAACATGCAAGCGGCACTACGTCATTACCGTCGTGGCGGTTTGTTTGGGAAGTTAGTTAACGATCATTATTGGTTCTCTGGCTGGGATAACACCCGTTGTGCGCAAGAGTTTCAGCTTTTGTTGGCGCTAATTGAGGCTGGGGTGCACGTTCCTCGTCCTATTGCAGCAAGAGCCTTAAAGTCAGGACTCTTCTATCAAGCTGATTTATTAAGTGAGCGAATCCCAAACGCCAGAGATCTGGTTAGTATCTTGCAAGAACAGTCTTTATCGGTAGAAATGTATCAGAAAATAGGGCAAGAAATTGCCAAGATGCATCAGGTTGGCGTTAACCATACCGATTTGAATATCCACAATATCTTGATCGACGACAAAGATAAGGTATGGATTATCGATTTTGATAAGTGTCGTTTTGAAACTTCTGGTGACTGGAAGCATCAAAATCTAAATAGACTTCTGCGTTCATTTAATAAAGAGCGTTTAAAGCGACAGATTATTTGGCAAGAATCCGATTTTGAACATTTTCAGGACGGTTATGCTTCTCTATCTTAATTGAGTTTTTTATCATTTTATATTGATTGCTCTAAGTAAGCCTTCTTGAGTCTAACGATGCTCGAGTGAGTCTATAAACTACAATAATCATAAAGTATTCATGTGTATCTGATGGCACAAAAATTAACGTAGGTAACATTTGTAATGAAAATATTAGTAACCGGTGGAGCAGGCTTCATTGGGTCAGCTGTTGTCCGACATATCATTCGTGACACCCAAGATACCGTTATCAATTTAGATAAACTGACCTACGCAGGGAATCTAGAATCACTGGTTGATGTCTCAGAGAGTGAACGTTACTATTTTGAGCAAGTAGATATCTGTGACCGAGCTGAACTAGATCGCGTATTTTCAGAGCATCAACCCGATAGGGTGATGCATTTGGCCGCCGAGTCTCATGTCGATCGCTCTATTGATGGTCCTGCTGCTTTTATTGAGACTAACGTGATGGGCACTTACCATTTGCTTGAAGCGGCTCGTCAATATTGGTCGGGCTTAGATGAAGCGCGCCAATCGGCATTCCGTTTTCATCATATTTCTACGGATGAAGTGTATGGCGATCTAGAGGGAACGGATGATTTGTTCACCGAAACCACCTCATACGCGCCGAGCAGCCCATATTCTGCATCTAAAGCTTCGAGCGATCACCTGGTTCGCGCTTGGCAACGGACTTATGGCTTACCAACACTTATCACGAATTGCTCCAACAACTATGGCCCGTACCACTTCCCAGAGAAGTTGATCCCTCTGATGATTTTAAATGCCCTCGACGGCAAGCCGTTGCCTGTGTATGGCGATGGTATGCAAATCCGAGATTGGCTGTTTGTGGAACACCATGCTCGCGCGCTTTACAAAGTGGTCAACGAAGGTGAAGTAGGTGAAACCTACAACATTGGTGGCCATAACGAAAAAGCCAACATCGAAGTGGTGAAAACCATTTGTGCTTTGCTTGAAGAGCTGCGACCAAACAAACCTGCCGGGATAGAGTCTTATGAGTCTTTGATCACTTATGTCAAAGATCGCCCAGGTCATGATGTGCGCTACGCAATTGATGCCACCAAGATCGCTCAAGAGCTTGGCTGGACGCCAGAGGAAACCTTTGAAAGCGGCATTCGCAAAACCGTGGAATGGTACCTAAACAACCCACAATGGTGGCAACGTGTGCTTGATGGTTCATACAGTCTTGAGCGATTAGGAGCGGGCGAATAATGAAAGGCATTATTTTAGCAGGCGGCTCGGGCACTCGACTTTACCCTATTACACGTGGTGTCTCTAAGCAGTTACTGCCGGTTTATGACAAACCAATGATTTACTATCCGTTGTCGGTACTTATGCTTGCTGGCATTCGTGAAATCTTGATCATCACCACGCCAGAAGACCAGGAAGGATTTCAGCGCCTATTGGGTGATGGCTCAGAGTTTGGCATTGAGTTGCAATACGCGATTCAACCAAGTCCAGACGGCTTAGCTCAAGCCTTCATCATTGGTGAAGAATTCATTGGCGATGACTCAGTATGTTTGGTGCTGGGTGACAACATCTTTTATGGGCAAGGGTTCACTCCTATTCTTCAGCAAGCTGCGATGAAGAGCCGTGGTGCGACGGTATTCGGTTATCAGGTTAAAGATCCAGAGCGATTTGGCGTTGTAGAATTTGATGCCAATATGCAGGCGATTTCGATTGAAGAAAAACCAGTAAAGCCTAAATCCAATTATGCTGTCACTGGGCTGTATTTTTATGATAACCGAGTCGTCGAATTGGCAAAAAAAGTCAAACCTTCATCTCGTGGTGAGTTAGAGATTTCGACGCTAAACCAAATGTACCTTGAGCAAGGTGACCTGAATGTTCAATTACTAGGGCGCGGCTTTGCTTGGTTAGATACTGGAACACATGAAAGCCTGCATGAAGCCTCTTCGTTTGTTCAAACCATTGAAAATGTTCAAGGTCTTAAAGTTGCCTGTTTAGAAGAGATTGCGTGGCGCAATGGGTGGTTATCTACTTCTCAAGTTATCCAATTTGCTCAACCAATGTTAAAAAATGACTATGGACAATACTTAAATAAAATTATTTGTGATGATTGCTCATCAAGCTAAATAGAGATTACCCAAAACGAGTCCAAGCTTCAGGTATTGTTATGTGTAAAAAAATAGTATTACATGCGATGACTAAAAAAGGGTATGAAGTTGCTACCCTTTTATTTGAAAAATATCGAGAAATTGTTGATTTCCTTGTTATAGGAAAAGATAAAAATATTAAAGATGATTATAGTGAAAATTTGAGACAATTAGCTATCAACAACGGTGTTCAGTATTATTATCATAATGACACTTACACAATACCTCAAGAATCCTATGTGTTAGCAGTGTCATGGCGCTGGATGATTAGAAGTATCGAAGATAGCAAGTTAATTGTTTTCCATGACTCTATTTTACCTCGATATAGAGGCTTTGCTCCGCTAGTGAATAGTTTAATTAATGGTGAGCATGAAATTGGTGTTACAGCTCTATTTGGTTCAGATGAGTATGATAAAGGTGATATTATTGCACAAGCTGCTTCATTTATTGACTATCCAATGAAATTATCTGATGCAATTGAAGTGAATAACCTCAATTATATAAAACTGGCAGATTTGATATTTAATAGTTTACATTCCGGAAGAGAAATAAAATCCTCACAACAAGATGAGTCATTAGCGACATATTCAATATGGCGAGACGAATCTGATTATGAGATCGATTGGAATCAAAGTTCTACATACATTAAACGATTTATTGATTCTGTAGGGTACCCATATTCTGGAGCTATTACTAATGTTGATGAGAATAAAGTGGTGGTCTTGGATGCTGAAGTAGTACAGGATGTGGTTTGTGAGCATAGGCATGTTGGTAAAGTGATATTTGTTGAAAATGGCTGCCCCGTTGTAATTTGTGGTAAAGGCTTGTTGAAAATCACCAAAGCAGTAGTGAAGGAAGAAAACCAAGCTCGAGATTTCTTGCCGATCGATAAATTTAGAATGAAATTCTATTGATTGTAACCCCAGAGAGATAGATTAATGATTCCATTTAATAAGCCCCCAGTTGTAGGTAAAGAGCTTAGCTTTATTGAGCAAGCTATCCAAGGAAGTAAACTCTCGGGAGATGGGCCACTTTCTGAACGATGCGAGAGTTGGTTTGAAAACAGAGCGAGCTGTATTAAGACTTTGTTAACGCCTTCATGTACCCATGCGCTTGAACTCGCCGCTTTACTGATCGATATTCAGCCTGGTGATGAAGTGATTATGCCAAGCTACACTTTTGTTAGCACTGCGAATGCATTTGTACTGCGTGGTGCAAAAGTGGTGTTTGTTGATATTCGTCCAGATACGATGAACATTGATGAAACCAAAATTGAGGCTGCAATCACTGAAAAAACGGTTGCTATTGTACCTGTACATTATGCTGGTGTTGCTTGTGAGATGGACACGATCATGAGTATTGCAGAGAAGTATAAACTCATTGTTATTGAAGATGCAGCTCAAGGTGTGATGTCTACTTACAAAGGAAAAGCGTTGGGGGCAATTGGCCATCTAGGTGCATATAGTTTTCATGAGACGAAAAATTATACGTCCGGTGGTGAAGGTGGACTACTTCTTATTAATGACCAATCTTTTGTTGAGCGTGCAGAAATTGTCAGAGAGAAGGGGACGAACCGAAGCTTGTTCTTCCGTGGCATGGTAGACAAATATACTTGGGTTGATCTTGGTAGTAGTTTGCTTCCAAGTGAGATACAAGCAGCATATCTTTGGGGACAGCTTGAAGAAGCTGAAGGGATTAACCAAAGACGGCTACAAATTTGGCGAAAATATCTAGATGAGCTTACGCCTCTTGCCGCAAAACACAATATAGAAGTGCCAACTGTTCCTTTTGAATGTCAGCATAATGCGCATATGTTCTACTTGAAACTGGAAAATCTGGAATTGAGAAGCCAGTTTATTGAAATGCTTCGTGAAGAGGGCATAGTTTCTGCGTTTCACTATATTCCATTGCATAGCTCACCAGCTGGCCAACAGTTTGGTCGGTTTGTCGGTAGTGATATATATACGACACAAGAAAGTGAGCGCTTGGTAAGACTACCACTGTACTTCAATATGAGTGATAGTGAGCAGTCTTATGTTATTAATGCTATAAAAAATGTTTTAGGGCGCATGGAATTGTAAAAATGCAAAGCAACGAGATTAAACATATTTTTTTAGTGTCTAGCACAGACTACTTTTCCCCTCTGTTTATTGATGCCTTAATAGAGAAAGCTAGCATTAATCACGAGACGTTAGGTGTCGTCATTTTCGGATGTAGTGATATTGAATCTCAGTACCCTAAGAAAATTGATGGAGTCACTTACTTTTCTTACGAGAAGGTGAACAACTCTATTTTTTTGAACGCTTCAACGATAACTTATTTCTCTCTGAGTGCACTTAACTCTGCTCAAATTCGAGAGATTCTCGAGCTTAGTCCACAAATGAAGAGCAAGTGTTATATGTTTATCACGGATGATGAGGTTGACAGATGGCTTTGGTGCAAAGATAAACATGGACGCTTAGTTGCAGATGTTAAGCTTAACATTACAGAGAATGATCTTTGGGTTTTAAGTCAACAAGAGCAGTTTATTGCTTTAAATAGTGCGTTTCGTGAGAAGTTGAGCCAAGTATTAGAAAGGTGTGATTTTTGTCTTGTTGATTCTAGTGTTGTCTTCGACACATTACCCACTAAATCTGCTGAGACTCTGGCGATTTCTGTTTATGCAGACGAAAAAAATAAGAAAAAAAGTATCCTTTTAGGTACTAAACCTAATGCATTTAAATATCAAAACATTAAAGCGATGTTGCGTGCATTCATAAAAGCTGGAGTGCACACGGAATACAAGTTTGTTGTGATGTGGCCTGTAAAGCAGTGGCGAAAACGTCTTCTTTTAGATCTTTATTTAACCTATTTGCAAAAGATAAAGAAGCAAACAGTCGATGTGTCTGTCATAACTTCACTTCCCCCACTAGCTTACACGGCTGTTGTGATGTCGTGCACCCATCTTGTGCTTCAACCTAGAGGCGGAGCTAGTACCGCCCGTCAACTGATGAAGTGGGGGCAAGGTAAGGTTTATGTGGCGAAAGGAAGCCACAATGAACTGTTTTTTAAAGATGCACAAAATGTTGAACTCTGTAGTTTTTCTACATTTGATGAACTAGCGAGCAGTTTAGGTAAATATATTGATATTAGCGCTAATGCCTCTAAAATAAATGCAGAAGAGCGGCGCTCGCTTAAAGAGCTATCTAAACTGTATATTTAGAGCATCAATACAGCTGAGATATGAGAGATATTGTTTGTCGGTAATTGGTATTATGAGGTCGTTCTACAAAGTAATCTCTAAGTTTTATTTTAGGTGAGACTACTTTGGAGCGCTACATTCTTGATTCTCAAGAACTACGATAACACTCAAGTTTGTTATTTACTTATGCCATATAATGCCTTGTAACAACGCATTATATGACATAATATTTTTAATATTTTTTCTTTTTTTCTTTTTTCCACTGTGTAAGGAAATCGTGTAGATCCAGTGCAAGTAAATCAACCTGTATATTGTCATTGACTTCTTTTAGGTTTAGTACGGAGGTTGAGTTCAAAGTATAAAGGTGAACGTTCTTATCATTCGGGGAAATAATAACTTCAGCTGGTATGAACTTATCTATAACTAAACAAGAAAAGTGCTCAGTATAATCTGTACATTCACGAGGGTGTGGCTTTATTACTGTAATGTTATATTTCTCATAAATTTCTTTGTACAGCTCTATTTTTCCATCTTCCGTTACTAGATCGCTGATAGGTTGAGTAAATAAGATGTTTTTTCCACTAAGAGATTCGAAGTTATGTGTTAGTATCATTTTTAAACCAAAACTTCTTGTGTAGTCCAACATTTCAACTACATCGAATGCTTTTGCTTTGTTTTGTAATTGAGAGTCCACAAGCTCTGGCTTAGATAAGTAAACACTGGTTATTTTATTACTATAGCCTAAAGGAGAAATAACTCTGCCTTTTAAAGCGCGTTTTACTCTTTTTTTGAATGATATTGGGCCATTATAGTTTCCGGCGCCATCTTCTAGTACTGAACCGTGAGATAAATCAAATAGAAATGCATAAGTGAGATGGTCATGACCAAAGAATTTTTTATTTTTAACTAGAGTCGTGATGTCATATTTTAGAACTCCAAATTTGTAAAGCAATGAGTCCCAATTTTTATTAAGTTTAGTGTTTATAATAACTACATTGTCTAATTTACTATTCGCTAACAGGCCTTGGAAATCTACATGACTAATGAACAGTGTATTATGGCTGCCTTTATTAATATATAAGTATAAAAAAAGTGCAAAAATTGAGTTTACGTAACATACGTTCTCATAATTAGATTGAATCCTCTTATATGTAATAATGCTTTTCACTATTTTTTCTCAAAGATTACTGTTACTATTTTATTTACAATGTTTTTATAATTAGTGATAAATCTTTCACTGTCTGATTTTTTAGAATTTACACTAGATGAAAACTGTTTCTCTATCAATGTGTGAATTTCATTTTTTTCTTTAATGACATCACAGAACGAATGTTTTTTAAGAATATTAACGATTTCTGTAAAGTTGTAATAACTAGGTCCCGTGATTACAGGAACTCCCAGTGCTGCGGGTTCTAATACATTGTGCCCTCCAACCTTATCTCCAACTAGGCTACCGCCCATAAAGCAGATATCCGCTGCGCCTATCAAAGTTAGCATCTCACCCATAGTATCACCGAGATATACTTGAGTATTTATCTCGACTGCATGCGTTGAAGTACGACGCACAGTGTTAAAGCCTTGCTGTTGGCAAAGCGTAAACACATCATCAAATCGTTCTGGATGGCGAGGAACTAAAATAAGTAATGCATTTGGATGAGATTTTAAAACTTGCCTATGTGCATCTAATACCTGTTCGTCCTCGCCTTTGTGGGTGCTAGCTGCAATCCAAATCGGACGATCGTTTCCAAGTTGGGCTCGAAGCTGCTGTCCTTGCTGTTTCACTTGCTCTGATATTTGAATATCGAACTTAATCGAGCCAGTAACGGATAGTTTCTTTTTCTCAACGCCTAAGCGTTCGAAGCGCTCTGCATCTGAATCCGTTTGGCAGAGTACTTGAGTTAGGCATGGATGAAGCTGGTTAAAAAGCCGCTGTATTTTGGCGTAGTTCTGACACGATTTTTCAGATAGGCGCGCATTCACGACAGTTATAGGGATACCCGCTTTGTGAACATTGTGAAGCGTGTTTGGCCACAGCTCAGTCTCAATGATCAACATCTGTTTTGGCTGCACTGCTTTAAGAAAACCTTTGATAGCGAACCCAAAGTCAATTGGCATATAGCGGTGTTCAATTAAATCACCCAACTTAGCAATCTGTTCAGCTCCCGTACTTGTTGTTGTTGTAACTAGAATAGATTGTTCGGGGTTTTGTTCCTTAAGGGCTTTAATTAAAGGTGTTGCTGCTATGCTTTCACCAACAGATACGGCATGTATCCAAATAGGTTTGTCGTTGCTTTTTAGCTTGGGAGTGATACCAAAGTGCTCTTTCCAGCGAGAGCCGAACTTAGGCTTATTTGGTTTGCTCTTGTACAAACCAAATAAAAGTAGCGGTGACGCTAGGGCGAGTAGTAAGGTATAAACAATACGAACTAACATGAGCTTATCGTAATGGCGTCAAATTTTTGGATGCTATCTAGCACTTGCTTAGGCGAAAGTTCTGTCAAGCACTTGAGGTGTTTGTATTGACATTCACGCTGGAAACAAGGGCGACAATCAATATCGGTATGAACAATCTCCACTTTTTCTGCGAGTGGGGGGGTGTACTTCGGTGAAGTTGAGCCATACACGGCAACAACATTACAACCAACCGCAGCTGCCACATGCATTAAGCCTGAGTCATTCGCGACAACAGTCTTACATGCAGCAAGTAAGTCGACTGCTTCAATTAAGCTGGTTTGGCCTGCCAGAACATGAATGTGCTCATGGAATTGCGTCGGAACAAGTGCGCGAATATTGTTACAAGTCTCCAAGTCCTTTTGAGAACCAAACAACCAGATTTGATGCCCAGATCGAGCCATTTGCGTCGCAACTTCAGCGTAGTGTGTTTCGGGCCATTTTTTGGCGGGACCAAACTCTGCTCCTGGGCACAGTCCGATAATTGGTTGGTCTTGGGCTAAGTTGAACTTTTTGATCGTGGCTTGTTGCTCTGCCGCGTTGATTGCAAGGCGTGGGCGAGGCAAGGTTTCAAGCCCGCCGAGAGAGTTAGAATCCACCATTTCTGCTTTTGGATAAGCTAACGCTACATAGCGCTCTACCATGTACTGAAAAGACTTCATGTTAGGGCGTAAGTCGTTCAATAAACCATAGCGCATTTCTCCCTTCCAGCCAGTACGAAGAGGAATGTTGGCAAACCATGGGATCAGTGCTGATTTCGCTGACTTAGGCAATATATAGGCGTGGTCATATTGCTTTTCACGTATCGATTTACCAATTTCCCTGCGGCCTAATAAGTTAAACTCACCATGACCGATAGGCATTTCAATCGCTTGGTGGATTTCTGGCATACGCTCAAGAATCGGTTTACACCATCCTGGAGCGATAACGTCAATTTGGCTATCTGGATGGCGTTGCTTTAATACGATATATAACGATTGCGACATTACCATATCGCCGACCCACGCAGGGCCAATAATTAAAATCTTTTTCATTTATTTACTTGCCAATCAGTATCATATCTAGGCTTGAAGATATTGTAATAGTTATTGCCGTCTTCTTGAGAGTGCAGCAACTGTAGTACCCACATATATTGTTCGGGTTTATCACCGACAAAATATTCAATGGCTTCATTACAGGTACGAGCGTCTTGCTCTTCGCCTTTATCCAGCTCAAACGCTGGTAAAATCTCAATGTCAAACGTACCATCTTCAGTGTTCATCGACGCAAATAGAGGCAGTACTTTTGAGCGTGATAGTTTCGCAATTTTGCCTAAACCAGGTAGCGTTGCTTTACGTGTTGCAAAAAAATCTACAAACACACTATGCTCTGGGCCGTGATCTTGGTCGGGTAGATAATACCCTACATAGCCATCTCGAATAGACTTCAGAAAAGGCTTAATGCCACCTGAGCGTTCATAAACACGACCACCATATTGAACTCTTTGCTTGTGCATCAGCCAGTCAGCAACATCATTCTTTTGTTTCTTCGCCATTGCAGAAACCGGCATTCCCATTGAAGCGAGCAAGATAGCAGGCACATCAATAGCCCAAGAGTGGGGAACCATTAAAATTACATTTTCGTTGCTATCAATGTGCTGTCGTAAAATGTCTAGGCCGCGAATTTGGCAACGGTTCTGAAGCCATTTTGGTGAGCGTAAACTTAGTAACCCGAAGCGAAAAAAGAACATGGCCGCTGTGTAGAGTGTTTTTTCTATCAAAGCTTCACGTTCTTGGAATGATTTTTCCGGAAAACACAGCTCAAAGTTAACCCTCGCTCGATGAGCTGGACCTTTGTGGGATTTAGACAGTTTTTTGGCTATGGTTTTCGCCAACCACTTTTGTAAACCCAGTGGCATTAATGATAACGGTAAAAATAAGATAACACCTAACCACGTGCCCCAGTACTTAGGCGACAGAAAGTGGCGCTTAAACTCAGGGTTATATGCTTTAGGGTCGAAGTCATCACGTTTTATGGTCATGGCGTGTCTAGTTACCTATTCGTGTGCGGGCGAAGTGGTTTAAATGAGAAAAAGATAGTTAGGAATGATACAGGCTATTGCACTTGAGTAAAGGTGGCAGGTTATGGTTCTACCACCTTGTGGCGCTTAACTGTTTTGGATAGTCAAGTATTCGGCAACGCCTTCTGCAACTGTCTTGAATTCAACATCACAACCTGCGGTGCGCAGTTTGGTCAGATCCGCTTGTGTGAATTCTTGGTAAGCGCCTTTTAGGTGCTCAGGGAATGGGATGGTTTCAATTTGGCCTTTGCCATGATACTTGATAACTGCTTTTGCTACCTCTTCAAAAGATTCAGCACGGCCAGTACCACAGTTAAAAATACCTGATACGCCGTTTTCTAAGAACCACAGGTTTACTTTACATACATCACCAACGTAAACGAAGTCGCGTTTGAATGATTCGCTGCCCGCGAACAATTTAGGATTTTCACCTGCGTTAAGTTGGTTGTTTAGATGGAACGCAACTGATGCCATGCTACCTTTGTGGTCTTCACGTGGGCCATATACGTTGAAGTAGCGGAAGCCGGTGATTTGAGAAAGGGTCTCACCATGCTCTTCAGCGTCTTGCCATAGGCGACGAACGTAGTTATCAAACTGCTGTTTCGAGTAACCGTATACATTCAGTGCGCCTTCGTATTCGCGTTCTTCAACGAAAGTCTCTGTATCACCGTAAGTGGCTGCGGAAGAAGCGTATAGGAATGGAATCTCGCGATCTAAACAGTAATGCAGCAGCTCTTTAGAGTACTCGTAATTGTTTAGCATCATGTACTTACCATCCCACTCAGTCGTTGCAGAGCAAGCACCTTCGTGGAAAATTGCCTCAATCGGACCAAAATCATCGCCCGCCATAATTTGGGTCAGAAAGTCGTCACGATCCATGTAATCTGTGATGTCCAGATCAACTAAGTTCTTAAACTTTTTGCCATTTTTTAGGTTGTCGACAACCAGGATATCGTTAATACCAGCTTCGTTTAGTGCTTTAACAATGTTGCTGCCGATCATGCCAGCGCCACCAGTTACGATGATCATAGAACTTCCACCATAGATTAAAATTTTCTCAGGAATTCTAGCAAGAAACGAAAAGTAGCGCTATTGGAAGCAGGAAGATAGGTTTGAGTCTTCTATGACTCAGTATCTAGATATGAAAAAGGGAGCCGCAGCTCCCTTGATTACTTTATTATTCCACATCCGAACGGTTAGGCCTTTGATACCAAGGATTTCGCTCGTCGGTCAACTCAATCAAGCTGTATTTACGTCCGAGTTTCTGTCCTCCGTCACGAGTAAGAGGCTGCCAACTAAAGTTCGCACGATTGTTGCTTGGCTTAACGGTCATGATGTCAAATGGAATCGACAAGTAGAAACCTTTGGTAAAGCTACCTTCACCAAATTCATCCGCAGACAAGTCTGTAAATGACGCAAAGGCACCAGCAATTACGCCACTCTTGAACTGCTTAGAAACATTGATTTGTGTACCAACATCACCAGCTAGGAACTGACCAACATCGACTTGGATCATCAAATCTTGTAGGAATTCCCATTGAGGGTAGTAGTAACCAGATACAAAACCAGTGAAGCCTTTATCAATAACTTGGAACGGACGTCCATATTCTGGCACGTTTTGCCATTTCTCATCGTAAACACCGAAGTAACTTTGTGGATCACGTTGAGAAATTACGTTGACGTCAGCGCCAATCGCCCAGTTAGCTCCTTGTGGACGGTAAAGAAACTCGGTACCGACTCCAGCAAACATGCTCTCCAGATAACCCGCGTAGAATTGTTGATCCATGGTATCGGAATACTCTTGGAACCAAGTCAACTGTAGGTTTGACATGGTCACAGCGTGTTCATTTTGGTAAGCACGGAACATGGTGCGAACCCGGGGAACGGTAGTACCATCGGGTGGAGTGACATAATTAAACTTATCGTAGTTGTTATACCAATCCCAGTATAACGAACCGCCAATTTCAAGATTGTCCGTCAGCCAGTATGAGGCATTACCGCTTAGCCCTACACTAAAGAGATAGAAGTCTTCTGCGTTACCTAGAGTTTGAACAAGTTTAGGTGCAAAGCCCCAATCAAAACGCTCAAAACCATCATAGACAGATTCTCCACTTGGCTTATTGCTAGCTTTTTCGGTTGCGTCTTCTATTTTGGGATTGATGTAATTAACTTGGGCAAAGTCGCGATATTTCTCCTTGGAAATAATCGTTTGTTCGCCGACTAAGCCTCGGCTACGTTCGTTGATAGCATAGGTATCAATATCGTCAGGCATTTCATTATGAAGTACAGCCGCCGCTTTTTCATGTGCCTCTGTACGGTCACGATATTTCTTCTGTTCACCAACGACAGTTACGGTGTTGTCATCAACATAAATGCGTGTGTTTTGGTAACCCGCAATTTTGTCTAAATCTTCCGTTACACGTTCCCAGTCAACATCAGACAGTTCTTCTGGTTGGTTATCTTCGACTTCTGGTGTAGGCTCATCTCGCCAGAATGATGGCATGTCATTGAAGTTAGTGTTGAGCGTTAAACCTGCGACCAAAGTGTCTCCGCGCTCATAACTTAAACGAAAATCGGCCATTCCTAGACGGTAGAGCACACCAAAGTTCCATGGTGTGTGTGGTGTCATGTCGATACCGCCTTGAACAACAGGAAAGTCTTCGTTGTAGTCATTACTGTCATACTCTATTTTAAAGCGTAGCGGTGCATGTAAAGTCTGATATTCAATACCCCCAAAGAGGGCTGCCGGGCCTTTGAAAAAACGGTCAGTGTTTGTTGTGCCACCTGTTAGTTGATAATCACCTGGACGAGAACAAAATCGATCAGAGATTTTACATGCTGGATTGGTAATGTTTCCTCTAGTACCTAAAGAGCCCCAACCTATACCGATCGTAAAATCAAATGTCCCTAAACTTCTGTTGGCGTACTGTTTGGTTGCTGCAAAATACTCAGAGTCAAAAAGGCCAGTACCTGCAAAATCTCTAACACCAAAGGACACTTCAGGTACATATTGACTTTCTTCTAGAAGCCTAAATTTAAAATCAATACCTTTATCTGTGTATTCGTTATCCCCACAAAATCGTGGATCAGTACAGTATGGAAGTCCATCGACAATTGTATATCTAATAGTCGCTTCAGCCCAGGGCATTACCTGTACCGTAGCATTGTAAAAGAGGTACTCATCACTCCCTGTAACAGAAAAGTTGAATTCCCCTTCAGGGGCCATACGTCCGGTTGGCATTTGCATTAAACCAACGCCACCGAAGTCTGTTTGGGATGGTCGTAAAGGAGGAGCCTCAAACGGCATCTCTTGAGCCCAAACCAATGCTGGGCCCATTAAATAAAGGGTTAAGCTTTTTCTAATTGGCATCATTACGGTCTCTTTGTAGCATTTGGTATCAGTTGAGTGAGTAGGAGGATAATATCTTGATCCATTTCAGACCGTTCAAGATCACCAAAAGGTACATATACCAAGGTCAGAGGTGGTAAGTAATATTGTGTTGTTAACCAGGCTCCGTGATGCGGCTTAACTACATGACCATCTGGGTAGATCAACACTGGTGGTGTTGATAACGTACCAATGTTACTTTTCAAATTCTCTATTTGCCTCTGCAAAGGGATGCCTGCCTGCTCCGTAATGGAATACACGCTATTTACGTTTCCCAGGAAGTACACTTTTTCTTCGCGCAGAGGGCTTGCGAGCACGTAATTGCCGCGCAACAGTGGGTTGTCGAATTTATTTAGTCGAACTTTATCAACATCGATCGCAGACAGTAAGCGTGGTGCAAAGCTTTGCTTCTGAATGAATTTGTAGAATGGATGTGCAACCAAGTTGTGTTGAATCATTTGATTGAGTACTGAGTTCTTTAAAGCGGTAGCGTTTTTTTCGGCGCGTTCCGATTTATCAAACAAAGTTGTACCAAGAGAATATTGCAGTGAGACGCTTTGCTCTTTAGCAAGTGTTAAGACGCTTTCTAAACGAGCAGGCCCCTGGAATTGTAGCTGTTTGCCTACTTCCAGTAACTCAACATTTAATTGCTGTATAGTAGAGGTTTCTGTTTGAGCGAAGCTATGTATGCTCAAAAGTGGCATGACCAAACCTAGTAACGTTAGTAGTCGCTTGCTCATGATTTGCTATATCCCTTCAAAATGGTTAACTCAACCGGAATCATATTCGGACCTAAGTATTGTAAGGTTTTGATAACCTGACCTTGCTCATCTATCCAATAATAGTTTTCGACCGATTGAGAAAGGCTACTAAAATCAACGGCTTCTTTATATACGTTGGTCATGGTACTGGAAATAGGAGTTGTTAACGTTTCTTGGCCTGAGTAAGAACGCGTTATATTTGCTGGGAAACCATAACGGTATTGTGTTGCCCAATCGTATGAGAGTGCGTAGTTGACAGAGGTTGAATCTAAAGAAAAATCTGGCACATCACCGTAAACACCGGCTAAGTCCCCATTCTGTAGACCTATCGTTTTGACTATATGGCCATTCTCCGTAACGATCATAGCTTTGTCAGCACTTACCCATTTCAGTTGTATTTTTCCATTGAGAGGATTTCGCTCTGCAAAAGCTAAAACAACAAATACCTGTTTTTGATTCCCAAGTTTTAAATAGGCACTGGCATAAGGAACGGCATTTATTTCTTCTGGGGTCATCTCTACATCGATGTAGTTACCGTACGCTTCTTGGACTGTGGCTGATACATCATTGAACTTTTGTGTACAACCAAAGAGTAAGGCGAATAGCGGAAGAGTGAGAAGTGGGCGTATCCATTTAGACGTTCGGAAGATATTCATTATTCCCTCTTACAAATAAAATCGCCCTGAGTCATTCAGGGCGATTATCTTCTATCTACAAAACGAAATTAGTTTGTAGAAGTAGAAGTAGAAGTAGATGTTGAAGTAGATGTTGAGTCGCTATCTGAAGCTGCAACTGCTACTACAGTTACTGCTGCCGCTGCACCTACTGCTACAGCTGTTGTGCCTGTTGCAGATGCAGAAGCTGCACTTGTCGAACCTGCTTCTTCTGCTGCAAATGCAGTTGATGCGCTTAGAGCCATAAGAATAGCTAGAGCTGTATTCTTCATTATTAATCCTTGTATATCCGGTATAAAAACATCGATGTTTGGTAGCATAAAAAACGCTCCAAACTACATTTTAGATAAAAAAGCCTTAGCATGTAAATAGTTTCTTATCTTGCCTTGGTTTTCTATCTCATTTCTAACACCAGCGTGACATTGCGCCGTTATCTTGTTCGCTTGCTTGCTGATAAACTATCAAAAGTGCATAATTTGTCGGCCTATTTTCTCCAGTATTAGGGGTTTGGAGTGATAGGCCGCTTTTACTCATATCTTATAGAAAGCGATACAGCGGCTTACGCTAAATGCCTCAGGGCGGTAGCGTGGCAATTCTTCAGTGTTTAATCACCTGCATAGCAAACTTAACGTTGCTTTGACAGGCCATATTACTACCAGTACTAGGAACTTTTACGTGATAAGAAAGCAGCATTGTTTAGGAATACTTAGTGTACTGGGCTTAAGCCTGAGTTCTTTTTCAGCGTCAGCCGATTTTTATGCTGGTGCGTTAGTGAGCTACTCAAATGCAGAATTGAAAAGCTCGTCTTCTGAGTCCGTAAAAGAGGGGAGTCCTTTCCTTCTTAGTGCGCAAGCTGGGTACTTTTTTAATGACTACATTGGTCTCGAAGGACGTTATGGGACATCAGTTCAACGTGACAGTGGGCTTGCTGTTGATAGTGCGATAAGTGGATTTTTTAAGCTAAACATGCCTGTTTCAGAGCGAGTTGCACTTTACGGTTTAGCAGGGTACTCGAGCGTTCAACTTGACCTACAAAATGTAGGCTCTTACAAAGAGCAAGGATTCAGTTTTGGGTTAGGTATGCATTACGCTTTGAACAAGCAGAACGCAGTTGTGTTTGAGTTCGTTGATAACGTTTCAGAAGATCAAGTTCGGCTTAACTCGATTACACTGGGTTTCCAGCACAGATTCTAATTTAAATACCTAAAGCTCAAATTTGAGCTTTAGAGCCTTTTATTCAATTATTATAGTGGCATATCATGTTTAAAGGATATCTCTCCATTGCCGTTTGTGTCTTGGCAAGCATGTTTGCGTCTTACTCGACTGCGCAAACACCTACTCCAGAACAAATAAAAATGTTTCAGAACTTACCGGCAGACCAGCAGCAAGCACTGGCGAGTAAGTATGGCTTTAGTATCCCTTCTGGTTCATCCTCCCAGTCTACGTCATACTCAAATCCGCAAGTCATGCAACCTCGGCCTCAATCAAGTGGGGCGAGTTCTACTGAACTAGAAAAAATGTGGGATGCCAAGAAAGAGGATGATGAATTACAACGCTTTGGTCTTGAACTCTTTGCCGGCTCTCCAAGCACCTTTGCTCCGATCAGTGATGTTCCAGTTCCAGCGAATTACACTGTAGGTGCAGGTGATGAAATCATCGTGCAGTTGTTTGGTAAGGAGAACGAAACACATCGCTTACGTGTAAATCGCGCAGGAATAATCAACTTTCCTTCTCTTGGGCCTTTAAATGTTGCCGGTATGCACTTTTCCGATGTTAGAGACTCTCTAACACAACGTGTAAAAGAGCAAATGATAGGTGTTCGTAGTGATATCTCATTAGGTGAATTACGCACCATGCAAGTATTTGTCATGGGGGATGCATATAAGCCAGGCGCGTACACGGTTAGCGCATTAACGACAATATCACAGGCTATCTACTACAGCGGTGGCTTTGGTGAAAGTGGGGCACTACGTGATATTCAGCTAAAACGTGACGGAAAAATTATTCGTAAGTTGGACATGTATGATCTGTTACTAAAAGGTGATGCGAGTGATGATGTGCGCTTACTTCCAGATGATGTTGTTTTAATCGGCTCTGTTAAAGAGACTGTGTCTATAGAAGGCGAGATTAACCGTCCTGCAATCTACGAGGTTAAGCCGGGTGAAACTTACCAACAACTTATTCAAATAGCAGGTGGTTTTACTGCCAATGCGTATAAAGAACAGTTAGAAATCAAACGTTATGCAACGCATGGGACTCGTGAAGCGGTCACTCTCGATTTTAGTAAGAGTCAAGATAAGCAAAGCAAAGTAAAAAATGGCGATGCTATTAAAGTCTTGAAAAAAAGCGAAGAGCTTACTCGATATGTTCAAATTGAAGGGGATGTCAGACACCCTGGGTATGTAGAGTGGCATCAAAATCTACGTATCGCTGATTTGTTTAAATCTGTTGACTCCGCATTCAATGCGACTGCTGATGTTAACTACGCCGTTGTTGTTCGAGAAGTAAATACTCAACGTGATATCGAAGTATTTCAGATCAATCTCGCGAATGCGATTTTATCTCCTAACAGCAAAGACAATATGTCTCTGCGTTCTCGTGACCGAGTTCTAGTCTTCAACCGTTTCAATAACGAAGATTTAGATACACTCGCTAACGATGAAGAAATTACAAAAGCTAAAACACTCGAGCAAGCCCAAAAACAAGCGGAGATGGAGCAACAGAAAGAACAGCAACAGATGAGCTCGTCGGTTGCAATGGTTAATAACCCAGCAGGTTCGGTAATCGCAGGCAACAATGCGATGACTAGCAATAATCAGCAACAAACTAATTTTAATAACCAACAGAATCATGTTGGCTGGAACCAGCAAGAAAAAGAAGAAAGAAAAATCATTTTCCGCGGTAAAGAGATTACAGAGGAAGACTTTGAAAAGCTGAAGCAGAATACTCGTCGCACTTTACTTGCCCCCGTATTGCTGCAGCTCCAACAACAGTCTCGTTTAGGTTTAGCCCCTCAAATTGCTGAAGTATTTGGTGAAGTGAAGCACCCAGGTCGGTACCCAATTACACCAAGAATGACGGTATCAACGCTGATTGAAGCTGCTGGTGGTTTGACTTACAACGCATTCACAATCAATGCAGAACTAGCACGAACCGCGATTAACAGTGCAGATGAACGTGCATACATTGATGTTGAACGTATTGATTTGCGTAAAGCAATCCAAGGCAATGCTTCAGACGATGCAATTATCGTAGGTCGAGATCGTTTGAACATCCTCGAAAAGCCAAATGTGAAGCTACAAAGCACAGTCACTTTACAAGGTGAAGTTCGCTTCCCAGGAACTTACACGACCCGTCAGGGGGAGACATTGAGTGAGCTTTTGGAGCGTGCAGGAGGATTGACCGAATTTGCACACCCTCAAGGTGCAATATTTACTCGTGAAGCATTGCGTTTACAAGAGCAGAAGCTTTTAAACCAATACGCCGCAGATATGCGAAAAGAAACAGCGAAGAAGACGTTCCGAGCCGATAGTAATATAGGTTCTGTAATTTCAGATCCAGAAAAAACACTAGCATTTGTTGAGGAAGCAAGTCGCAGCAAAGCTCTTGGTCGTATGGTTGTGCAGTTAAATCGTATCTTGAAGGGGGAGCGCTCAGCAGACTTTATGCTCGAGGACGGTGACTTCCTCTTTGTTCCGACTTTCCGAAACACTGTATCAATAATGGGTGAAGTTCAGGTTCCAATTACCTACTTGTTAGACAACAAACTTGACGTCGATGATTATCTGAACAAAGCCGGAGGCGCTAAAAAGCAAGCGGATGAAGATCGCATTTTTGTAGTACGTGCGGATGGTTCTGTTTACAAGCCTTCATCAGGCTATTGGTTCGGAAACAATAAAGAAGGGTTAAAAGCCGGTGATACAATTGTAGTTCCAATCGATACCGATTACCGTGATGCCTTGAGTACATGGACTGCAGCAACGCAGATCCTATATCAAACTGGTGTGGCAATTAACGCATTGCAATAACAACATACGCGAGTCTAGGGTAACCTTGGCTCGCGTATATAGTTTGTATAAATCTGTATTTAATCAATAAGCAAGAAGCTAATTGACTGGGATAAAGTGAAATGAAATCTGAGCAATACCCAAACCTGCCCCCATATCCTTATACACATGTTCCTGCCGAAGATGAAATAGATCTACGTGAACTACTTTCTGCATTTTGGCGAGGGAAGTGGGTCATTATTCTTACTACGGTCATTTTTGCCTCTGTTGCTGTGGCATTTGCGTTGTCAAAGCCGAACATCTACAGGGCTGATGCTCTTCTATCCCCAGCTCAAAACTCTAATGCTAGTGGATTAGCGGCAGTTTCTGGCCAGCTAGGTGGATTGGCATCACTTGCAGGAGTTAGTTTACCAAGCCAGAGCAACCAAACTGATTTAGCTATTCAAGTCATAAAGTCTCGTCAATTTATTGAATCCTTTGTACAGAAGCATGACATTCTAGTGCCTCTCATGGGTAGTAAAGGTTGGGATATTGGGGGAAACAAATTGATATTAGACGATGAACTTTACGATAAAGATAAGCAAGTTTGGTTGAGAAAGCCTCAAGGCCTAAGAGGTGCAGAGCCTACAGCTCAAGAAGCCTACCGCTTATTCGTCACAGATGTTTTGAGTATTGAGCCTGATAAAGAATCTGGACTATTTAGGCTATCTGTGAGCCACTATTCACCGTATGTAGCTCAGCAGTGGGTGAATTGGCTGATTGAAGATATTAATCAAGTAATGCGTGAGCGTACAATTCAAGATACTAATAAAAACCTAACTTATTTGAGTAAACAGCTTCAGAAAACAGCGGTTGCTGATATGCAGTCAGCCTTTTATAAGCTAATTGAAGAGCAAACGAAGAACTTAATGCTTGCAGAAGCTCAAGAAGAATTCGTATTTAAAGTAATCGATCCTGCGGTGGTTCCAGAAGAAAAAGCTTCGCCTAAGAGAGCTCTTATCTGTATTGCAGGGACGCTGCTTGGCGCTGTTTTTGGTATTATGATTGTACTAATCCGCTTCGTTTTAAAAAAAAGAGACCGATTGGAGTCTAGTGAAACATCGCTGAGTTAAGCGCAGAAAAATACAACTTAAAGGGGACGTGAACAATATTCACGTGCCCATGAAAATTATTATTCAAGTTTTACATTAGGTCAGTAATGATGACAAAGAAAAGAGTACTTACGGTATTTGGTACCCGACCAGAAGCAATAAAGATGGCCCCTTTGGTTCACGCTTTATCTTCTGATGAACGATTTGAAGCAAAATGCTGTGTAACAGCTCAACATCGAGAGATGCTAGACCAGGTGCTTGAACTATTTGAAATTAAGCCAGATTATGACCTAAATTTGATGAAAGCAGGGCAATCTTTAAATGATGTGACCGCACGAATCTTGTTAGAGCTCAAATCAGTATTACAAGAGTTTAAACCTGATGTAGTTTTAGTACATGGCGATACAGCAACAACGTTTGCTGCTAGTCTAGCAGCGTACTACGAGCAAGTTCCTGTTGGTCATGTAGAGGCAGGTTTAAGAACCGGAAATATCTACTCACCATGGCCAGAAGAAGCAAATAGAAAGTTAACGGGGGCGCTTACGCAATATCACTTTGCGCCTACAGAGACCTCACAAAACAACTTGTTGAAAGAAAACTTTAAGAAAGAGAGTATCTCGGTGACGGGTAACACTGTTATTGATGCTCTTTTGTTGATCAAAGAAAAAATCGATCATGATGAGACTCTTCAACATAGCCTGTCTGAACAATTCCCATTTCTCCGTGAAGATAAAAAGTTAGTACTCGTTACAGGACACAGAAGAGAAAGCTTTGGTGGTGGTTTTGAGCGTATTTGTGAGGCGCTAGCCTACACTGCGCAAAAGCACCCAGAAGCTCAAATCGTTTATCCAATGCACTTGAATCCTAATGTACGTGAACCTGTAAACCGAATTCTTGCGGGAATAAGCAATATACATCTGATTGAGCCTCAACAGTACTTACCATTCATTTACTTAATGAATAGATCTCATATTATTCTAACCGACTCGGGCGGTATTCAAGAAGAAGCGCCTTCTTTAGGTAAGCCCGTATTAGTGATGAGAGATACAACAGAGCGCCCAGAAGCTGTAGAGGCAGGCACGGTCAAATTGGTTGGTACCAATGTAGATCGAATCGTTACGGGTTTAACAACTTTGCTTCAAGACGAGCAAGCGTATAAGGAAATGAGCTTCGCACATAACCCTTACGGTGATGGAAAAGCATGTCAACGAATTCTAGATGTTTTAGCAAAATAATTTAATTTAACGAGAAGTATATATGTCTTTTGAAACAGTATCAGTTGTGGGGTTGGGCTACATTGGTCTGCCAACAGCAGCAATGTTCGCATCACGCAAGAAAAAGGTTGTTGGTGTTGATGTTAACCAACATGCTGTAGACACTATCAATCAAGGTAAAATTCATATCGTTGAGCCTGAGCTCGATATGATCGTAAATGCCGCTGTCAAAGAAGGCTACCTAAAAGCAGTAACAACTCCAGAAGCTGCAGATGCATTTCTTATTGCTGTTCCAACTCCCTTCTTACCTTGTAAAGAGGGTGACGTTCCAGCACCTGACCTTTCTTACATTGAAGCAGCGAGTAAAGCAATTGCGCCTGTCCTAAAGGAAGGAGATCTAGTTATATTAGAATCGACTTCACCAGTGGGAGCTACGGAACAGATGGCTGATTGGTTATCTCAAGCACGTTCAGACCTTACTTTTCCTCAAACTCATGGCGAAAACGCTGACATTAACATTGCGCATTGCCCAGAGCGTGTGTTGCCAGGTCATGTCGTTCGAGAATTGGTTGAAAATGACCGTGTAATTGGCGGCCTAACACCCAAATGTTCGCAGCGATCTGTTGAGTTGTACCAAACATTTGTTCAAGGTGAATGTGTTATCACTAATGCGCGCACTGCTGAAATGGCAAAGTTGACCGAAAACAGCTCTCGTGACGTTCAAATTGCATTTGCAAATGAGCTTTCTGTTATCTGTGATAAGTTAGATATCAATGTCTGGGAGCTAATTGCATTAGCAAACCGTCATCCACGCGTGAACATACTTCAACCTGGCCCGGGGGTGGGGGGACATTGTATCGCCGTTGACCCTTGGTTTATCGTTTCAAAAACTCCGGAAGAAGCTCAGATTATTCATACCGCACGTAAAGTTAACGACAGCAAGCCTAGTTGGGTTGTAGGTAAAACTAAAATGGCTCTTGCAGACTTTCTGCAAGAGCATGCTGATAAAACAGCCAAAGACGTTACAATCGCTTGCTACGGCTTAGCTTTTAAGCCTGACATCGATGACTTACGTGAAAGCCCTGCAATGCAGATTGTAAAAGAAATTGCTTCTTTCCATGCGGGGAATGTAATTGCAGTTGAACCTAATATTCATCAGTTACCAAGTTCATTGGAGCAAGTTGAACTTCAGGGCTTTGACGCTGCAAAGTCGACGGCAGATATTCATGTAATGCTTGTTGACCATAAAGAATTTAAAGTTGAGTCAATAGACTCACCATACTTAGTAGACACCAAGGGGATTTGGTAATGAACGCTATTTTGCCTTTAATCGGTCGTACCGAAGCCTTATTCACAAAAGATATTGAAAACCATGAAGTAGAACTGTCACGCATTGTTTCCGAGTCAAGTTTCCTTGTTTTGGGTGGTGCAGGCTCAATTGGACAAGCTGTAACTAAAGAAATCTTCAAACGTAATCCTAAGAAGCTACATGTTGTTGATATTAGCGAAAACAATATGGTGGAGCTTGTTCGAGATATCCGTAGCTCATTTGGTTATATTGATGGTGACTTCCAAACATTTGCTCTGGACATTGGTTCTTTAGAGTACGATGCATTCATTGAAGCCGATGGTAAGTTTGATTATGTGTTGAACCTATCTGCGCTTAAGCATGTTAGAAGCGAAAAAGATCCTTATACATTGATGCGTATGATTGATGTAAACGTTTTTAATACCGATAAAACGATCCAACAGTCTATTAATGCGGGTGCGAAAAAGTACTTCTGTGTTTCAACTGACAAAGCTGCAAACCCTGTCAATATGATGGGTGCGTCAAAACGTATTATGGAAATGTTCCTAATGCGTAAAAGTGAGCAAATGGCAATCTCAACAGCTCGCTTTGCAAATGTTGCATTCTCTGATGGTTCGCTGCTACACGGATTTAACCAACGTATCCAAAAGCGCCAACCTATCGTGGCACCAAACGACATCAAGCGTTATTTTGTTACTCCTCAAGAGTCGGGTGAACTATGTTTAATGTCTTGTGTCTTTGGTGAAAATCGTGACATTTTCTTCCCGAAACTGAGTGAAGCTCTGCACCTTATTTCGTTTGCAGATATTGCGGTGAAATACCTAGAGCAACTTGGTTTTGAACCCCACCTATGTGAAACAGAAGAAGAAGCTCGCCAACTTGCACATACGCTTCCAGAGCAAGGGAAATGGCCATGCTTGTTCACGACGAGTGATACTACTGGCGAGAAAGATTTTGAAGAGTTTTTCACAGATAAAGAAGAGCTAGATATGTCTCGATTCGAAAATCTGGGCATCATCAAAAATGAACCTCTTTATGAGCAAGAGCTTCTTACTTTGTTTGAAAGCAGCATCTCTGAGATGAAAGGTGAGCGAGCTTGGACTAAAGAGCAGATTGTGAAACTGTTCTTTACCATGATCCCTGATTTTGGGCACAAAGAAACGGGTAAATACCTCGATAGCAAGATGTAAGTGGAGCATTCGATGAAAGCGACATCTATTGTTGAATTTGTGAGAGATACTTACAAAACAGACGAATTTATTCCCTTACATGCACCGACGTTCGATGGCAACGAAAAAGCGTACGTAATGGAAACGATTGAAAGTACATTTGTTTCTAGCGTCGGTAAATTTGTTGATGATTTTGAGAGAAAAATTGAAGCTTACACTGGTACGGCTAAAGCTGTAGCGACAGTGAATGGCACAGCAGCATTGCATGCTGCATTGTACATGGCTGATGTTCAAAGAGGCGACTTGGTCGTCACGCAAGCTTTGACTTTTGTTGCAACCTGCAATGCTCTTTATCATATGGGGGCTGAGCCTATTTTTCTGGATGTATCTCCAGTGAGTTTAGGGTTGTGCCCTAAGGCTGTGGATACATTTTTAGAAGAGAATGCTGAAGTCACAGACGCGGGGTGTATCCATAAAAAAACAGGTAGAAGAATCAAAGCCGTTGTACCAATGCACACGTTTGGTCACCCTGTAGAGCTTGATGAACTGGTTGCCGTTTGCTTGAAATGGAACATCACGTTGATTGAAGATGCCGCAGAAAGCCTAGGCTCGTTCTATAAGGGCAAACACACCGGTACTATTGGTGATTTTGGTGCTGTCAGCTTCAATGGCAACAAGATCATCACCACAGGCGGTGGTGGCATGGTGTTATGTAAGACTCAAGAATTAGGTGCGCGTACTAAGCATGTCACGACGACAGCAAAAGTTCCTCATCCGTATGAATTCTTCCATGATGAACCTGGCTTTAACTACCGCATGCCTAACCTGAATGCTGCTCTGGGATGTGCACAGATGGAAGTTATCGAGCAGTATTTGAAGCAAAAGAGATTGCTTGCAGAACGCTATAAAAACTTCTTCAAAGGTACAGATTTTAAATTTGTCACTGAGCCAGAGTATGCGAAGTCAAACTATTGGTTAAATGCAATCATTTGTCCGGATAAAGAAAGTCGCGAAGAGGTACTTAAAGGCACAAATGGTTCAGGCGTGATGACTCGACCTATTTGGCAGCTCATGCACAGACTACCTATGTTTGAGAATGCAATACGTGGTGACCTAACTTACTCAGAGTTTATTGAGGCGCACCTAATCAATCTTCCAAGTACTCCAGTGGAAATCAAAGGCTAAGTAGGTTTAATACATACATGACGCAGACACATAAAAAGGTTGCGGTCTTTACTGGTACAAGAGCAGAGTATGGTCTGCTCTTTTGGCTTTTAAAGGACATACAAAGCGATCCTGACCTAACACTTCAATTGCTTGTTTCTGGTATGCACCTATCACCGGAATTCGGTGATACTTACAAACAAATTGAAAAAGATGGCTTCAATATCGATGAGAAAATAGAGATTTTGTTGTCTTCTGATTCCGCTGTAGGTACAGCGAAAAGTATGGGGCTGGGGGTCTTAGGGTTCGCCGATGCCTTGTCGCGACTAGCACCAGATGTTCTTGTCATTCTTGGGGATCGCTTTGAAGCGCTCGCTGCAGCGCAAACGGCTATGATACTTCGTATTCCGATCATTCACCTTCATGGTGGTGAAATAACAGAAGGTGCTTATGACGATGCAATTCGTCATGCGATTACTAAGTTGAGTTACCTACATGGTACGTCGACAGACGAATACCGAAACCGAGTGATTCAACTTGGTGAATCACCAGCGCGTGTACGAAATATTGGTGCAATTGGCTTAGACCACCTAAACCGAGCGTCTTTTATGACGGTTTCTGAGTTGAGTGAATCACTAAGTTTTGAGCTCACAAAACCTTATTTTGTTGTTACTTATCATCCTGTTACTCTGGGTAACGAATCTCCAGAGGAAAGCTTTCAATCGCTTTTAGACGCATTGGATGAATACCCTGATCATCAAGTTATATTAACTTACCCTAACGCAGATGACGGTGGTCGACGCATTATCCCAATGCTAGAAGATTATGCGGCAAGTCAACCAAAACGTGTCTTGGCGATTCCATCACTAGGGCAAGTGCGTTATTTGAGCTCGGTAAAGCATGCGGCTGCAGTTATTGGTAATTCGTCGAGTGGTATTATTGAAGTACCAGCTTTTGATGTTCCTACAGTGAATATAGGGGCTAGACAAAAAGGACGCTTGGCCGCAAAAAGTGTTTTAAACACCACTGCTATGAAAGAATCCATCAGTAACGCGATTGGCCTCGCTGTGAGCCGAAAGTATAAAGCTGAAGATGAAAATATTGCTAACCCCTACGGGCAAGGTGATAGTAGCAAACAAGTCATAGAGATGATTAAAGGACTGGATTTTGATCCTTGTAAGTCTTTTTATGATGTAAACATTGAACCTGACTTAAACAAGAAAGTAGAGTGAGACAATAATGACTTTGATTATTGCCGAAGCGGGTGTAAACCATAACGGTCAAGAAGAACTAGCATTTTCGTTGGTCGATGCTGCTCACAAAGCTGGAGCGGATATAGTAAAGTTCCAAACTTTTAAAGCAAAAAACCTAGTTACCGAAGAGGCTAAGCAAGCTGAATATCAAGTAACAAATACTCAAAAGCAAGAGTCTCAGTTAGCGATGTTAAGCCGTTTAGAACTGTCGTACGAGACCCACCATGATCTCGTCAAATACTGTGGTTCGCTTGGTATTGAGTTTCTATCAACAGCTTTCGATTTAGAAAGTTTAGATTTCTTAGTCAATGATCTTGGTTTAACGCGCTTGAAGTTGCCTTCCGGTGAGTTAACGAACGCTCCTCTTGTATTGGCTCATGCTCGTACTGGTTGTGATCTTATTGTATCAACAGGTATGGCAACACTTTCCGAAATTGAGACAGCTCTTGGAGTGATTGCTTTCGGTTATACAACAGATGAAAAAGCAGAACCTTCGATGCTAGGTTTCCAAGAAGCTTATGCATCAGAAGCTGGTCAAAAAGCGCTAAAAGAGAAAGTAACAATTCTTCATTGTACGACGGAATATCCCGCTCCAATGGAAGAAATCAACCTAAGAGCAATGGATACGCTAGGGCGAGCATTTGACTTGGCGGCAGGCTATTCGGACCATAGTGAAGGAATTACGATTCCAATTGCGGCTGTTGCTCGCGGTGCTGTTCTTATAGAGAAGCATTTTACGTTAGATAAAAACATGGAAGGTCCAGATCACAAAGCCTCTCTAGAGCCACAAGAGCTAGAGGCAATGGTAAAAGCCATCCGTCAGATTGAGATTGCATTAGGCTCTAGAGTAAAAACTCCTACAGTTTCTGAAGTGAAAAACAAATCCGTAGCACGCAAAAGCTTAGTAGCAGCAAAGGATATTGAAAAGGGCGAAGCGTTAACAGAATCTAACCTCACAATTAAGCGTCCAGGCATTGGTTTGTCCCCTTATCGCTATTGGGAACTTCTTGGCACTAAAGCAACCAAAGGATACAAAGCAGGAGAGTTGATCATTGAGTGATGAGGTGAATCTTCCTATTGTAATGATTGGTGGAGGCGGTCATGCCTCCGTTCTTGCTGAAATACTGCTTACGCAGGGAAGAGACATACTTGCCGTGATAAGCCCTGAAGATGTCAGTCAACGTTCTGTATTTAAGGGAATTTCCATTCTTGAAAAAGACGAAGATATTCTGAGGTTTGACAAAGACAAGATTCTTTTGGTCAACGGTATTGGAATGATGCCCAAATCCGGCTTTAAGAAAAAAATTAATGAATACTTTCTCTCATTAGGTTATCAGTTTGAGACGGTCATCGCTGACAGTGCATTCGTTTCACCTTTTTCTAAAATTGAAATTGGTGCTCAGATTTTACCTATGGCGATGATTCAGACTGGGGCTACAGTGGGGAGCCATAGTATAATCAACACGGGTGCCTTGGTTGAGCACGATTGTAAAATAGGTGCTTATAACCATATTGCTCCTAAAGCAACGTTGTGTGGTCAAGTCGAGACAAAAGAAAGTGTCTATGTTGGAGCTGGTTCAACGGTTATCCAAGGAATATCTATTGGCAGTGGCGCTATCGTGGGGGCTGGTGCTAGTCTCACTAAGTCTTTAGAAGAAAATACCATTGCATATCCTGCTAGAGCAGTAATTAAAACAAATTCTTAGAAAACAAAGGTAGAATATGAGTCATTGTTGGCAAAAAACGCTGATATCAGAATCAAGCACAATCAAGCAGGCATTAGAAATCATCAACAGCGAAGCATTGCGTGTCGCTGTGGTTGTTGATCAAGATAAAAAGCTTCTAGGCATGATTACTGATGGTGATATTCGACGTGGCTTATTAAATGATCTGGTGTTAACCGACTCGGTTGCCAAGGTAATGAATTCTGAGCCAATTACCGCAGAGCAAGGCGCATCAAAAGAGCATCTTGTAGAGTTAATGGAAAAAAAGCAAATTCTATCGGTTCCGTTACTTGACCAAGACAACAAAGTCGTAGGTTTGGAAACTCTTCACAGTGCGCTGAGTAAAGATAAATATCAGAACCCAGTATTCATTATGGCTGGTGGTTTTGGTACTCGCTTACGACCGCTGACGGACAACTGCCCTAAACCAATGTTAAAAGTTGGTGATAAACCTATTCTAGAAACTGTGATCAAGAGTTTTATCAAAGCTGGTTTTAGCAACTTTTACATCTCAACGCACTACATGCCAGAACAAATTCACCAACACTTTGGTGATGGTACTGATTTGGGGGTTAGCATCTCATATGTACACGAAGAGACTCCTTTGGGTACCGGTGGTGCTCTCGGCTTACTACCTGAAGATATGCCAAGAGATCTACCTTTAATTATGATCAATGGCGATGTGTTGACCAAAGTAGACTTCCAGCGCTTGTTAAATTTCCATATGGAAAATGATGCAGATGCAACAATGTGTGTTCGAGAGTACGACTACCAAATTCCTTATGGTGTTATTAATGGGGACGGTAATCAAATTACCAGCATGGTTGAAAAACCAGTTCAACGCTTTTTTGTTAACGCTGGTATCTATGTTTTGTCTCCTCGAGTGATTCAATCAGTAGAAAAGAATCAGAAAATCGACATGCCTACGTTGCTCGAGCAACACATGGAAGAGAGACAAAAAGTATTGATGTTCCCAATTCACGAATATTGGCTTGATATTGGCCGTATGGATGACTTTAACCGTGCGCAGATGGATATACTGTCTCTGGGGCTAGAGTAATGTTAGATGGTAAAAAAGTAATTGCTGTAATCCCTGCTAGGGGGGGCAGCAAGCGTCTGCCAAGGAAGAATATACTTCCATTGGGAGGAAAACCTCTGATCGGTTGGACAATTGAAGCTGCGCAAAATAGTACTTATGTAGATGATATTTTTATCAGTACTGATGACCAAGAAATTGCAGATGTAGCGAGTCAGTTTGGCATAGCTGTGCCTGAGCTAAGGCCGGAAGAGTTATCAACAGATACCGCAACCACTCAAAGCGTTCTTTTCTATACGGTAGAGAAGTACGCCAAGGAAGCCGATATTGTCGTTTTACTTCAGCCAACATCACCATTTCGTAGCTCTGACCATATCGATCAGGCTATAGAGTCTTTGGTTGAAAAGTCCGCTTTTTCTGTTGTGTCAGTGACACCATGCGAGCACCCACCTCAATGGGCAAACACTCTACCAGACAATGGTTCGATGAAAGACTTCCTTCGATTGGGTGATGGAAAACGTTCTCAAGATCTTGGCGAAGCATTCCGCTTAAATGGTGCGATATACGTATATGATCTTCATAGACTATTAGCTATAGGTGAAATGGCATATAGAGAAGATACATATGCTTACAAGATGCCAAATGACGCATCGATTGATATTGATAATCAAATCGATTTCGACATGGCAGAGTTTTTCTTCCAAAAGTATGGCTTTAACATCAGTTAGTGATAGTCCCTATTAGTCTAATATCAATATCTGATTATAAAGTTAATTTATAAGGAAAACTTAGAAAGGTAAATATATCAAATATCTTAGCCTTACTAATCGTTTTGATTTTATATAAAAGGTAATATAATGTCTAAGTTTTTACTATGCAGTTCAGAACGTAGTTTTAATAACAATGTCGAGAACTCATTAGAAAATAACTTTTCTATTTGCACTAAAGCTGAGTCTACGGGCTATTTTCATGTTTCATATAAAAAGCTGAACAATGATAAAAAAGACTATTTTAGCTCTGAACTAGGTAAGGTGTCTTCAGTTGGTAGTTTTATCTACAGAAATCAAACTGGCACTGATGGTTTAAAGAATATTCTGATAGATTTCCTCTCCCATAAAAATATTTCCAAGTTAAAGTCAGCGATAATTGGTAACTATTCAATTACTATTGAATTAGAAAACGAATTTTATTGCTTTTGTGACGGTAATGATGTTTTTGATCTTTTCTATTTTTTAGGTAAAGACAACTGGGCAATTTCCAACAATCTTAATGATGTGGTTTCTGCAATTGATGGAAAAGTTGAGCCTAATAAAAACGCTATTTTAGAAATGGTTATTCAGAATGGAATTTTGGATAATCAAACAATTTTTAGATCTGTATTCAGATTAAAGGGTTATGAATACCTATATTTATCACGTGAACATCAGGCTCCATTGGTATTAGAGCATGAGAATATTTACTTTGATATAGAGAGTCATGAAGGTTTAGATTACACAGACTTAGTAACTAAACAGTGTACTGACATGGCTAAAATTATATCATCTTCATATAAGAACGTTTCTGTTTGTATGACTGGCGGTTTAGATTCGAGAATTACACTTTCATCTTACTTATCTGTTGGAGTTGCACCATCATTGTTCTATGGGGTAGGTGATTCATCTCTAACAAATACTAAAATGCGAGATCTAGAAATCGTTAAATTAGTAAAAGATGAATTTGATTTAAATTTGAAAGTAATGGACTGGTCAGCAGGTATAGATATTGATGATTCATGGAGCCAGTTAATCGAAAAATTTGGTTTACTAGGTAGTGTTTACTCAGGGATACCAAACGTTCACAAGTCTTTATCTGAGTTTGATGGCGATAGCTTAGTTGACTTTGGCTATTTCGGTGAACCATTAAGAAATGTTGAATCTCTTTCTGCTTATAAAAAAGATATATTCACATTAGAACAATTTATAGATGATATTTATCTTGATAAAAATGCTAAAGCTAGCTTAACGCAACAAGAGTTTGAAGAGTTTAGAGAATATCTGTATCAAAAAGCTAAAGGTGTGTGCGTTAGGTATAATTTAGACACAGAAAGTCTGAGTAAAGATGATTTCTGTAAAATACATAATGAATACAGAAAGTCTGCAGACACAGCTTTAGTAAACTTGATGAACTATTACTGTTACTCTATAAACTTACTCTCTTTGCCTCAAATTGAGACAATGATAAAGCAGATACCAGCAAAAGAGAAAGCTAACTCTAGCTTAATGTTGAAAATAGTTAACCATCTAGATCCAAATCTCCTAAAGTTACCTATATTCTCCCATTGTCGAAACAGTATTTTTTGTAGTAAGACGTATACGTTGAAGCTAGCAAAATCTGAAGCATTCAAGGAAGGTTTAAAGAGTTACATCTACAAGGTGGGTTTGTATAGAACGTTGAAAGAGCTTTACTCCAAAGTTAGAGCTAGTAAGAATGAAACTCCAGACAAAAATGGGAAAATAAAAGAAAAACTAATAGATATGTATAACGCCAACACTTATAACTTTTGTTCTATGGGTGTTTTTAAAGGCGCTGATGTTAGAAAAGTTTCAAAGTATAACTATCTAGTTAGAATGATAGAGAAAGAAAATAGTAAAAATAATTAACTATAAGTGTCATAAAATATGAATATAAGTAGTTTGAAACTACTACTACTAAGGCCAGTAGTTATCTATCTACTGGCTGATGTATTGGTAAAGAGTATGCAGTTTTTTCTTATGCCAACGGCATCTCACTTGCTTAGTATTGATGAGTATGGAAAATTAACTTTATTCTTAGCTTTACTTACTGCTCTAGTTCCAGTAGTGAGTTTGTCAAGTGAGTCGGCTTTCTCGATATTCTATAATCAGGAGTTAGGAAAGGATAAGAAGCGCTTATTTATCAATAGTATAATGGTGGCTGCTACTGGTTATGTTGTTTTTAGTGCGGCTACTTTAGTGCTATCATATTTTGACGATAACCTTTTGTTCAGTATCATATCGTTGAAATATCAAATGACAAAAATGTTACTTATAGTGTTTCTCGAATACTTTGTTAACATATTTCTTCTCTCCAGTCGCTTGGACTTTAAAAAAACTGACTACTTCTTTTGGTTTGTATTTTACTTTTTATTGAAGTTTATATTCGGTCTAGGTGCCATTTATATATTTGAAAGCTCTGATTCTTATTTGAACTCAATATTGTTGCTCAATACGATATTTGTATTCGTTGTTTTATGGAAAGTGTTTGGGAAGAAATTATTAAATCGAGACTTTTTGACGTTTGATAAACAGATATACTTAAGAATTATTAAGTATTCGATGATAATTTTACCTGTAACAATGTTTTCTGTAGTTAACTCTATGATAGACAAAGTATATATTACATCTCTTTTGTCTGTTTCAGATTTAGCAAACTATACATCTATATTTCTACTATCCGGCTCTATTCAAATTGTAATATTGGCTATGAATAAGGCTTATATGCCAAAGTTACTCAAACTATATGCCCAGTATGGTTATCTTTCATTGCGTAAAATGAAAAAAGAGACTAAAAGGGTTATGCTAGCAAATTACTTTGTATTTTTGGTTTGTGTGATTTTATTGCCTTTTTTGTTTGGTTATATTTATAGCGAAAAGATAACCTTTAATTATGGTGTATTTCTGGTTCTGAGTCTAAGTTTTTTATTTAATACAATATATATATTATTTACTAATGTTCTTTCATTAGAAGAGAGTACTGCTAAATATAAAATGTTTGGTTTTTTGTTTGCTACATTTGTAAATATTCCACTTAGTTATTTCTTTACATTAAAGTTTGGGATTCTAGGAGCTGCAATATCAACTTTGGCAAGTTGTACTTTCGCAGCATTTATTCTTTTTTTATTTGTTAATGTAAAGGTTGAAAGATATTACCTTGTTAAAGAGAGTTTTGTTTTTTTCTCTTCTTCAATATCTACGGTTTTGCTTCTCTTCTATTTTAATTCTAATCTGGGGTTATATTGAGTTTTATTTGTATAATAACTCATGGTTTGGTTTTAAGGTTCTTTGAATTTCAAATTTTGATTTTTAAGGTTTAGTTTAAATAGGTTAATAATACTTTGGTTTTGCTATGATTTTTTCTGCAAAAAACTACTTATATTTGATGATGGCAACTGTAGTTTTGTTTTTAATATCGCGTCAAAATCTAATTAATTTAGGTTCGCTATCTTACCTTAGTCACATATATATACTGATTTGTGTTGCAGCTTTTTTTATATGTGTCCTCTATAAACCAGTAAAGCGTCGATTTCTATTTTTAGTTGTTTTTCTATTTGCGTATTCAGGATTTATGGTTATTAGAAATGGCGTACCAATAATTAACATTCTTCAAACCTTTTTGACGTTAAAATTTGTGTTTGTCTTTTTTGTAATGGCTTACGCATTAAACACAGATAGACCTCTTATTCTAGCAAAGTTTACAGCTTTTTTAACTTATATAGTTCTACTTTCTTCTGTTTTCGTTGTTTGTGATTACTTAATGCCTAATGTGTTGTATTCATTGGCAAAAGACGGAAGGGGAATTATGGGGGTTTCACCTGGTTCATTTTTTGGTTCTAGGGTTTTGTATTCTGGGTTCTTGCTGCTGTATAGTATTCTTCTTCTCTCATTTAAATATGATGAATTCACAAAGAAATACTTTATTTACCGCCCCAAATACTACTGGTTTCTAATTGTATTTTCATTTCTTTTATTGTTCTTAACCTTCTCTCGCAAAGAGTTGCTACTTTTGTTATTAGCATATGCTATAACAATAATGTACAAGAACAAGGGCCTAATAAGGTTACTCGGTTCGGTAACTCTCGTTCTTTCTACTCCAATAATCTTAGGAGGACTTTGGGTATTAATTGGTGACTCTGTTCTTGAGAACTTCAACGAAAACTATGTCCGTTATAAGATCTTTTATTATGCGATGGAGATATTCGAGTATAACTTCCCATTTGGTGCTGGCCCGGGGACATATGGAACCGTCATGTCCAAGATGTACACGGATGTGTATACCTTTTTTAACGTAGATAGGGCAATTATTGGTTATGGAAGTCAGATCGAAGGGCCGATTTTTGATCTGTTCTTTGTTTCACTGATTGCGGAGTATGGCCTTGGAATAATATTTGTTATGTGGTTTATCTTTCAGCCTTTTTTTGCTGAAAAAGATGGTTATGTTGACCAGGTTGCCCATGTTAGGTTGATTCGTATTAATGGATTTTTGATGCTTGTTGGGATTGGCTCGATGGTACCCATTATGGGGAATATGATAGGATTATTGCTTTTCTTTTTACTAGGGATATTGACTTCGAACAATGCTATCTTTGTTCATAGTCGGAAGCGAACAAATGCATAAAGTCGTAGAAACACATATTCTTGAAAACAACCTTAGCAACGAAGCTGAGGTTTGGCCTTTACTCAAATACCAAATGACTCGCCATATCACTCTGTCTAAAGGGGTGGAGGATATGGAGTTTAAATCAAAGTCATATATCTCATTGCTGCTTTCTCTGATTTTTAGCTTCTGCAACTTATTTAGGGCGAGATTCAATAAAAAGGCCACGGCTTACTTTGGTGCATTCTCCCGAGTTTCAATAAATGAGGGCGTGATTTATGATGAATTTGTTTCACCTGAAAAGCAGAAAAAACTCTGTACTTTGTATCATTGCTCAAATTTTGAAGGTGTAAAGCTCCTGACGTGCTTCAAGCGTGGTGTCATCTTTGAAAACCTGATCATAAAACTGCTAGTCGTGTTCATTAAACGTTTTGGTGGGCGTGCACGAACTCCTGAGCTCTCAGAGGAATTCTTCGCCTTATTGAATCAAGAATATGGCGTTTCCAAACAGACAGTAGAAGCCTTTTTACTAGATTACGAAAGTAAGAAAGCTGCGTATACGAAGCTCTTAAAATGGTTAGGCGTTCAAAACGTAGAAATCGTCTCTGCATATACAAAACCAGCCATTGTGAGTGCAGCAAACGGACTCGGCATTAAGACCCTAGAATACCAACACGGCTTACTAGCGCCTTACCACCCTTCGTATCACTATGTTGGTGAAGAACTTTGGCGCAGTAGCATGTTGCCAACCCGTCTGAAGCTTTATTCAAGTTATTGGCAAATGAAAATGCGCCAAGCTAACTTCGTTCCTGAACATGGAATAGAAGTCGAGGGGGCGTTACCCCAAGCTTGTGACGAAGTGAAGAAAGAGGTGTTCAACCAAGTAGGGAATGACAAGTTCTTCATTTTTACAGGACAAGGCATTTGCTATACGGAAGTTGCTGACTTTGTTGCAAGTTTAATCGAACAATTCCCAAACTATACCGTAGTTTATCGACCTCATCCGCGTGAGCATCAAAACCATACTCAACTCTCTGCGCTAGTACAAAACGAAAAATTCAAAGTAATCGACCGAGATGCCTACCAAGATACGCTTACTTTAATTGGTGCATCTAAAGCTCACTTCTCAATATTCTCCTCTTGTCACTTTGAAGCTTTAGAGCTTCTTGGGAGAACTTACGTACTTGATGTCGTGGAAAACAACTTAATGAAAGAAGGTGGTGAGGACGAAAATATAATCTTCATTACTAAAGCATCCCAAATTATGGACATATAGTGCCAAAGTACTTCTATGAAAAAGTTAAAGCTCGTAATTTATTATTTATTTTTCTACAACTTACCTAACTCAAGATACTTGCCACTGTTTAGTAAACTTCGTTGCTGGTACTTGACTCGAGTATTAAAAGTTGTAACGGCACATCCAAAAAACCGATTAGAGAATAGAATTTACATCTCCAACGCTTCTGAGTTAAAAATCGGTCATAACGTTCGCATCAACGAGAATGTCTTCATTCAAAGTGCCACAATAGGCAACAATGTAATGATTGCGCCAAACGTAGCAATTCTTTCCAGCACGCATAGTTATGAAAGATTAGATATTCCGATGGTTGATCAAGAAGATGTGTTTGGCCTTCCGCCAGTTATTGAGGATGATGTTTGGATCGGTAGAAATGTTGTTATAAAGCATGGTATTACTATTGGGAAGGGTGCAATTGTTGGTGCGTGCTCGCTGGTGACAAAAGACGTCCCAAGTTATGCAATTGTTGGTGGTGTACCAGCAAAAGTAATTAAATATAGAAGTGCCCAAGAAACAGAAAAGAAGTGCGAAAATGAATAAAACATGCAAAATTGGTGGGCTAGATATCTCTGCATTCGACAGTATGGATCACGCTGTTGACTCTATCTTACATCAGGGAAATGTTGTTAGTGGCTTTGCTGTTGCCGTGAATGCTGAAAAAATCGTATCAAGCTATGAACAGGCTGATGTAAAGAGAATCCTAGAGTCTGCGAGCATTCGTTATCCAGATGGGGCTGGGGTTTCTTTGGTCATGTCCAGGCGCGGCTGCCCAAGTGCGAGAATTCCTGGTTGTGACTTATGGTTGGAGCTAATGAAAGGGTCTGCGCCGCTGAGTGTGCCAGTATTTATCGTTGGCGCTAAACCAGAGGTTAACCAACAGACCGTTGATAAGTTAAAACAAGAACTTAATGTTAATGTCGTTGATGCTTGCGATGGCTATTTTAAAGATGAAGCGGAGCTTATAAACAGAATTAAGGAAAGCAAAGCGAAAGTCATAACGGTGGCACTTGGCTCTCCTAGACAAGAGGATTTTATTAACAAATGTCGTGAAGTTTATCCAGATGCCTTCTACATGGGGGTAGGCGGTACTTACGATGTGTTCACGGATCGAGTGAAACGTGCTCCTCAATGGGCTCAGAAGTACAACCTTGAGTGGTTTTACCGTTTAATATGCCAACCGACAAGAATTACACGTCAAATTAAGCTTGTTAAATACTTGTCTCTAGTGGTGACAAAGAAAGCTTAATTTTACTTTCTTGTATAAATAGAAAAATGCCCACGGTGTTGCGGGCATTTTTTTTGATTTCAAATTATATTACAAAGAGTTAGCTATTTGAAATCGTAACTGTTTCAGGCTTTCCCAGCTTGCTACGCACATAACTGGTGATGCGCCAAACGTAAGACAGAATAAAGCAATAAGCCACAAAACAGGCGATGAAGGTATAGAACATGATAGCTTCAGATAGACCGGTCAATTCACCATAGATACCAAATGCCGCATATGCAGATGCAATCAGGCAAATCACAACAAGAGTTTGTTTCGAGCTTAAACCCATACGTTGGAAAATATGATGCAAGTGTTCTCTGTCAGGTTTGAATGGCGAATCCCCGCGGCGAACGCGGCGAATCATGATGGCCGCCATGTCCATCAACGGAACCGCAATTAACCACAATGCTGTTACTGGACGCATCAAAGGTTTGCTTTCTGCTTGGCTGACACCGAGCAACAGCCAAATAACTGTAAAGCCAATCATCATGCTGCCTGCGTCACCCATAAATACTTTTCGAGCGCGCCCTAAAATACCCAAGTTCATGAAAATATACGGCAGCATGGCAACAATAATTACCACACAGAGGTAAGCTAAGCCGTGTTGGGCGTCTACCCTCAATAAATAGGCAAGAGCGCCAAAGGTTACAATAGAAAGCCCACCCAGAAGACCATCAATGCCGTCTACCATATTAAAAGCATTGATTGCACCTATCACCGCTAACACTGTAATCACAATGCCAGTCCAACCTAAGTTGATTTCACCAAAACCGAACATGTTTCCTAAACTGTGCAGTTCAATACCGGCAATATGAATCATCACTAAAGACAAGCCAGCCTGAACCCCCATGCGTATCTTGAAACTCAAGTCGACCTTATCGTCGATGGCTCCGATAAGCGTTAAGAGTGCGATAGAACATACATACAGCCAACTGTATTCGATAACTTGTGGTTTAAAGGTGAGAAATTGGATAAGAACAATGCAGATAGAAATCCCACCGATAAGTGGAACAGCACCTTCATGTAACTTCCTTTCGTTTGGTTTATCGACTAAGCCAACCGACTTAGCAACCTTACGCATGAGAAACAAAGTGGCAAACGAAGAAAAGAAGATAAATAGAAGTTCCAGAAACATAATAGTGCCAACTGCCATTGTAATTATTCGACGGCTATTTTAACCGACAAGGTAACTATCTCAAGGAGAAAATAAGCAACGAAATGGTAGCAAAACGTTACTTTTACACTATTTCTCCTGATTTACTTATCAGTAAATTAAAGCACAATGTTCGTTTTTTTCCTGGCAAAATGTTGATACAGCTCCGCTTTTGCCATTCTTTCACCATGAATCAAATGCACTTCTTTTGGTGGTGGATTAATTCCTTCTACAAAGCGAATTAGATCGGATTGATCTGCATGAGCAGAATAGCCAGACATCGTATGTATTTGAGCTTTAACTTTAATTCTCTTTCCTTCGATATCAACCTCACTCGCACCCTCTTGAATTTCTCTCCCTAGCGTTCCCTCAGCTTGATAGCCAGCAAACAGCACATCATTACGGCTATCTGGTAACAACGCATTGAGGTAATTCACCACTCGACCACCTTCGCACATCCCAGAGGCAGCAACCACAATAGCAGGTTCAGAAGTGCTCGCGAGACGATTCACCAATCTCATATGTTCAGCATGAGTCTCAATCGTAATACATTGTTCAAACCCGAGAGGATGACGATGTTGCTCCAAACGCCTTTTTGCTTCTTTACCCCAAAGCTTTTTAAAGCGCCGATAAGTCTTTGTCACTTTTCGTGCTAAAGGCGAATCAAGAATAATTGGTAGGGCACCATGTAAAGACTCCTGGTGCAGAAGCTGTTCGATATCGAATAACAGTTCTTGTGTCCTACCGACACTAAAAGCAGGAATAACAATCACACCATCATCTTCCAGCGCATGTTCGATAATAGAGAGCAATCGAGTGCTTCTACTTTTCACGCTTTCATGGTGCTTATCACCATAGGTCGACTCAATAAACAAATAGTCTGCTTTTTCAGGAGGTTTCGGATCTGGGAGTAAAGGCGTATCACTTGGACCGAGATCACCAGAAAATACCACTACGTCATTATTTGAGAGTTTAAATTCCAAATAAGCAGAACCTAAAATATGGCCCGCAGGTTGAAAGCGTATATAAGCCAACTCCTTAAGAGGAAGCCATGTATTGTACTGACATGGCACCAATCGTTGCTTAATTAGATTTAATATATGTTGCCGTTGATGTTTGCCTAAACCCAGCTGTAGCTTTAATCCGTCCTCTAACATAAGAGGGACCAACTCAGCAGTAGCTTGTGTGCAGTAGATTTTGCCTTTAAAACCAGCAGCGAGTAACCATGGTAATCGGCCTATATGGTCAATATGAGCATGGGTCAGTACCAGCGCTTTTACCTTGGTTAAAGAAAAATCTATTGCCAGCGAACGATCATGACGACCTACCAATGCATCTTTACCTTGAAATAACCCGCAGTCGATCAAAATGCTCCCTTGCTCAAGTCGCAGTTCGTGACAAGAGCCCGTCACCGTATCCTTCCCACCATGATGAAGTACTTTCATAGCTATCTCCTTTTCATAGGCATCAATGTAATGAATCGAAGAAAGAAGAGGGAGGGTAACCGACCAGATAAACACGAAAGTAGGAGTCAAAATGCTAGGGGAGTGTTAAACGGTGTTTTAAGTTGCATTAAATTGTGATGCATATTCCACATAGGCAACTTTTTGCATTTTGTAATAAATATAAACGAATAAATGCGTATTATAAAACGCGCTTTAGGTAGGCAGAATTTACGATTTTCTGGTTAAACTGACGCCTTATATCTTGGTTAGTTGTCATAAAAAAGCCATTTTTTTGTCAGTCTTGTACTTTTCGTTGCAACCTGTTTGCTATACAATTCTTTGCCTTGAGCACAAATGATAAAAAACCAAATGCATTGCCTTTAGGAGCCAGACCTAAGGGCGGTAGCGTGCCAAAAAGCAAAACAAAGCTCTCTAAGTGACATAAAAATGTCACCAGATAAATATAAATACAATTAAGCACATAGTTGCATTTCTGGCAAGGCTCTATAATTAAAATAGAGACTTCAAACAAACACTTAAAACACCTCCTGTTACGTCAGAGGAGGAGAAAACAGTAATGAATACTGTTTTGAAAAGATAATGGCTAGGCATCAGGTTTATCAACTAATACCTATCAACGACAGTCTTCATAAAAGTTACTTTTTGTGATAACGACTGACCCGCCTAAATTATCTACCTAGATTTCTGTTCCCCAAAGGTATCGCTTGTGCACTTGTGGCGCATTCGTTTGTGTATTTTCCTCTGGGGTTATTGTGCTGTCCGAAACAATGCTTTTTTAATGTAAGCAGAAGCGTTGTATCCATCACTCGCGATTATTCACATCAACGTCCTATTCTTTGGCCTAGGTTATTTACAATGTCTAAAAAGAAAATTCTCACGGTATTCGGTACACGTCCAGAAGCCATAAAAATGGCTCCTTTGGTTCATGCGCTTGCAAATGATGAGCGATTTGACGCGAAGTGCTGCGTTACCGCTCAACACCGAGAAATGCTGGATCAGGTATTAGAGTTATTTGAAATAAAGCCAGATTACGATCTTAACTTGATGAAGGCTGGTCAATCACTGAACGATGTAACGGCCCGTATCTTACTGGAACTAAAACCCGTACTTCAGGAGTTTCAACCGGATGTCGTGTTAGTCCATGGTGATACGGCCACCACCTTTGCAGCAAGCTTGGCCGCGTATTATGAGCAAATTGCTGTTGGTCATGTAGAAGCCGGTCTTCGCACCGGTAACATTTACTCCCCATGGCCAGAAGAAGCCAATAGAAAGCTAACAGGAGCACTAACTAAGTATCACTTTGCTCCTACAGAAACCTCCCAAAACAATCTGCTACAAGAAAATATCAGCTCTGAACACATCTGTGTGACGGGTAATACCGTTATCGATGCTTTATTGATGGTTAAAGACAAAATTGATAGCGACAGTGCGCTTAACCAACAGTTGGCAAGCCAATTCCCAATGCTTGATGAAAGCAAAAAGCTGATTTTGGTCACTGGTCATCGTCGCGAGAGTTTTGGTGGCGGTTTTGAACGCATTTGTGAAGCTTTAGCTAAAACTGCGCAAGACCACCCTGAAGCACAAATCTTATACCCAGTACACCTAAACCCGAATGTAAGAGAACCAGTAAATCGCATTCTGTCAAACGTCGATAATGTGCACCTCATTGAACCTCAACAATATCTACCATTTATCTACCTGATGAGCCGCGCGCATATCATTTTAACCGACTCCGGTGGTATTCAAGAAGAAGCCCCTTCGCTAGGCAAACCTGTATTAGTTATGCGTGACACAACAGAAAGACCAGAAGCCGTTGCCGCGGGTACAGTGAAACTCGTTGGAACCGACGTTGATAAGATAGTCACTGGTTTAGATGTACTACTTAATGACAAAGATGCTTACCAAGCGATGAGCTTTGCACACAACCCTTATGGTGATGGTCTAGCATGTCAGCGTATTTTAGAAGAATTAGCAAAATAATCATTTAGTTAGGAAAAAATTATGTCTTTTGAAACAATTTCAGTTATTGGCTTAGGTTACATCGGCTTGCCAACCGCAGCGATGTTTGCATCACGTAAGAAAAAGGTAATAGGTGTTGATGTAAACCAGCATGCGGTTGATACCATCAACCAAGGCAAAATCCATATTGTTGAGCCGGATCTCGATATGATCGTAAGTGCAGCAGTGTCTGAAGGTTACTTGAAAGCAACCACAACGCCAGAGCCGGCAGATGCATTCCTAATTGCGGTTCCAACGCCATTTTTGCCATGTAAAGAAGGTGAAGTACCAGCGCCTGATTTGTCTTACATTGAAGCGGCAAGTAAAGCCATAGCACCAGTTCTTAAAAAAGGTGACCTCGTTATTCTTGAATCCACGTCACCTGTGGGTGCCACAGAGCAAATGGCCGCTTGGCTAGCTGAAGCTCGTGATGATCTGACTTTCCCACAAACGCATGGCGAACAAGCAGATGTGAATATCGCTCACTGCCCGGAGCGTGTATTGCCTGGTCACGTTGTTCGTGAATTGGTAGAAAATGATCGCGTTATTGGCGGTATGTCTACTCGCTGCTCTGAGCGCTCAGTAGAGTTGTACCGTATCTTTGTACAAGGTGAATGTGTCGTAACAAATGCGCGCACAGCGGAAATGGCAAAACTGACAGAAAACAGCTCGCGTGATGTTCAAATCGCTTTTGCTAACGAACTTTCAATCATTTGCGACAAGCTAGACATCAATGTATGGGAATTGATTGCACTCGCGAACCGCCACCCTCGCGTAAACATCCTTCAGCCAGGCCCTGGTGTAGGTGGCCACTGCATTGCGGTTGACCCTTGGTTCATTGTGTCAAAAACACCAGAAGAAGCACAAATTATCCACACGGCACGTAAAGTGAACGACGGCAAACCGGATTGGGTAATTAATAAAGTAAAACTAGCAGTTGCCGAGTTTTTACAAGCAAACCCAGATAAAACAGCCCGCGAGGTGACGGTTGCTTGCTACGGTTTGGCCTTTAAACCTGATATTGATGACTTACGTGAGAGCCCTGCGATGGCTATTACACAAAAAATCGCAGAAATGCACGCTGGTCGTGTTGTTGCTGTAGAACCAAATATTGAATCTATTCCAGAGAAACTAAAACACGTTGAGCTAATGGACTTTGAGAGTGCGCCTAAAGAAGCAGATATTCAAGTGTTACTAGTTGATCATAAAGAATTTAAAGAGCGACCTGTTAATAGTGGGTTAGTCGTAGATACTAAAGGTATTTGGAACTAAGGTGAAGAACATATAATGTTGAACCTCATAAAAAATTCTAAACTGGGAGATAGGTTAGGTAAGTTGTTGAGGTCAAGTTTATGGAATGCGACTGCAAACTTCTTAGTTAAAATAAATTTCCTTGTTCTAACTTTTTTCTGCTCTCAAGTGTTTGCAATTGATGACTTTGGGCGATTCGCCATAGTCTTAAGTACTCTAATGTCATTTCAGATTTTTGCATCAATGGGGTTAGCCACCGCAGCAGCAAAGTTCTCTGCACTATATAGAGATACTGATAGAGTGGTACCAATGTTATCATCTGTAACTTTACTTTTGTTATTCTTTTCCTGTGTATCAGCATTATTTTTGTATTTCTTAGGAGAATATATTTCAAAGGAGATACTTAAAGATGAAAGCCTTAAAGTTTATCTTGAAATTTCTAGCGTTACACTTCTTTTTGCTGCCCTAAAATCACTGTTCACAGGTCTTCTTCAAGGGATAGGAGAATATAGGACGATATCATCGAGCAACTTGAAAAGTGTGTTGATAACTATACCTGTGTTTTTTATATTGGCTTACTTCTTTGGTCTAATAGGAGCAGTTATTGGTTTATTGTTTATCGAATTAACGTTTGCTTTGTCTTTATTAATAAAGTCGATTAATCGGCAATGTTTTTATTTTCGCTTTTTTTTGATAAAGAAAATTAACATATGTGAGGTTTTGAAGTTTACGTTACCAATCAGTTTGTCTGGTATGTTAATAATGCCTGTTAATTGGTATTTACTTAAAGAGGTTGCTGTTAATTACTCCTATCTTGAAGTGGGGGCAATTAATGTCCTTAATCAATGGCAAGCTGTATTAGTTTTCATCCCACTTAGTATAGGTACTGTAATGATGCCTATGATGACGAATGCTAATGAACAGAAAAATACATATATAAGAATGACAAAGATTATTTTTTTATTTTCTTTTGTGGTTGTTCTCTTTTATTCACTAGCTATAGATTGGATTATTAGCCTATATGGTAGTGATTATAATACCCTTATTAGCCCTGAACTAATCAGTATGTTTGCATTATGTGTTATTATTGTTCCATTGAATAATCAGGTTTTAAATTATGTATTATCTATTGGGAAGCCAAATGTATTAATGGTTGCAAATATTTTTTGGTGTGTATTAACAGTAGCTCTTTTTGAAAGTTTAATAATACAGGATGGAATTTTGACAAAATATTTCTTTGTTAGGTTTATATCGTACTTTGTTTCAACGGCCTTAATGATCTTGGTGTGCACAAAAATTTCTCGTTATGAAAGTAAGGCTATAGGATAGAAAATGAGAATCAACTTAGTGAATGTAGGTGGTTTCTCTTTATTGATTTTTTTGGCATTTGGTCCTGTATATTGGTTTGGGAGTATTTCCCCTGGAGTTGTAAAACCTATTCTATACGTTTTTTTACTAATGTTTTTTATTTCTTCTTCACTGAGAATTATTAGCAACCGACTAGTTTTTAAATCAAATTCTAGCTTTAATTTTTTTGAGGTCGCACTACTAATCTCACTGATGTTTATATCTTCTGTTTTTAATGATAATTTTGATTCTTTTATAGCAAGAACCATTGAGTTTATATTCATATTTATACTAATAAAGACGATAATATCTGATGAGCTTATTTTTAGTTATGTGAAGAATAATCTGTGGAAGATTGGTTGTGTTATATTCTTATTATCTCCTATAATTATTATGAACTACTTAATGGGCATGCCTAATTGGTATAGTCCATTTGAAGTTGATGGGAGGTTTCCTCCATTGTATTTCGTTGGTTTTTCTGGTAGTCGTACTGGTTGGAGTCTAGCTATATCTCTTATATATCCAATATTTCTAATATCAGGTTATGAATATTTTAAAACAAGAAGGGTTCTAGTTTTAATATCTATTGCTTTATATTTGGCTGCGGTAGCTATCCCATCAGGAAGAACAGGAATTGTAGTTTGCCTTTTTAATAGTGTTGGCATTATTTATTTATATTTTAGGAATAGTATTATTTCAATTTTATTTGGTTTTTTATGCTTACTTAGTACATTATATTTTCTCTTGATTAATGCTGAGTTGTTTAGGCTGTCGAGTGTAATTGATGGTGGTGCAATATCAAGTGGTAGGTATGAGGGCAATATTATTGCAATGAATTTATTTACATCCTCCCCTTTTTTTGGAGTAGGTAAAGTGGATTTGATTAATCATGGCTTATCTTACTCTCCAATTCATAATTTATGGCTAGGTTTCGCTACTGAGTATGGTCTATTTTCTTTTCTGGCTCTTTTTTACATTTTTGTTGTTTTTTTTCTGCGTACAGCGAGATCTTTTTATAAATATAATTGGGTCGAATTGGGTGCTTTCATAAGTGTATTGAATGGTATTGTTTTTACCATGGTTGAACCTGGTGGAATATTAGGGCAACTTAAGTTACAAATGATTTTTTGGGTTTCAATTGGCATTTTAGTAAAACGAAATGATCAAAGTTATATCCATTCGCAACAAAGGAAGCACTCGTGAAAGTGATTGTTATTTTACCTCACCCCAATAGGCACTATTATGACCCTTTCAAAACATTATCCGAGAAAGGACATATTGATACTAGATATGTTTTCCTTGGAAGTCAGCCACATTATAGAAAGGATGTAGATTGGAGAGTGCCCAGTAACAAGGTTTATAATGGAAGAAATATATTTAGAATATTCGGTATGATTGCTAAATCCGATACTGTTGTTTTTGGTGGAATTGCTAGCCCACTTATTACTATGCAAATTTTGTTTTTCTTATCAAGGTTGCTATTAAAAAAAATAATAGTAGCTACAGAAGAGGTTTCTTTCAAAAAAATTGACAATAAATTCATAAAAAAGTTGATATCAATTTTTTTTGATTCTAAATATGTTATATGTTTTGCTATTGGAAATAGAGTAAAGGCTACCTATTCCAATGTAGGCATAAGTAAATGGACGTTTCTTCGGTTTGGTTGTTTCGAAAATAGGAATACTTTAGATAAATTAGTTGGCAAGGAAGGTAAGGTCAGACTGTTAAGTGTTGGTAGTTTGGTTGAAAATAAAAACCACATACTAATCATTGAGGCAATGAAAAAATATAGTGGGGATAAAGAAGTAGAATTAAATATAGCAGGTGATGGCCCATTAAAAGAATATATTACAAAGCAGTCTGAAAGTTTACCACTCAATGTTAAGGTAATTATGCATGGGTTTTGTAATGAAGCGGAATTAGATAAATTATATTCTATTTCAGATATTTTTATTCACCCATCTATTCGAGACCGTTGGGGCGCTACTGTAAGCCAAGCTGTTGATGCATCTTTACCTCTTTTAATTTCAGATACCGTAGGAAGTGGAGAAGGTTTTTTATTGAGGAAAGGTTTTAATGGTTTTGATTTCAGCAACAAAGAAGAGTTTTCAAGGTGGTTATATGAGCTTATTGATAACGATGAGCTTAGGAGCACAATTTCAAAAAATGCAAATGAGATGTCTAAGCTTTGGGGGCATCATGCAGTTTGTGATGCTTTGAAAAACTACTTGAAATTTGGTGCTATTAATTGTTCAACTCTCCCACTTTCAAAAATATAGTGATAATTAATATGTCGTTTAGGAAAAAAATATATTCACTTTCTCCCTTGGTTTTGAAAAGTGTCCTGGCGGATTTATATACAATAAAAGAAAGCAAACACAGATATTCTGGACTTGACTTGATTAGTCATATGTATCGTGATGATATCCTAGAATTAAAAAAAACAAGATTGTCAGACCATCTTTTGGCTGCGAATGGGTGTGAGTATTGGAATGAGTATTTTAAAAAAAATGGGATAACAATTGATGATATAATCACTGAACCGTTTAAAGTCTATGAGACTCTTCCAATATTAAATAAATGGGACGTTGTTGGTCAAGAGTCTCAGTTTGTGAATCGAGGAATAGATAAGAAAGAACTGAGAAAGATTTCAACTAGTGGTAGTACTGGTGGCGCACTGAATTTTTATGAAACAAAAATTTCGGAGCTGGAACGTTGGGGAGTATGGTGGCGTTATAGGGAACGATTAGGTATCAAAAAAGAGATGAGACTAGCTTACTTTGGGGGGAAGTCCATTGTCCCAATAGGTAATGTTAATCCCCCGTACTGGGTTGGTGGTATCTTTTCTAATCAACTTAATTTCAGTGTCTATCATATTTCGATGGAAAATATTGAACTATATGTAAATGAAATTAATAAATTCGCACCTGAATGGATTCATGGTTATCCGTCTGCGTTATATGCTATTGCTAAATTATCGAAAGAAAAAGGAATCAAGGTTACTTGTTCGGTTAAATACATAACTATCGGATCTGAAAGCCTTTTAGATTATCAGAAGGAACTTATAGAATCTTTTTTTGGCGTGAGTGTTAAGCAACATTATGGTCTATCGGAGTCGGTTGCTAATATATCAGAAGATCTAGAAGGAAACTTGGTGGTTGATGAGGAGTTTTCGTTAGTTGATTTCGTACAAATTGGAAGTGAGGGACTTTATCGAATCATTGGTACTAACTGGAGTAACCCTGCTTTCCCATTGCTTAAGTATGATACGGGTGATATTGCATATTCAACTTGTCAGAATCTAGATGTTTTCCAAAAGAAACGTTTTGTGCAGCGTATTGATGGGCGTATTGAAGATTATTTGTTGCTACCAGATGGAAGAATGATCGGAAGAGTTGCAGAAGTTGCAAAAAATATTGAAGGTATAGTTGAGTCACAGATATATCAATATTCAGACTATTCAATTGATATTCGACTTGTTACGCAATATGAAGAGTCCTTTTACGATGAAAAAAAAATAAAAAATACCCTAAAGGCGAAGATTGGCGACTCTATCGAGATAAATATAGTTTTTGTTGACAAGATTGAAAAAACAGCGAATGGCAAACATAGATTTTTAATATCAGAGGTTAGGAATGAAGCAAATTCTTCAAGACATGGCTAAAGGTGGCTCTAATTTGGTGCAGGCTCCTGCACCAAAGGTAACTGCTGGGAATGTGTTAATCGATACCAGTATTTCTTTAATCTCCGCTGGCACAGAGCGTATGCTCGTAGACTTCGGTAAAGCAAGCTTGATTGATAAAGCGCGCCAGCAGCCAGACAAAGTAAAAATGGTGTTGGAAAAAGTGCAGACAGATGGCTTGATGACAACATTGGAAGCAGTGCAGTCTAAGTTGGCACAACCACTACCTTTGGGTTATTGCAACGTTGGTGTCGTTAACGCCGTTGGTAAGGGTGTTCAGGGCTTCAAAGAAGGTGATCGCGTTGTATCGAACGGCCCTCATGCAGATGTCGTTCGTGTGCCTAAAAATTTGTGCGCTTTAATTCCAGACAACGTATCCGATGAGGAAGCATCGTTTACGGTTGTGGCGAGTATTGGTCTACAAGGGATTCGTTTAGCCGAACCAACATTAGGTGAGGCGTTTGTGGTTACTGGTGTTGGCTTAATTGGTTTACTAACCGTTCAATTGCTGCGTGCTCAAGGTTGTCGTGTACTGGCGATTGATTACGATGATGCTAAGTTGGAGCTGGCGAAGCAATTCGGCGCCGACGTATGTAACCCTGGTAAAGGTGAAGATCCTGTTGCAGCTGGTATGGCATTTAGCCGTGGAAACGGCGTCGATGGCGTAATTATTACTGCTTCGACAAAATCAAATGATCCATTGACACAAGCTGCACGAATGAGTCGTAAGCGCGGCCGCATTATCCTTGTTGGTGTGACTGGCTTAGAGCTAAATCGTGCGGATTTCTATGAGAAAGAACTAACCTTCCAAGTCTCTTGTTCTTATGGCCCTGGTCGCTACGATGCCAACTACGAAGATAATGGTCAAGATTACCCATATGCTTTTGTACGTTGGACTGAACAACGAAATTTCGAAGCTATATTGGACATGATGGCCTCTGGCCAAGTTGATGTTAAACCACTTATTACTCATCGATTTAAATTTGAAGATGCAGCGCAAGCATATGAATTACTGACTTCTGATAAGTCAGCGCTAGGTATTTTGCTTCAATATCAGAGTGATTCCAGTGTTCGCCACGAAAAGTCTATCACACTTAACAGCGAAGCGACTTTTGAAGCATCTAAGCCTGTTGTTGGGTTTGTTGGGGCAGGGAACTACGCTTCTCGCATGTTGATCCCTGCGTTTAAATCGGGAGGCGCTCAACTACATACTATTGCCACTTCTGGTGGTATTAATGGAGTAACTCATGGCGAAAAAGCTGGTTTTGCAAAAACCACCACTGATACAAGCGCCATGATTTCTGACTCAGAAATTAACACAATTGCAATTGTTACGCGCCATAACAGCCATGCTCATTTTGTTTCTGAAGCGCTCAATGCAGGTAAAAACGTATTTGTAGAAAAGCCTTTAGCCGTCACTCTAGAAGAGCTTGCGGAAGTGGAAGCTACCTATTATTCGAAAGCATCTACTGCTTCAGCGCCAAAGTTAATGGTTGGCTTTAACCGCCGTTTTTCGCCTCAAGTGCAAAAAATGAAAGAGCTACTTTCGTCAGTGAAAGAACCTAAGAGCTTTATGATGACCATGAATGCTGGATCTATCCCTGCGGATCACTGGACGCAAGATAATGAAATTGGCGGTGGTCGTATTATTGGCGAGGCGTGCCATTTCATTGATCTAATGAGATACCTAGCTGATTCAGAGATTGTTTCTGTGCAGTGTCGTCGTATGGGTGATGTTGATAGTGTTGATATCACGGAAGATAAAGCTGCGATTATTCTTGGTTTTGCTGATGGTTCTTTCGGCACTATCCACTACTTAGCTAATGGTGCTGCTAACTTCCCGAAAGAGCGCGTAGAAGTTTTCGCAGCAGGTAGAGTACTTCAACTAGACAACTTCCGTAAGTTAAAAGGTTTTGGTTGGCCTGGCTTTAGTAAAATGAATTTATGGAAACAAGACAAAGGGCAAACAGGTTGTGCGGCTGCTTTCCTTAGTGCTATTGAATCAGGTAAAGAGTCGCCGATTCCACCTCGAGAGCTATTCGAAGTAGCAAGAGTGACAATTGAAATAGCAGAGCAATTGCGTAAACAACAATGAGTCTCAAACTAAAAGCGCAAACTGCAAAGAACTTGGGTGTTTTCAATTTAGCCAGAGTGGCAGTTTACCAACTAGGTGTCCGAAGCGGATTAAACCCAGTTAAGCGTCTCAATCAAGCCTCGATATCGGGGCTTTTGTTTCGTCCTTTATCTGCTTCAGTTCAATGTAAATCTAGTCAGCGATACCAATTCTCCCCTTTTGGTTGGAGGCCGAAGCGATTAGTCAGTGAATTGCGATGGGCGGAGAGCGCATTAACTGGAAAATGCTACTCCAACATGAATAAACCTTGGTTTTGTTTGTCTGACTTTGATTCTAATGTTGGTGATATTAAAGGGATTTGGGAGGCATCTAGATTCGATTGGGTACTAGGCTTAGCGAAGGATTATCTTTCTGGAAGAGAGCAAGCGCTTGATGAGCTGAATGCAACTACGAAAGATTGGCTAAAACAGAATTCTCCTTATTTGGGGCCGAACTGGAAGTGTGGTCAAGAAGCCTCAATAAGAGTCATGCATTTGGCTATGGCTGCTAAATTATTGAATCAAGTTGAAAGTCCTGAACCTGCACTGTTGGCATTTGTTAAAGCCCACTTAAAACGCATTGCCCCGACCATCTCTTATGCCGTTGCTCAAGATAATAACCATGGCACTTCGGAAGCTGCCGCCCTATTTATCGGTGGAAGTTGGCTTGCTTCCAGTGGCGATAAAAGCGCTATGCGCTGGCAAAAAATGGGGCGTAAGTGGTTGGAGAATCGAGCAAAGCATTTGATCGATGATGATGGAACATTCAGCCAGTATTCAGTCAACTATCACCGAGTTATGTTAGATACTTACTCAATGGCAGAGTTATGGAGACGGGAACTTAATCTCAAGTCGTTTAGTCCGTCGTTGTATACAAAAATTGGTTTGGCGACTCAATGGTTATATCAGTTGACTCAAGAAGTAAATGGGGATGCACCTAATTTAGGTCATAACGATGGCGCAAGGTTGTTACCTTTAAGTGACTCGGATTATCGAGATTTTCGCCCAACGGTTCAGCTCGCCTCAGTCCTGTTCTTGCAGTCATCTGCTTGGGAAAAAGCAGGTAGCTATGATGAACCACTTAAACTTCTGGGGTTAAGTAAACCACAGCAAGCACTTAACAAACCAAGTTCGTTTCATTTTGCGCAAGGCGGATACGCCGGATTAAGAAGCCAAACTGGAGCGTTTGCACTATTCAATTACCCTATATTTCGTTTTCGACCTGCTCAAAACGATGCTCTACATGTGGACTTTTGGCTTGATGGTGTAAACCTGTTAAGAGACGGTGGCACCTATAGTTATAATGCTGGTCAAGCATATATCGATTACTATGGTGGAACGCAAAGTCATAATACTGTTCAGTTTGATGAGCATGAACAAATGCCACGCTTGAGCAGATTTCTCTTAGGTGCTTGGCTTAAGGCTGAAAATGTCCATTGGGATGAAGCTCGCCAATATTGTAGCGCTAGTTACCGTGACTATTTGGGGTGCAGTCATAAAAGAGAGATTTCTCTTTCGAACAGTACGCTGCGAGTTGTAGATGATATTCAAGGTGTACAGAAAAAAGCGATACTACGTTGGCGCCTGAATCCAGGGGAATGGATGATAGAAGGCAATCGCATCACCAACCATATTCATTCTATAACGATAAATAGTAATACCGACATCAAACGACTTGAGTTAGTCGAAGGAAAAGAGTCTCGCTATTACTACCAAGAAACTTCCATTCCTGTTTTGGAAATCGAAGTAACGTCAGATGGCAAAATAACGACAGAGTATAATTACAGATAATGAATATTCTTTATTTTCACCAGCACTTTTCAACACCTAAAGGTTCCACAGGGATACGTTCCTACGAGATGGCAAAGCGCCTAATTCACCATGGGCATAATGTTACTATGGTATGTGGCACATATGGTGGAGGAGAGACAGGGTTAGAGTCAGAGTTTATTGGTGGCAAACGCAAGGGCGTCGTCGATGGTATCCGCATCATTGAGTTTGATTTGGCGTACTCCAACTCAGATGGCTTTCTTAAAAGAAGCATGACTTTTGTTAAGTTTGCGCTTAAAAGTATCGGCTTAGCTTTTACGGAAAAATACGATGTATTGTTTGCAACAACAACCCCATTAACAGCGGGTATTCCAGGTATTTTAGCACGTTGGTTACGTGGAAAGCCGTTTGTATTTGAAGTAAGGGATTTGTGGCCTGAATTACCAAAAGAAATGGGGGTAATTAAAAACCCTATCATTTTGGGTTTGATGTCTCTACTAGAATGGGCGTCTTATCGAAGTGCGAATCGCTGTATTGGCCTTTCTCCTGGCATTGTCGAGGGAATCAAGAAGCGTGGAGTGCCTAGAGACAAGATAGCGATGGTACCCAATGGCTGTGATCTCTCCATCTTTACTCAATCAAGCGAACCATGGCGACCAGAAGGTGTCGCGCAAGAAGATTTGATGGCGGTTTTCACTGGCACTCATGGTATGGCGAACGGCTTGGATGCTGTCTTAGATGCAGCGACAGAGTTACAAAGCCGTGGCCGAAACGATATTAAGTTAGTTTTGGTGGGGCAAGGTAAGCTAAAACCGCAATTGGAGGCCAAAGCTCAAGAGATGCAGCTGAATAACGTTGTATTTCACCCTCCTGTAAATAAGCAGAAGTTGGCGGGGTTAATGGCAAGTGCTGATGTTGGAATGCAAGTGTTGGCAAATATCCCTGCTTTTTATTACGGAACATCTCCGAATAAATTTTTCGATTATATTTCTGCGGGCCTCCCGGTGATTAATAACTATCCAGGTTGGCTAGCAGGGATGATAGAAGATTCTCAGTGTGGCTTTACTGTGGCTCCGGAAAATCCGCAGGAATTTGCAAATGCCTTAGAGCAGGCGGCGGATAATCGAGAGGCGCTTATTAACATGGGGGCATCCGCTCGACAACTTGCTGAAAGTCAGTTTAACCGCCAGTTGTTAGCTGATAAATGGGTTCAGTGGGTAGTAGGAACAGCGCAATCAAAAGTGAAATCTGCAGAGGTAAATGATGAAAAGATTATTTGATTTCTGTGCCTCTTTATTTGGGCTTATTTTACTCTCACCAATTATCGCGCTCGTGGCTTGGAAAATACGTAAGAACTTAGGCTCGCCCGTACTGTTTCGTCAAACACGTCCTGGTTTAAATGGCAGACCGTTTGAAATGGTTAAGTTCCGTACCATGAAAGACGCGGTCGATTCACAAGGGAATCCACTTCCTGATTCCGAGCGAATGACTCCGTTTGGAGACAAGTTAAGAAACTCAAGCCTCGATGAGCTTCCGGAGTTGTGGAACGTACTGAAAGGTGAGATGAGTTTAGTGGGGCCTCGTCCTTTATTAATGCAGTACTTACCGCTTTATAGTCAAGAGCAAGCAAGACGTCACGAAGTCAGGCCTGGCGTAACGGGCTGGGCTCAAATTAATGGGCGTAATGCAATCAGCTGGGAAGATAAGTTTAAGCTCGATGTCTGGTATGTCGATAATCGTAACCTATGGCTAGATATCAAAATTCTGTTCCTAACCGTTAAAAAAGTGTTTGTGAAGGAAGGAATATCGGCAGATGGCCATGTCACGATAGAACCTTTTACTGGTCAATCAAAGCAGAGCGAAGTCCATGAATAGAACTTGCGCAATTTTAGGCGCTAGTGGTCACGGGAAAGTCGTTGCTGAAATTGCGGAGCTCAATGGTTATACAAACATTGAGTTTTTTGATGATCGCTGGCCAGGGTTGCAAAATGTGGAGCATTGGCCAGTCAAAGGGAATTCCGAAACCTTGTTAAAGATAGCGGCGCAGTTTGATCTAACGGTGATAGCCATCGGCAATAATAAAATCAGGTTAGAAAAGCAGAATCAGCTCAGTACAGCTGGCGCTAAGTTCTCTGTACTCGAGCACCCTAGGGCCACAATTAGTCGGTATAGTCAGCTTGATAAAGGTACGGTGGTCATGGCTGGTGCTGTCATCAATCCTTTCGTCAAAGTTGGTAAAGCATGCATTATTAACACGGCCTCAACGATAGATCATGACTGCCATTTAGCGGATGGCGTACATGTTAGCCCTGGTTGTAATCTTGCGGGCGGGGTAACTGTCGGGGAAGGTTCTTGGCTCGGTATCGGAAGCCAAGTTAAACAACTTATTTCCATTGGTACGGGCGTAATGGTAGGAGCCGGCGCGACTGTCCTGAACCATGTACCAGACTTGCAAACTGTTGTGGGTACGCCTGCACAGCTCGTAAACTCAAAATAACATTCTCAGAATAATTTTTATTTAGGTGACATCGTGCTTAATACTCCATTTTCTCCATGGCCTTCTTTTACTCAAGAAGAAGCCGACGCAGTTAGTCGTGTACTACTGTCAAACAAAGTAAACTACTGGACGGGTAGTGAGTGCCGTGAGTTCGAAAAAGAATTCGCAGCTTGGGTTGGATGTGATCATGCTGTTGCACTAAGCAATGGTACCCTTGCACTCGATGTCGCGCTTAAAGCGTTAGCGATTGGTGAAGGGGACGAGGTCATTACGACGCCTAGAACGTTCCTTGCTTCTGCATCTTCTATTGTTACGGCTGGCGCCAGCCCTGTGTTCGCGGATGTGGAGCTCAATAGCCAAGCCATTACGGCAGCGTCGATTGAAGCGGTCCTAACTCCTAAGACTAAAGCGGTCATCGTTGTTCATTTGGCTGGTATGCCGGCAGAAATGGATGACATCATGGCGCTTGCAGAAAGACATGGTTTTTATGTTATTGAAGATTGTGCTCAAGCACATGGCGCGAAATATAAAGGCCGCAGTGTCGGCACAATTGGTCACATTGGTGCTTGGTCATTCTGTCAAGATAAGATCATGACGACAGGCGGTGAAGGCGGCATGGTGACCACGAATGATAAAGATTTGTGGTCAAAAATGTGGTCTTACAAAGATCATGGTAAAAACTATGACGCGATTTATAACCGTCAGCATCCACCAGGCTTTCGCTGGTTGCACGACAGCTTTGGAACCAACTGGCGTATGACTGAGCTACAAGCTGTGGTTGGTCGTATTCAATTGACTCGCATGTCAGAGTGGACGGCAAAACGCCAAGCCAATGCGGCACAAATCGATGAGGCTGTTGCAGATCTCAATATCGTTCGACGCGTTCACGTGCCTGAGCATTCGCAGCACGCTGAATACAAACATTACCTTTTTGTTGAGCCTAAACATTTGGCAGAGGGCTGGACGAGAGATCGCATTGTGGAAGCCATTGTGGAACGTGGTGTTCCGGCTTATCAAGGTAGCTGCTCTGAGGTGTATTTAGAAAAAGCATTTGATAATACGCCATGGCGACCAGAAAAACGTTTGCCGAATGCAGTGCAGTTAGGTGAAACCAGTTTAATGTTTTTGGTTCATCCAACATTATCGTCAGAAGAAGTCGCTAAAACGTGCGGTGTGATCCGTGAAGTGTTGTTAGAAGCGCAGAAGTAAACCAGTTCAGTCTAAGTGGGACGCATAAATAATAGTGCTTTAATATGTCGTTATTTATGTTTTCCTGTAACAGCGTCCCACCACTTGATGAAAATGTAAAATGTCTGCTACGCAGATTGCTTAAAAGATGCGATGCAGTGAGATAATATGCAATTAATGGTTCTATACATAATCATCAGGTTGTATAATCTTTGCTCAGGCTATCTCATAATATTAACTAGCATTACCACCAAACTCTAAAAATAAACTTGGGGTAATGAGGCTTACATACTGTCATGATTGAAAATAATTCCAAACTTAACGTCATTTGGTCTTTACCGAGATATCAAAAGCGCCTTATTAGTATCGGAGTGGATTTCTTTATTATCTCTGCTGCTTTTATGTTTGCTTATTGGTCTCGCATTGGTGAGTTCCGCCCACTTCCAGATACAAGCAGTAACTATGTACTGTTGGCAACCATTGTGTGTACGCTTGCTGTTTTTGTCTCGTTTGGCCTCTATCGAGCGGTGCTACGCTATTTAGGCTTTCATGTTCTGGCAGTCGTCGGGTTGGGTACGATTCTATCTGCGCTTTGTGTGGCCAGTTTTGCTTTCGCATTTGATGCCCAACTACCACGCTCGATTCCTTTTATTTATGCCGCTTTTCTTGCGATCGGAGTAGGGACTAGCCGTCTGCTGGTAAGGAGCTTGGTTGCTCAATCGGTACACAAAGCTGGAGCGCCAGTTCTTATTTATGGTGCGGGTAGTGCCGGTCGTGAGCTTGCGTTTGCGCTGCGACAATCAGAAACCTACCGAGTTATTGGCTTTGTCGACGAAGACAAAACGCTTCAAAACACAATGCTAATGGGTTACCGAGTCTATACAGCGGATAACGCGATGAAGGCGATTAGAAAGTATGAAGTAAAAAAAATCTTACTTGCTATTCCTAGCGCTTCAAACAAACGCCGTAAGGAAGTCTTAGATAGAATTTCTAAACTGCCTGTTGAAATCCAAACCGTTCCAGATATGAAAGATATCCTTACGGGTAAGGCGAAAATTGATGAACTGAAAGAGGTTCCGATTGGTGATTTGTTAGGTCGAGACCCTGTTCAGCCGCAACAAGTATTAATGGAAGCGAACATCAAGAATCAAGTAGTGATGGTGACGGGAGCTGGTGGTTCAATTGGCTCTGAGTTATGTCGTCAGATTTTAAACTACTCGCCAAAATCATTGATCTTATTTGAACTGTCTGAATTTGCGTTGTATCAGGTGCACAGTGAATTGAGTCAAATCATTAAAGCTAACAATCTGAGCATTGTCGTCGTTCCATTGGTTGGCTCTGTGCAGAGACAAAATCGCTTAGAAACTACCATGAAAGCCTTTGAAGTGGACACGGTTTACCATGCTGCGGCGTACAAACATGTTCCGCTGGTGGAGTACAACGTTGTTGAAGGTGTAAGAAACAATGTGTTTGGCACTTACTATACAGCGCAAGCGGCGATTGATGCAGGTGTGAAGAATTTTGTTCTTATTTCTACTGATAAGGCTGTTAGACCAACGAACGTGATGGGTGCGACTAAACGCATGGCTGAGTTAGGTTTACAAGCGTTGGCACAGCAACAAAACCGAATTCGTGAGAGCAACCCTAATCTGGGTACGCGTTTCTGTATGGTGCGCTTTGGTAATGTTTTGGGTTCGTCTGGCTCGGTAATTCCTGTATTCAAAAAACAGATTGAGAAGCGAGAACCTATTACGGTCACCCACAAAGACATTACTCGATACTTTATGACAATTCCAGAGGCTGCCCAGTTGGTTATTCAAGCTGGGGCGATGGGGAAAGGTGGCGATGTATTTGTTCTCGATATGGGGGATCCCGTTAAGATTGTCGATCTAGCGAAGAACTTGGTTTACCTGTCAGGGCTTGAAGTTAAAGATGAAAACAATCCTCATGGCGATATAGAGATTCTCTTCACAGGTTTGAGGCCGGGAGAGAAGTTATATGAAGAGCTGTTGATTGGAGATGACAATGTTTCCGAAACGGCACACGCACGTATTATGACCGCGCAAGAAAGTTACCTACCACTAAAAGAGTATGAAATCTTAATCGACAAGCTCGATGCCGCCTGTCACAACTTCCAACACGAAGTGATTCGTCGCTTGTTACTCGATGCTCCTACAGGCTTTAATCCAGTGGATGGCATTGAAGATCTCGTATGGAAGCAAAATACTCGCACTGCGGAGTTATATACTTTTGAGCCAAAGCAAAGTAATGCAAGTGAAACTTGATGCTTTTGTCTGGTTGGTAAATAATAGAAAAATTAATAAGATATGTTGTTGTGGTACTCGCAGTGGTTGTTTGTTTACTACGAACGTAACGTGAACATGTCGTAACCTCAAAAAGGCACTTCTGAGTGCCTTTTTCTGTATTCAATACATTAACAGTGGCTAAAACTGATGGCACAGAAAACGATAAAAACAGGGATAGCAGCATTATCGCTGCCGCTACTGGTAAGTACTTCTCTTACCGCTCAGGAGTTGGCGACGCTGCCTTCGAACCAAAGCTTTACCGGATTGACTTTTACCCCTAATGCGCAGTCGTTAAACTACGGTGATTTTTCTTTTACGTATGCTCAAGGTTTACCTCTAAATCACAAAATTGATGAGTTAGATGCTCTTAATTTGTCGTTTGGTTTATTTGATGGTTTTGAGGCGTATGGAAGGATTGTTACCAAAACTTATAGCTGTAACTCATTTGTAAAAAGTGGGTGTGGTATAAGAGACCTATCGATGTCTTTCAAATATCAGGTTCCTAACTTTTGGGGATCGGAGAATCTCGATTTTGCTTTAGGTATTCAGGATCTAGGTGGTTCGGCCAATCAGTTCAGTACGAAATATGCAGTTGCAGATTACTCTTTAGACTTTGCTCCGGTTCGCGTTTCTGCAGGTTACGGGCTTTCTGATATTGAATTAGGTGTGATGGATGGCCCATTCGGTGGTATTGAATATCAACCATTGAGCTTTTTACAGGTTAGCGGAGAATACGATGCTGTGGAGTTTAACTCCTCGGTCAAGCTTTTTACCCCACAAGGCACATTGCCTTATGATGTGACAGCCTCGCTCAGTTATCAGCTTTACTCTGGCCACAATACTGATGAACAAAATATTTGGAACGCGGCACTTTCAGTACCTCTAGTTACTGGGTATACACGTTCTCGCGATTACTCGCGCAATAATCTCACGTTAATGGAAAAGCTGTCTTTGGAGCAGAATAAAGCTAAAGAGGCTTCTATCTCTGCTTTAGTGAGCGCGCTTCGTAATGAAGGCTTTGTGAATATTCAAATCGGTTTGCTGAATCAAACAACAGTAGTGGCGCTAGAAAACCGTCGTTATAACCATAACCAAGTAGATGGTTTAGGTGTTGCTATGGGGATCATCTCTAGCCACCTAGGTCAAAACGCGGTATCAGAAGTGGGTGGTGATTCAGAGCGTATTGAGCTATTTATGCTCGCAAACCAAAAGCCCGTTGTTAGTGTGCAAGCGAATTCAACGTGCTATCAGAGTTTTATCAATAGTTCTGCTGCGTGCGAGGATATTAAGTTCACGACACGAGATTTAGCCGAAAAACTTGAGTTGGTTAACTGGAAAACAGAGCGCGTAAATAGCGGCGCACTAGACTCTCAACTTGTCTTTTCACCAATGGTTCGCCATGCCGTTGCGACCGAGTTTGGTGTTTATGACTACTCTTTTGCGATGTCGAGCAACTTATATACCTACCTTTGGTCTGGCGCGGCTGTCGATGTTCGCCATATTTTGCCGTTAGCGGAAACTGACGATTATGAAAAATGGGGATACTTTGAGGATAGTGCTTACGAAAATGATATCGAACGCGCAATGCTGCACCAATTCTTCCGTTTACCTTATGTCGATATTGCGAACCAAGTATCCGTCGGTTTGGCGAAAACAGATTATATTGGCGCGAGAAGTGAGTCTACATGGTTTTCTCAGTCTGGTGCGCACGCTTTGAGTTTGGAAATGAGCTACTTCCAGCATGTCGATGAGAAAGATGAAAATGGCTATGAAACTCTCGATCGTCAAACTTCGCTAGCTCGCTATACTTTTTCAATGCCCGAATGGGATTGGCAGTTTAACGCGACAGCGGGTGAGTTTTGGCGGGGTGATGTTGGTGCTAAGCTAACAACATCGCATTGGTTTGAGGATATTGAGGTTTCTGCTACTTATCAGGTTACTAAGTACAAAGATACTGATGAAGAGCAGTTTGTCGCTGTGTCAGTCAAGCTACCACTAACACCTTGGCGTGATATGTCTCCTGGCTTATTGCAGGTTCGAGGTAACGAAGCTTATGACTTTAATGTGATGACGCGAGTAGGCAATGACGTCAATTTCTTAAGTGATGGACAAGGTGATGAGCTTATCATGGACAACAGCATGCTACGTCGTTACTTCAACCGTGGTCGTTATGGTAGCGATTACTTTGAAGAGAATAAGATTCGCTTACGTAACGCCTACCTGCGTTACTTATCAACTCAGTTAGACTAAACCCATAGAACAGTACGATGTATAAAAGCGGCCAATGTGCCGCTTTTTTATTTTCAGCCCTAAACCACCTACTTCAGTAGGTGGTTATCATCCGTTTCGGCTTTGCCTGTAAAACTACTCATGCTAA
>NZ_JAWOQN010000258.1:0-888 GCF_033337395.1 Vibrio sp. YT-19(2023) | reverse complement strand
CATCGTTTGCTGCCGTAATGGCGATGAAAATACCTGCGTCTTTTTGACTGACCACGTTCGATGCTTGAGGGCGGTTCACTTCCACGCCAGACTCTCGCACGAAAGAGCTGGTAACAATAAAGAAAATCAACATGATAAATACAATATCAAGCATCGATGTTAAATCGACTTGAGCTTCGTCTTGCTGATTTGGTCTGCGTCCGAGTCTCACTTCTGACTCCTTAAAGATTGTTCTAATTGGATCGCTTTACGTTCACATACTTTGCTTAAACGAGCATGTACAAACATGCCCGCCAATGCCGCCACCATACCTGCCATAGTAGGCAGCGTTGCTAAAGAGATGCCCGAAGCCATCAATTTTGGATCGCTACTTCCTTGTGAGGCCATCACGTCAAAAACGGTAATCATGCCAGTGACAGTACCCAACAGACCAAGCATGGGACAAATGGCCACCAATAGCTTGATCGTCGAAAGGTTTTGGCGCAATTCGATTTGTGCCTTTGCAATCCATCCATCGCGAATTTGATGTGCATACCAAGAGTGGTGCTCTGACCGTGCCAGCCACTGTTCACGAAGCTGTTTGTTTACCTTAGGAAATACCGTCGTTAAGTAAACCACTCGCTCCATAACCAGTAACCAACACACCGCTACAACGGCAGCCAACCACCATAGGATTTGGCCACCTTGCTGCATAAATCTCATCAAGGTATTGGCCCAATCCTCACTGATCAAACCCAAAGTGTTGAGTAGGATCTGCTCCATTACGCTGCGTTCTCCGCTATCGTGTTACGGTTGCCTTTGTTGTTAGACATATCGAGCTCTGCTTGTTCAGCAACTAAGCCAATACCCTGCTTTTCTAGAATGTTGCGAATGCTCTCGGCTTGAGAA
>NZ_JAWOQN010000257.1:0-889 GCF_033337395.1 Vibrio sp. YT-19(2023) | reverse complement strand
GGTGGTGGTGTCGTTGGTGCAAACGCAGCTCGTATGGCTGTTGGCCTTCGCGCAGACGTAACAATTCTTGACCGCAACGTAGACACTCTGCGTAAACTGGATGAAGAATTCCAAGGCCAAGCGAAAGTCATTTATTCTACAGAAGACGCTATCGAGAAGCATGTTCTAGAAGCAGACCTTGTTATTGGTGCAGTTCTAATCCCAGGCGCGGCAGCTCCGAAACTGGTAACAAAAGAGCATATTGCTAAGATGAAGCCAGGCGCAGCAATCGTTGACGTAGCTATCGACCAAGGTGGTTGTTTCGAAACATCTCACGCGACAACACACGCCGAGCCTACTTACGTGGTTGATGATGTCGTTCACTACTGTGTAGCAAACATGCCTGGTGCAGTTGCACGTACTTCAACTTTCGCATTGAACAATGCCACTCTCCCTTACATTGTGAAACTTGCAAACAAAGGCTATCAACAAGCTCTTCTGGAAGACAAAGGCTTCCTAGAAGGTCTAAACGTGATTCATGGTAAAGTCACTTGTAAAGAAGTGGCAGAAAGCTTTGACCTTGAATATGTAGATCCTGAACAAGCTATCGCCATGTTCAACTAACAACAAAATTAAGCAATTTTGTCACGTTTTGTTTACAAAAGCCCGCAGTAAAGTGGGCTTTTTCATATAGTCGATTTAGATATAAAAAATAACTAATTCTTATATGCACAAATTAAAATATTTCTCGGCGTAACTGATTTAGGGCAAAACTCTGCCAATCTAACACGATAACCACGTTCTTCAAGATAAAGCACTTTGTCTAATGCGAGCCAGATCTCCAAAGGTCGCTGAAAAACCAGTTGCACTAAGCTCATTCTTTCCATATACCAAAAACGTTTTATTGCCC
>NZ_JAWOQN010000256.1:0-889 GCF_033337395.1 Vibrio sp. YT-19(2023) | reverse complement strand
GGCTTCTACGACGAACGCTCTAGCGACCGATTGCCTAGCTCCGCATACCCAATCAAAGGCGCGGTAAACCAAGCGTTAGAACGGGCAAAACGAGGAGAAGTCGATTACGTATACATTGCGATGCCAATGCATGCTAAAGAGCGTATTGCTTCCATCCTGAACCAGTTCTCCGACACCACAGCGAACACTTATCTGATCCCGGATTTCTTTACTTACAACCTGCTCCATTCTCGCTGGGATCAAATTGGTCAAGTTCAAACTCTCAGCGTGTTCGATACGCCTTTTGCTGGCGTTTCATCTTGGATTAAACGCTTCGAAGACATTTTGTTCTCTAGCATTATCTTAGTGTTGATATCACCAATCCTGCTTGCTATCGCCATTGGTATTAAGTTGACGTCAAAAGGCCCTGTAATATTTAAGCAGCATCGTTATGGTTTGGATGGTCGAAAAATCGAAGTTTGGAAGTTCCGCTCGATGACGACGATGGATCAAGGCCCAAACATCAAGCAAGCCACGAAAAACGACCCTCGTATTACTCCGTTTGGTGGTTTTCTACGTCGCACCTCATTAGACGAACTGCCGCAGTTTATCAACGTATTACAAGGCACTATGTCGATCGTTGGCCCTCGTCCTCATGCCGTTGCACACAACGAAGAATATCGTCAGATTGTCGCCCGCTACATGTTGCGCCACAAAGTCAAACCAGGCATTACAGGTTGGGCTCAAATCAACGGCTATCGCGGCGAAACCGACACGCTCGATAAGATGGAAAAACGCGTCGAGTTTGATTTGGATTACATCCATCATTGGTCAGTTTGGATGGACATCAAAATCATCTTCCTTACCGTGTTCAAAGGCTTTACTGGCTCCAATGCGTACTAAGGCGGCG
>NZ_JAWOQN010000255.1:0-889 GCF_033337395.1 Vibrio sp. YT-19(2023) | reverse complement strand
CAATGGAACGAATGAGCCACTTGATGCGGCATTGTTCGCTGATTCTGGCGCAACTAGACCACGAATGCTGCCTTTTCCGAACTCTTCTTTTTTCTCTTTTGGAGCCAAGTTGCGCTCTAAGCCGTAACTTAGGAATGCCGCGATTGTTGCGCCAGCGCCCGGAAGTACGCCAGTAAAGAAACCTAGGATAGAAGAGCGGATCGATACCGGAGCGACTTCTTTAATTTCCTCTTTGGTGACTTTCATCGAGCCGATGTTGCTCAATTTGTCTTGCTCTTCATCACGAGTATCGTTTGAAGGTTTGAGAATCCCCATTAAGGTTTCGCCCAAAGCAAACGTCGCCATTGCAAGAAGAAGGAAGCTAAAGCCGTCCATCAAATCGGTTAAACCAAAGGTGAAACGCTCGACACCAACGCCTTTATCGATACCGACTGTCGACAGCATCAAGCCAAGAATGGTCATCATCCACGCTTTAATGACCTGACCTTTACCAGCAAAAGCTGCAACGGCAGACAAGCCGAGCAACATCAATGCAAAGTAATCAGAAGATTGAAAGCTTAACGACACGTTAGCCAAGGCTGGCGCAGCCACGAGCAGCATGATGGCCGAAAGTGTGCCGCCAGTAAAAGAGGAGTAAGCGGCTAATGCTAGTGCTTTACCCGCTTGACCTTTTTGCGCCATTGGGTAACCGTCAAACGCGGTTACGACCGTTGAAGAACAACCCGGTGCGTTGATCAAAATTGAAGAGGTTGAACCACCAAATACGGCGCCGTAGTAAACACCCGCCATCAAGATGAGGCCCGATGAAGGCTCTAAACCATAAGTAATCGGGATCATCAACGCGATGGCCGAAATTGGGCCAAGACCCGGCAGCATGCCGATAAATGTG
>NZ_JAWOQN010000254.1:0-892 GCF_033337395.1 Vibrio sp. YT-19(2023) | reverse complement strand
GGTTGGCACACCAGCATCAATGTCTTCTCGCATAGAAATATGCAACGGAATTTGGCCCAATAGCGCTAAGCCAAACTCTTGAGACATTTTCTCCGCGCCACCCATACCAAAGATGTGTTCAGTCGCTCCACATTGGCTACAAATGTGGTAACTCATATTTTCGACCACACCTACTACTGGCACATTGACTTTGTTAAACATTGCAGCACCTTTGCGCGCATCTGCCAACGCTAAATCTTGTGGCGTCGTCACCAAAACCGTGCCGGTAACAGGAATTTGTTGTGACAACGTCAACTGGATATCACCCGTGCCTGGAGGCATGTCTATCACTAGGTAATCCAGATCTGGCCAATCGGTTTCATTCAATAGCTGAGCTAACGCTTTCGATGCCATAGGGCCACGCCAGATCGCTGCTTCAGATTTATTAACTAAATAGCCAATAGAATGAGTATAGATGCCGTGAGCAAAAATAGGCTCCATCCATTTGCCATCACGAACTTCTGGTTTCGCATCTTCCTGGCCGAGCATCATCGGAACCGATGGACCGTATATATCGGCATCCAATAGGCCAACCTTCGCTCCCGACTGCCCGATAGCCAAGGCTAAGTTAACGGCTGTTGTGGATTTGCCCACCCCACCCTTTGCAGAGCTCACCGCAATGATATTCTTCACACCTTTCACCGCATTAGAAACCTGCGTTTCTAGTGCTTTTACGCCGAGTTCAATGTGATACGGAAACGCGGCTACAGCTTTGGATGCTTGCTGTTGTTGAATCCATTCTTGCAATGTGCGCTGAAGCTCATTACTAGCAAATGGCAATGTAATCTTCACCGCACCTTGAGCGGTGATGGTGACAACGCCGTGAATATCGGCCCAGTTTTCCACTAACTGT
>NZ_JAWOQN010000253.1:0-893 GCF_033337395.1 Vibrio sp. YT-19(2023) | reverse complement strand
GTCGAATAGACAAGGTTGTGTGCTCGCCGTTTTGGGTCACTCGAACCGGTTTGGCAACGAAGTGAGCGGGGCCGACCTGGACTTGGCATCGCTCTGATTGCCACTCTTTTACCACACCAGAAAGCTGATTATTTTCACCAATAAACTGAGCGACGAACGCGTTACTCGGAGATTCATACAGTTCCGTTGGCGGGGCAAGTTGCTGCACTTCGCCTTGATTAAAAACTGCGATTCGGTCAGACATAGTGAGCGCTTCATCTTGGTCATGCGTGACATACAAAATCGTAATGCCGAGCTTTTCGTGCAGGTGTTTAATCTCCATCTGCATTTGCTCACGAAGTTGCTTGTCCAACGCGCCCAAAGGCTCATCCATCAGGACGAGTTTCGGTTCAAACACAAGCGCTCTCGCCAACGCGACACGTTGTTGCTGCCCGCCAGATAACTGCTTTGGATAACGGCTGGCAACGTGCCCCAACTCGACCATGTCCAGTGCGCTCTGTACTTTATTTTGAATGGTTTGATTATCGAGCTTACGCACTTTTAGAGGAAAAGCGAGATTCTCCGCAATCGTCATGTGAGGAAACAGCGCGTAGTTTTGAAATACCATTCCGATGTCGCGTTTATGTGGCGCGAGATTGTTTACCGGAACGCCATCAATGTAAATCTCTCCGCCTGTTGCCGTTTCGAAACCCGCCAGCATCATCAGACACGTTGTTTTGCCTGATCCAGAAGGCCCCAACATGGTGACAAACTCTCCGGGTGCGATGTCTAAGTTGAAGTCTTTAACCACCAAGTTTGCACCGTCGTAGGTTTTCTTAACATGTTGAAAGCTCACATAATCCTTGTTTGCTGTGCTCATGGCATCCCTCCGTTCATTTTTGTATAGCGAAAAT
>NZ_JAWOQN010000252.1:0-897 GCF_033337395.1 Vibrio sp. YT-19(2023) | reverse complement strand
TGGTTATCCAGTAGAACCTGAAATTGTGATTCCAGAAGATGCGATTTCTATTACTGTCGGTACGGACGGTGCAGTATCTGTGCGCGTACGTGGTAAGCAAGATAACCAAGTCGTTGGCCAGTTGACTATTACAGACTTTGTTAACCCAGGAGGCCTAGAGCCAATCGGTCAGAACCTTTACTTGCCAACAGGCGCAAGTGGCGACCCGCAAGAAGGTGTTCCGGGTTTGGACGGTTTGGGTGAAATTCGCCAATCGATGCTAGAAGCCTCTAACGTAAACGTGACAGAAGAATTGGTCAACATGATAGAAGCTCAGCGCGTGTACGAAATGAACTCTAAAGTGATCTCGTCTGTCGATAAGATGATGAGCTTCGTTAACCAGCAGTTGTAACGGCGAAAGTTAGCCATTAAGGAGCTCATAATGAAACGTATCTGTTTACTTGCGCTGATCACAACCATGTCTGGCTGTGCGATGTTAGAACCCATCGAAACGGATGAAGTGACGCAAGCGACTACCGTTGTGGATGCGGTTGAAGGCGATAAGTCGAAAGACGAGAGTAGCGGCATCGTTGATACACTGCGTGGCAGAAATGATCCGGTTGCTGGTGATCCTGCGTGGGCTCCAATCCATCCAAAACAAAAGCCTGAGCATTATGCTGCGGCGACGGGTTCTCTGTTTAGCCCAGAGCACATTACCGATTTGTATGATGATTCTAAACCTCGCGGCATTGGCGACATCATCACAGTCACGTTAGATGAAACCACCAGTGCGACGAAGAGCGCTAACGCGGACTTGTCGAAAACCAACGAAGCGCAAATGGATCCGTTACAAGTGGGCGGTGAAGAGCTGAAAGTAGGCGGCAAGTACAACTTCTCTTATGACTTAAACAACACCAA
>NZ_JAWOQN010000251.1:0-897 GCF_033337395.1 Vibrio sp. YT-19(2023) | reverse complement strand
CAAGCCAGCCTCGACTGCGGAACTGCGCTCACGCGTCAAAGAGCTCAACAGCACGTTACCTGATCGTGCCATTGCCAAAAAAGTCGTCAATTTAGGCCTAGAGAGCGATTCCGAACTCGTTTCCCAACTCGCCAAGAAGAAAGACAATGCCTCCTCTACGCTAGAGACGTTAGAACAATACCATCAAGCAGGTGCTTCTCTCCGTTCTATCAATGTTTGTGCCGCTCGCATCGCTGACATGGTGAAGAGCCTAAAAGGCTACGCGAGATCTGATGATGAACGCATGCACTACGCCGATATCCATGAAGGCATCGAAGACACTTTAGTGATTTTCGAAAACAAGCTAAAAGTGCATCAAGTTTCAACAGATTACGCCCCACTTCCGAGTATGCTTTGCCAACCTATTGCATTGCAACAAGTGTGGACCAACCTAATTTCTAATGCGATTGACGCCTTTCCTGATAAAGGATCGTTAAAAATACAAACGAGAGAAGTTGAAAAAAACCAACAGCGTTATGCCGTGATTTCATTTGAAGATAATGGATGCGGTATTCCGGATTCGCAGAAAAAAGCAATTTTTGAACTCAACTTTACAACCAAAAAAGAAGGCAACTTTGGCTTAGGTATTGGACTGTCTATTTGCCAACAAATCGTTGCAGCACACAAAGGCTGGATTGATGTTCAATCGGAACTCAATGCCTTTACTTGTATGACCGTCTGGTTACTAGTCATTGAAGAAGGAGATGAAACATGACTAAGTATCTGATTTTATGCGTCGATGACGAACGAGAAGTCTTGGATAGTGTCCTTCAAGATTTAGCACCATTCGAAGAACATTTCATCGTTGAAGGCGCAGAGTCCGTTACGGAAGCAAAGCAAGTGATTGAAGACATGGCG
>NZ_JAWOQN010000250.1:0-897 GCF_033337395.1 Vibrio sp. YT-19(2023) | reverse complement strand
TTAATGAAAGAAGTGAAAGCGAAAATTGACCGTCAAGCGCGTATTGACGCAGCGAAGAATATGGAGAACACCTTATGAACCCGAGACGTAAAAAGAGGCTAGGTATTGTTCTGGCGATCTTTATCGGTATCAGTGCCACCATCGGTTTAATGCTATATGCGCTTAACCAAAATATGGACCTTTTCTACACGCCGACTGAACTGGTCAACGGTAAGCCAGATGGTACTAAACCTGAGGTTGGTCAGCGTCTTCGTATTGGTGGTATGGTAGTTGTAGGCTCGGTTCGTCGTGATCCTAACTCTCTTAAAGTGAGCTTTGATCTGCATGATGTGGGTCCAAAAGTAACGATCACTTACGAAGGTATTCTTCCTGATTTGTTCCGTGAAGGGCAGGGCATCGTTGCGCAAGGTGTTCTAAAAGACGCAACGACAGTTGAAGCGTTTGAAGTTCTCGCTAAACACGACGAAGAATATATGCCACCTGAAATTGCAGAAGCCATGAAGAAAACGCATGAACCATTGCAATACAGCAGTGAACAAAAACAAGGAAGCGGCGAATGATTGCTGAAATCGGCCATTTTTCCCTCATTTTATCTTTAGCGATGGCGGTGCTGCTTTCTGTACTGCCGCTATGGGGCGCATCAAACAATAATACGATGCTGATGAATACCGCTCGACCGCTGTCTTGGTCGATGTTCATCATGCTGTTTTTCTCGTTCGTGATTTTGTGTTGGGGTTTTTATACTAACGACTTCACTCTGCAATACGTAGCAAGTAACTCAAACAGCCAACTGCCTTGGTACTACCGTTTGACAGCGGTATGGGGTGCACACGAAGGTTCCCTATTGCTTTGGGTGCTTATCCAAGCAGGTTGGACTGTCGCGGTTGCTACATTCAA
>NZ_JAWOQN010000249.1:0-899 GCF_033337395.1 Vibrio sp. YT-19(2023) | reverse complement strand
ACTTGCGTATGTTGTTCGAGCAGTATCTCGGCATGTCACCAAAACAGTACGCGCAATATCAGCAGGTAATGTTCGCCAAGCAGTTGCTGCATTCCAGTTCGATGTCGGTTACGGAAGTTGGCTTCGCCGCTGGTTTTAACAGCACGCGCCGTTTCAACGATGCATTCCAAAAGTTTCTGAAGCTCACGCCTTCTCAAGTTCGTCGAAGAGAATTTGATGGCGTGAGCACGAATCGAATTGCGTTGTCTTATCGTGGCGAGTTGAATTGGCAACACATGCTGGATTTTTAGCGACTAAGAGCCATTGAGGGCGTGGAGCGGGTGAGCGGCGAGAGTTACCAACGCAACGTTTGTCTGGATAACAGCAAAGCGTGGTTTAAGGCGAGCAAAGGTGAAGGAAACCTTGAGCTTGAATTCGAAATTGAAGAAGTTGCGAAGCTGCAAAATTTAGTGTCTGGAATACGTCGTATGTTCGATCTCGACACCGATATTTGTACTGTCGAGCAGCATTTGGATTATGTGGCACCGGGGCTTGTTTCGAACCGAGGCATTCGGATTCCTGGAGTGTGGAATGCTTGGGAAGCCGGGGTTAGAGCCATTCTTGGTCAACAAGTGTCGGTCAAGGCCGCGATAGGCCAGCTTAATTTATTGGTGAAAACGCTCAGTGGTGATGCTGACAAGCGCTTTTTCCCGACACCAGATGCGATTGCGAATGCCGACGTGAGTTTTTTGCGGATGCCGCAAAGTCGTAAAGAGACGTTGGTGCGTTTCGCTCAGTTTATGCAAAGCAACGCGGAGACGGATCCGCAACAATGGTTAGCGTTGAAAGGCATTGGACCTTGGACCGTCAGTTATGCTCAACTGCGTGGGCAATCCCAACCCGATTGCTTTTTAGATAAA
>NZ_JAWOQN010000024.1:0-78323 GCF_033337395.1 Vibrio sp. YT-19(2023) | reverse complement strand
GAAAGCACCGGTCTTGAAAACCGGCATACGTTAATAGCGTATCTAGGGTTCAAATCCCTATCTCTCCGCCACTTTTAAAAAAAAAACCGCTGTTCTGACAGCGGTTTTTTTGTATCTGCTGTTTTTTAACCGCTGTTATCGAAACTTCTAATTGATTTTTCTCTAGCTCTTTCTCCAAGTTTTTGCGTACCTACTTTGGGTTTAGTTTACGCAGTAATACCTTCAATCGAAGACATTTCCATACGTCTCATTTGGGCTTCAAATAGAGCCTTCTTAAGTCTCAACGTGGGATGCTTAAACGCATTTTGATAGAGTTCCAGTCTAAATACTGCGGATGCACTTGGAGAAAAAATGAAGCTACTTTACTGGTTAGATGAATGGCAAGCTCTTACTCAACAAGAACAAGAGATGGCTTTACCTATCTCTGGCTACGATTTACTTGATGATGTGTTTGTGAAGTATGAACTCGTCGATCTTAACAAGCCATTGTTGTTTACATTTTCTCCTTCCGGTACTGATGTGCAGGTACAAGATTTAACTCCGGATTTTTCTCCTTGGGGCTACGAGCTCGGAATACAACAACAAGTAAACATTATTGCCTTTCAACATTTAGGACAAAGTAATTGGTTCCGTAGTCGGAATTTGATTTTCTTTCTGGAGCAGCTATCTGAGTTGCTTCATCCCTTCAAATGTCGTTTGGGTTATGGGCAAAGTCGAGGTGGCTTTGCAATTGGCGCGTTCGCTAACTTGCTGAAACTAGAACATCTTTTGTTGTTTTATCCTGTTAGCACTAAAAATAAAGCGTTAGTGCCTTGGGATGATCGGCCGAGTACTGAGCTTGCTCAGCAGTTTGCTTGGGAAAGCGGCTACCATGATCGAGATTTGGGCAATGCCAAAGGTTATATTATTTATGACCCATCCAATCGCATTGATCGTCTTCATGCTGAACGTTATCCAGAGCTTACCCATTTAAAAGTCGTCGGTATGGGACACGGCACTCAATCCACACAATTAGATAAATTAGAATTTTTTAATCTGGTGGCGCAGGAGTTTGTTCGCCATCAAACCTTAGATATTGACCAATTTAATAAGCAAATTCACGCTTTGTTTTAAAAGAGGACTGATATCAGAGTCCCCTGTAACCAGGGGGAGATGATCACACACTAAAAACTAGATTTTTAACACAATTGCTAGGCGCAATTTAGATGGAGGATTAATGAAGTTACTGTACTGGTTGGATGAATGGCTGGCTCTTTCTCGTGAAGAACAGCAAACCAGGCTACCGATATCCGGGGAGGACTTACTTGATGATGTATTTGTTAAGTATGAGTTTGTCGACCGCAATAAACCGTTGTTGTTCACCTTTTCCCCTGCTGGTACGAATCTACAAGTACAGGACTTACACTCAGATTTTGCGCCTTGGGGTTATCGCTTAGCCCAGAAACAAAAAGTAAATATTATTTCATTTCAGCATCTTGGGAAAAGTAACTGGTTTCGCAGCCGTAATTTGATTTTCTTTCTAGAGCAGCTATCAACTTTACTTGAGCCTTTTGAATGTCGTTTAGGTTATGGGCTTAGCCGCGGTGGTTTTGCTATTGGTGCCTTTTCTAATCTATTAAAGTTGGATCAAGTATTGATGTTTCACCCGGTCAGCACAAAAAACAAAGTTTTGGTGCCATGGGATGATAGGCCAAGTACTGAACTTGCCCAACAATTTGATTGGGAAGGAAAGTATCACGACCTCGACCTTGGCGATGCAAAAGGCTATATCATTTATGATCCAACTAATGAAATCGACCGCCTTCACGCCAAACGCTACCCAGAGCTCACTCACTTAAGAGTCTTCGGGATGGGACATGGTACCCACGCGACGTATTTGAATAAATTCGGTTTTTATAAGCAAGTGGCCGTAGACTTTATACGTTATCAGAAGATAGATATAGCGCAGTTTCGTCATCAGACCAAAACGCTGCGCTTAAAAGAAGATTACTATCAGTGCCTTAACAAGGCGAATGCGAGCTCGCAGCATCGTTTAAACTTACTGAGTACCGCTCATAATGTACTAATTGAAGAAAAGAAAGAACATGTGAAGGAGCATCAAGCGCAAATCGATATTCAGCCACTTGTTGATATTGCACTTAAGCATGAGTATGACAACCCGCAAGATGCAGTACAGCTTTTGGAAGTCGCTCAGCAGCTGGTTCCGAATGATCCCGTTGTGGAGCACAAGTTGCAGCAACTGTCGTAGCGTTGAGGTGTAATGCGGACGATATTGGTCGAAATAGGTCAGTGGCTTTTGTCGCTGGCCTTTTTAATAGCTTATGGATTGATATGTCGATGAAATCTAATGAAGCAGTACAAAATAAAAAGCCCAAGCAAATGCTTGGGCTCCATAAATGTTAATGCGAGTTTTAAAACTCTTTTGGCGCAAAGCCTGTCATCACATCAAGGCGAAGTTCTTTACCAACTTTTGTTAATGGGTGAACGATTACTAAGCCGCGTACGCGTTTTTTCAGTTTGCCGATGTCCGCTTGTTCTGCTTTGGTGATTTCACGAGAGAATGGCATATCAAGTAAGCTTTTACGTTCTTTGTTCAGCTCATAGTTTTGCTTATGCTTTAACTGGTTAAGCTTTTTGGTTAGCTGTTCTACTTCATCCGTGAACTTTGTAATCATTTCGTGATCACCACGAGAACGTGCCGCATCAAGTTTACGTTGGCATGTATCTAAACGGTTGTGCAGCTTTTGAATATCAGTTTTTATGCTCATGGTAATTTGGCTCAAATTTTAAATAGTCGAGAAGTATAGCATAGCTGAGATCACACGCTCTACTATACTTCTCGATTGTCTGGCTTTAGTTAATCAGTTCATTGCCCGATACGTTACCAGAGAAAAAGGCTTCGACGTTATCAAGCGTCACAGAGGCAATATTATTAAGTGCTTCGTGAGTCAAGAATGCTTGGTGGCCAGTAAACAGCACGTTATGACAAGCCGATAAACGGCGGAAAACATCATCTACAATGACATCGTTAGATTTATCTTGGAAGAATAAGTCTTTTTCATTGTCATACACGTCTAGGCCAAGCGCACCAATCTTACCTTGTTTCAACGCTTCTATCGCCGCTAGTGAATCTAGCAACTCGCCTCGACTGGTGTTAATGATCATTACACCATCTTTCATTTGCGCGAAGGCTTTTTCGTTCAATAAGTGATAGTTTTCTTCACTCATTGGACAGTGGAGAGAGATAACATCCGCATTAGCGTAGATTTCTTCAAGCGAACAGTAACGGGCTCCCATTTCTAGTGCTAATGGATTTTCGTAGGGGTCGTAGCAAAGCAGTTCCATGCCAAGCCCTTTGAAGATACGCATCGTCGCGATACCAATCTTACCCGTACCAATAACACCAACGGTTTTTCCGAAAAAGTTAAAGCCAACAAGACCTTCTAGCGAGAAGTTGGCGTCACGTGTCCGTTGGTAGGCCTTGTGAAGACGGCGGTTTAGACACATCATTAAACCAACCGTGTGCTCTGCCACTGCTTCTGGTGAGTAAGCAGGAACTCGAACCACTTGTAAGCCTAGTTCTTTGGCTGCTTGTTGATCAACTTTATCAAATCCCGCGCAGCGCATAGCAATAAGCTTGGTCCCGCCTAGAGAAAGCTGTTTAAGAACGGGAGCTGAAAGATCATCATTAACGAACGCACATACAACATCACTGCCGTGCGCCATCTTGGCTGTTTTTTCGGTTAGTCGGAAGTCGTGATAGTGAAATTCAAAATCGCGGTTATTTTTAATTTTATTAAAAGAGGCTTCGTCGTAGGATTTTGCACTAAAAAAAGCAATGTTAATCATGGTTCCCTCTCAAAAAGTGCGGACTTTATAAATAAATATGCTTATAAAGTAATGCAACTTAGCCGCAATGAATAGAGAAATCTTCTCTTTGACTTTTGTTGTATCAAATAACAATAAGAAGTACGCCTTTCAGCGAGTGCTATCTTACGGTTCCGCATTAGATACTGTTTGCTTTACGAGCATTAACTGACTAGCATTATCGCTCTTTTCTTGTTCACTTTATTAGCTTAGGCGTTACGACAATGTCAGTAAAATGGTGCTCTATGTTCTTGTGTTGTATGTTTGCTTCTGGCACTCACGCAGCTGTTGACCTCGTTAAAGTCGACAAGTCTAAGCGTCGAATGTATTTGATGGAACAAGGAGCAGTGCTAAAAGAATACCGAATTGCTTTAGGAGCGAACCCTCAAGGACATAAACAAGAAGAGGGAGACAATCGCACGCCAGAGGGCGAATACACTTTAGATTATGTTATAGAGGACTCTGCTTTTTATCGTTCTGTGCATATCAGTTACCCTGATGCGATTGATGCGTTGGAAGCGAAGCGCCGAGGTGTCTCCCCTGGAGGGAACATCAAAATTCATGGCTTAAAAAACGGTGAGAGTCAGTTGCCGATTTACATCCAAAGTTTTGATTGGACTAATGGGTGTATTGCGATTACCAACGAGGAGATGGATGAATTTATCCAGCTTGTCGAGATGGGGACACCAATTCAGATTGAGTGGTAATAAAAGGTCCCCTTTAATGTTCTGGCTCTTATAGGCTATGGCATAAAGCGCTGTGGATGATCACTAAAAATACCGTCTAATTGAGGTAGGTATTTCAGTTTATTTGGATTGTTCACCGTATAGCACATCACTTTGTAACCGGCTTGTTGGAGTTTGTTTATCTGGCGAGTACGAACCCAGTTAATGTTTAGGTTGCAGCTATAGGCACTAACTTCTTCCAAAAGGCGTTTATCTTTTCTCGTAAAGAATTCACTTAACACACCCAATCGGTAGCCACTGCAGTATTTGTGCATCGCTCTAATGACGTCATGACTAAAGCTCGATAGGAGTACATTCTCTTGCGGCATTGGACTTTTTGCTAACGCATTGGCGAGAGTCTGCACCACTTCTTCCGCTGGATGGTTGTCTACTTTAACTTCGATATTCAAGTTAAGCTTATTCTCAGTAGCTAAAGTGAGCAGTTCATCTAGTGTCAAGATCTTCTCGCCTGAAAAGTCTGTGCTAAACCAACTACCGAAATCTAATGCTTTTAACTCTTCCAGGGTGAGCTCATCAACACGCCCTTGTCCATTGCTGCATCGATTGACGGTATGATCATGGCAAACCACTAAAACATTATCTTTGGTAGGTTGTATATCCACTTCCACCCACTTTAATCCCAGGTCAATGGCTGCTTGAATGCTTATTTTTGTATTCTCAGGGTATGAACCTGCCACGCCACGGTGACCAATTAATAACGTTTCCATTCGCTTTATCTTTTGCTTTGCGGTTGCCAGATTGTACTCGTTTTTTCTATGAAGATATATCTAGGTGCATATTGTTAGGAACCTTTAGTACAAGTGAACATTAAACTCTAATAGTACGTTGCTGCTTCTTGGACTGAGTCCTGTGGACTTAAAGCCTTAGAGTGTGTAGTTGTTTAATTGGTAAATGAGTAATAAAATGCGAACCATTTTTATTTGAATGATGAGTGGTAATGTCACGAGTTTTGATAGTCGATGATGACGTTCCTTTGTGTGAGCTGTTAGAAGCGGTTTTGCAAGAGGAGGGCTACATCGTATCTTCTGTGCATTGCGGTGAAAGTGCGCTGCAATATATGGAAAAAACGCCTGTAGATCTTGTATTGCTTGATGTCATGTTACCAAACCTTAACGGCATGCAAGTTGCTCGTAGGATCTGTCAGCGCTTCGCGACACCTATTCTAATGCTTACCGCTCTCAACGATGAAAACTCGATGCTTGATGGTTACCAAGCGGGGGCCGATCAGTATATCGGAAAGCCTTTTAATGTCGCTGAGCTTCTAATGCGCATCAAAGCGATTCTTCGTCGTGTTGGCTTGGAACGTCAACGTCAGACGATGTGTAGTACCGTTCAAACGATCAGTGACCAGCTTAATAGCTTACCCCTCACAAGTACGGAAGCTGAACTATTGAGCTACTTGGTAAAAAACCAAGGAGTCGTGATTTCAAAAGCAGAGCTTCAAACTGAAGTGTTAAAGAAAGAGCTGAGTCCTTTTGATCGCAACCTTGATATGCACATCAGTAACATACGTCGCAAGTTAGTTGAGGCGGGGCTTTCCAAGCAACATATCAAAACCTTCCGTGGCAAAGGTTACAGTTATTTAGAGGCTGTAAACCGTTAATGAAGCTCCGGTGTCCACCTTTTATTGCAAAACGTAAAGACAGCTTAGCGTTCAAGTTATTTAGTTGCATGACCGCAATTGTCATTAGCATTTTGGTCGTGCAATCCTTAGCGGAACAAGCTCTGGTGAAAGCCATGTTGAAAGTGCCCGATAGTGTGCGAGAAGAAATGCTAGACCTTGCACATCAAGCTAACGTATTGATTGAGCACGGAGACATGGACGAACTTGCTGACTGGGCAAATGCGCAAAACTTTTATTTATTTGTGTTGAATGAACATCAGCAACCAGTTACGCACCGTCTGATGCATCCGCACTTCGAGTTCAAACTTCAATTTAAGAGAAGCATCGATGATCAACTTGAGGGGAAAGTGAATCGCCCCATCATCAATATTCCTTTAGTTCATGGCAATACTTTAGTGATTCAATTGCCACATCGACTGCACCCTGCAAATGACTTCATTCTGTATTTCTCTATTCTCAAAGTCGTGATTGCAGTGGTTATTTTGGCGCTCTTTTCGCTGCTAATGGCACGTAACTTACAGCAACCATTGGATCGATTGAGAGAAGCAAGCAAAAAGCTATCTAATGGCGATTTTAATGTTAGTGTCGTGAAAGAGCTGAAGTCGAGCACGCGTGAGTTTAACGAGTTAGCGCAAGACTTCGATCACATGACGCAACAGATTCATTCTCTCGCTGAAAAGCAGCGACTGCTTATAAGAGATGTCTCTCACGAATTGAGAACGCCGTTAGCGAGGCAGAACTTGGTTCTGCATCTTTTGCGAAAGCGTGTTGGAGAAAGTGAGCAAAGCCTAGTGACAAGGCTAGAAGATGAAGCAAAAGAGCTAAACCATTTGATCAGCGATATATTGGAGTTCAGTCGCTTGGAAAATGCGCGCTTCGACAAAGCCACGAAACGCTGTGATTTAGAAGTTTTGCTCTCCCCGCAAGTAGAACGTTGCAAAATAGATTTGAAGTCAGAACAGACGTTGTCTTTCCGCTCAGAAGCTGTATGTGCTAAAGCCATTTGTGAAGAAACGCTGGTCATTCGTTGTTTGAACAATCTTATTGGTAATGCCATTAAATATTCAGGACAAGCATCTCAGATAGAAGTTTCTCTGGAAAATTATGTCAAAGAAGGGCAGCAATTCACCACCATGTCAGTATCTGATAATGGGCCTGGTATTCCAGAGAACAAGCTGGTCGATATTTTTGATCCGTTTACACGCTTAGATGCTTCTAGAGATAAAAAGCTTGGTGGCTACGGTTTAGGTCTTGCGATTGTCAAAGAATCCATGCGTATTATGGGTGGAGCAGTCACGGCGAAAAACCGTGAGCAAGGTGGTTTGAGGGTTACTTTAGTGTTCAAACAATAAGTATGATTAAGTTGTATTTTTTGTGATTAATGTCACATTATCATGGCGCATCATCAGAGAGTACTTTACAAAAGTTTGCAAATGCAAAGAATGTAAATTTAATGCAAATGGTAATACTTATCACTTATATTCACCCGCGAAATAATTAAGAGGGAATCGCATTCAACAAGTATGTGACCCGAAAAATAATAATCGGAGTGAAAGGATATGTTTACTAAGAGCCATTTGGCGTTAGTGATCGGTGCAGTGTTAGCAACACCTGCAGTGGCGGAAGTTCAAACAGACGAACATGTAGTTGTAGAAGGTCGAGAGTTCGGCTACAAGGCAGATACAAACAGTACAGCAATGCGCATGGAAATGACGCAGCTGGAAACGCCGGGACAAGTAGCGGTTATCGATGAAACGGTAATTGATGAGCAGCGTGCAAGTACACTTGGTGAAGTGCTACGTAACGATGCAAGTGTTAGCGCGGGTGGTACAAGCCGTAACCGCGAACGTTTCTCTCTACGTGGTTTTGAACTTAGCAGTTCAGACGGTTTTCTTCGTGATGGTCGTCAACACTGGTCACACTATCGTCAGCCAATTGAGCTTTTAGAGCGTGTTGAAGTGCTTAAAGGTCCATCAGGTCTGCTATACGGTAAATCTGAGCCGGGTGGCTTGGTAAACATGGTTTCGAAAAAACCAACAACTCAAACACAAGCAAGTTTGAGTCAAGATCTAGGTTCGAATGATCACTCACGCACTGTGCTTGATGTGAGCGGCGCGCTAAATGATGCAGAGACACTGCGAGCGCGCGCAATTTTTGCCAAAGAAAGCTACGGCTCTTGGCGCAGGTACGGTGATGGCACTGAGCCTAAAACAGATCGTACGGTAGCTGGCCTAGTGGTTGAGTACGATATCACAGACAACTTTATGGTATCGGCTCATTACGATCGCACGAAAGACGATGGTAGCGTGGACTCTGGCGCATACATTGTTGATGGCAAAGCGGTTCGCGGTGATAAGTACATTTGGGATGCGCAGTGGTCTGAAATTGATAACGAAGTAGAAAACTACGGTGTCGATATTAATGCGCAAGTCACGGATAACGTGAACGTAAAAGCAGGTTACAACCGCCAAGACTTTAAGCGTTTTGATGTAGAGTCTTACCCTAAGTTTGATCAGTATGAAGAGTTAAATACGATTAAGCATCGAGGCAACGATCGCTCCGATAATTGGGTATTTGATACTGCATATATAGATGTGACGACGGACTTTACTTTGTTCGGTACGGAAAACACGTTGTTAGTGGGCGCTAACTACTTAGATTACAGTTATGATCGCTTTATGGCATTTCATAATGAGGCGAGTATTGCGCCAGGAGAAACGGTGCCTAAGCCTAGCTATCGTAGTTCGAAGAAATCACCAACTGCTGAGTACGATACTTGGGGTATCTACGCGCAAAATATGATGACGATTAATGATTACTGGCAAGTGCTTGCAGGTGTTCGTTATGACGAAAAGCGTGATGATGAACTGACCGAAAACCAGGTTTCTCCAAAATTTGGTGTCATTTTCCACCCATCGACGAATGGCTCGGTTTACGTTCAGTATTCTGAAAGTTTCATGCCTCAAGGTGAAGTCAGCAACGGTAGTCGTACCTACATCAATGAAGGTGAGAAACTCGACGCTGAGCGTGGTATCTCTTATGAAATCGGTACGAAGTGGGAACTGTTTGATCAGCGTTTATTTGTATCTGGTGCTGTGTTTGATATCACGTTAGAGAACATCTCGCTGGATGTTGAAAGCGGCAAAGACGCGGGCGGCAATCTCCTACACAAGAAAACGCAAGGTGGTGAGCAAGTTCACAAAGGCGCTGAGTTAATGGCTCAAGGTTTTGTGACCCCAGAGTTGTCGCTAACCGCTTCTGCGATGTATTTGGATGCAGAGCTTAAGAAGGCAGAAAGATATGAAGGTAACCGCCCTGTAGACGTGCCAGAGTTCTCGGCAAGTCTATGGTCTAGCTACAAGGTTCAAGACAACACTAACTTAAACCTTGGTTTGATTTATGAAGGTGATCGCTACGGTGATGCAAAGAACACCTTCAAGAAAGATGGCTACGCTCGCGTTGATATGGGCGTGTCATACAAACATAAGTACGATGAAAACTTGGATATCATTGCTCGATTCAATGTCGAGAATTTATTCGATACCGACTACTTCGCAGGTGGTGGTAGCACGAATGGCGAGCAAAAAGGTGCGAGTGGGGTTGTGGTTGGAGAAAGCCGCAACTACATGGCAACAATCCAGTTCAAGTACTGATAACAATTTGATTATTAAAGGGGAAGGGTAGTCTTCCCCTTTGGTCGTTTTTGGAACACAGAAATATAACTCGTATGAATCTAATGAAATCAAGTATCGCTCTGTTGATATCATCGGTTTTGATTCCCGCTCACGCGGCGAACTTAAACGATGCACAAGCTGTGCAGAGTAAAACAAACCAGTCGTCGGCGGTAAGCCAAAAACGTATTGATGCAAGCGCAGAAAAATCACTTACTCTAGAAGCTGAAATTGAGCAGCTGCAAGAGGAAGTCGGTAACTTGAAGATTTATCGCGATCATCTTGCAAGCCTTGTTGAAAGTCAAAATCAAGAAGTTGATAGCTTGAACGAGCAAATTGAGCAGATTGCTCAAACTCGTCAAGGTGTCGTGCCTTTGATGTATCACATGCTTGAGGGCTTAAAAGTGCTCGTCGCTAACGACAAGCCTATACGCAAAGCGCAACGTGAGGAGCGAATTGCAAAGCTGGATTCCATGATGACGCGTGCAGACGTTGCGGATGCAGAGAAGTTTCGTCGTATTTTAGAAGCGTACCAAATTGAAATGGATTACGGCACCAAGCTTGGCGTTTACCAAGGCAAGATTAACCTAGGTGACAATGAAGCTGTGGAGGCGGACATTCTCTATTTAGGGCGTTTGTCTTTGGTAGCGCGTAGCTTATCTGGTGACACATTTTGGAGCTGGTCACAGCAACAACAAGCATGGCAACAAGTGGGTTCTGAGCAAAAATCAGAGCTAGACAAAGCGTTCGCTATGGCGAATAAACAGATCGCGCCGAGCATGTTAACTCTACCAGTGTCGTTAACCGCTGCGGAGGGCAAATAAATGATGAAAAAATGGTTATCGGTTGCATTAATCTCGACAGCCGCATTAATGCCTTATACAACTTTTGCTAGTGATGCGTTGTTACAAAAGGCGCAGCAAGAAAATCGTCAACAGCAATCGCACAATGTCGCGCGTGAATCAGGTTTTAAGCAAACAGAGCAAGACCTACAGGCTATAAAGAATAAATTGGTGGCAGAGCGTGCTGCTCTTCAAGCAGAGGCGGACTCATTAAGTGTTACCTTCGGTGAAAATGAAGCAGAACTGGCACAGCTAGAAGAAAAGTTGCGTCTAGAAACCGGGAGCCTAGGTGAGTTATTTGGCGTCGTTCGCCAGAACGCAAAAGAGCTAGAGTCTGAGCTAAAAAGCTCAGTAACCGGTGTAGATGCAAACTCATATCAGAAAGATATCGATGCTATTGTTGCGGCTAAATCACTGCCAACGTTGACCCAACTTCAGGCGATGTGGCGCAGCATGGAAGAACAAATCAAAGCAAGCGGTGAAATGGCAAACGTCTCTTTCACACTGCTAAATGGCGAGGGTCGTGAACAAACGGTTAGTGGTGTTCGTCTTGGTTCTATGGCGCTGCTGGATGACACTGGCTACGTTAAGTGGAATGGTCAACGCGGAGATGCGGTAAACTATCTTCGTCAGCCTGAAAGCGGTCCAACAGCGAATACTATTTCCTCTGGTGACATTGATGCGCTTGTCATAGATCCGTCACGTGGCATTCTTCTTGAGCAGCTCGCAAACTCACCGACTTTGGCTGATCGCCTAAATGCGGGTGGCGTTGTCGGCAAAATCATCCTTGGTTTATTGGCTATCGGCCTATTGATTGCGCTCGTACGTGGTGCATCTCTGATGATTTCGCGCCAGAAAATCATGAAGCAACTGAAAACCCCAGCGCAGCCAGGAAACAACCCTTTGGGTCGCGTGCTTGCGGTATACCAGAAAGACAAGCATCGCAGCGTAGAAGCGTTAGAACTACGTCTTTTGGAAGCCGTTGTTGATGAGCAAACCCACCTAGAAAAAGGGTTGTCGATGCTTAAGCTTCTTGCTGCTCTAGCTCCTATGCTTGGCCTACTAGGCACGGTAACGGGTATGATCGAAACCTTCCAAGTCATCACTCAATTTGGTAATGGTGATCCGAAAGTAATGGCGGGTGGCATTTCGATGGCACTTGTGACTACCGTACTTGGCCTTGTTTCAGCCATGCCTTTGCTATTAGCGCACAACGTATTGAGCTCTCAAGCAGAAAATATTCGCAGTATCTTAGAAAAACAAGGCATCGGTTTAGTTGCAGAACAAGCTGAGCGTGATATGCCGAATAACAAAAGTCACTCTAACACCTTAGCGGAGAACGCAGCGTAATGGAGCAGATCCTACTCAGCACATTGGGTTTGAACAGTGAGGATTGGGCCACAACCTTGATGAGCTTTATGCAGCAAGGTGGTCAAATCCTATGGTGGCTGGCCGCCGTCGTGGCGGTGTGCTGGCTGTTGGTTATGGAGCGAGTTATTTATCTCACAACGGTTTTCCCTGGGGTAAAAAAACAGCTTTGTGAGCAGTGGCACGCAAGATCAGAGCACCACTCTTGGTACGCGCATCAAATCCGTGAAGGATGGATTGCAAAAGCGCAAATCGAACTACGCCAAAACCTATCGACTATTAAGCTACTTGTGGCGGTTTGCCCAATGCTAGGGTTGTTAGGGACGGTGACAGGCATGATTACGGTGTTTGACGTAATGGCATCGCAAGGCAGCAGCAATCCGAAATTGATGGCTTCTGGTATCTCACTTGCTACGCTGCCAACCATGGCAGGTATGGTAGCAGCGCTTGCGGGCATGTTTATTCATGCTCGCCTTAGCAAAGTGTGTGAACGAAAAGCTATCCAGTTAGAACAATCTTTAAGGAGTCAAAAGTGAGACTCGGACGCAGACCTAACCAACAAGATGAAGCTCAAGTCGATTTAACCTCGATGCTTGATATCGTCTTCATCATGTTGATCTTCTTCATTGTGACCAGTTCGTTTGTACGTGAATCCGGTGTAGAAGTGAATCGCCCCCAGGCTTCTAATGTAGTAAGTCAAAAAGACGCGGGCATTTTTATCGCAGTAACGGCAGCGAATGATGTGTACATTGACAAACGAGTGGTTGATATTGAGCGTGTTGAGGCCTCTATTGAGCACCTGTTACTTGATCAACCTGATGCCTCGTTAGTTATCCAAGCTGACGAGCATGCTTACAATGGCACTGTCGTGAAAGTGATGGACGCTGCAAAGGCGGCGGGTGTGAAGAACATTGCATTGGCGGCGGAGAAACCTTAATGGGCAGGCTGTTACTTGCACTACCAGCATCACTGTTAATTTCTGTGAGCTTGTTTAGCTTTATGGCGTGGATGGTTGATAAAGGCAACCAGCGTGCACCAGAAGCTTCAGAAGCCGTTCGTTTTGATATGGTGATGGTAGAGAATGAAGCAGACGTGCAGCGTCGTCAACGTTCAGTGCCGGAGCAACCAGAACCACCTCAAGCGCCGGAGCCAATGGATCTGTCTCAAGCTGACACTCAAATGGAACCAATGAGTCAGATGACGCCAGTCAGTGCTTTAGGTTTAAACACAGCCCTTGAAGGCATCGCGATTAGCGCTCCAAACTTGAAGGGAACAATGGGCAACCAGCAAGCACTGCCGTTGTATCGTGTTGATCCTCGTTATCCAAGTAAGGCGCTGAAACGTAGAGTGGAAGGTTATGTCATTATGCGTTTCACGATCGATGCAACTGGACGACCAAAAGATATTGAAGTGATCGAGGCTGAGCCCGAGCGCATGTTTGAAAGGGAAGCAATCCGTGCGCTTAAAAAATGGAAGTATCAGCCAAAAGTTGAGGATGGTGTGTCAATTGAGCAGTTCGGACAAACCGCTAAAGTGGAGTTCAAGTTAGCCAAATGATGAAAAAATTCTTAATCGGTACGGTATTAAGCCTGAGTGCACTCTCAACCATTGCCAGTGAGTTAAGCCAATACACCGCAGCGAGAGTTCAACGAGCACACAACTTGGCTCAAGAGGAGAAACTAAAAGAAGCGATTTCATCTCTTGAAGCTATGGAGCTTTCTCGTGGATATGACCAAGCTTATGTCGCTCGAATGTTGGGTATTTTTTACTGGCAGAACGAGCAAACTCAAGCGGCGATTAAGCAACTTGAGTTGGCAGTCAATAGTGGTTTGCTACAAGATGAGCAAGCATGGCAAACCCGAAAAATGTTGGCTGATATACTGCTGAACGAGCAACGTTTTTCTAAGGCTTTACCTCATTACTATGCCTTGAGCAAAAACATTCCTAAAGGTCAAAAAGCGCATGAACTATGGCTGCGTATTTCCCAATCTCATTATCAACTGAGTCAGTGGCAAAAAGTGCTTTCAGCAATGGCTCGTTATGAGAAGTTTGGTCAGCCAGACAAGCTTGGCGCATTGTCGATAAAGCTTTCTGCTGAGCTAGAACTGAAAAAGTGGAAGCCGGCAATCTCGACCATCAAACGCTTAATAGTGATTGAACCTGAGCGAATTGAATGGTGGCGTCAGCTTGTTGCTCTATATCTACGGGTTGATGACAACAAACGTGCCCTAGACTCTTTGGCGTTGGCAAAACTGAAAGGGTTACAACTTAGCCAAGATGACTTAAAGCTGCTGGCACAATTGTACGCGAAACGAGGTATTCCTGAGAGAGCTGCATTGGTGATGAACGAGCTAGAGGATGTAAACTCGAATAGTAAGCTAAAAGCTCAGCAAGCAACGTATTGGCAAATGGCAAAAGAGTGGGAAGAGTCTATTGATAGCTGGCGTATTGCAGCTCAGCTAGATAGGCAGTATTACTGGAACTATTCTCAACTGCTGGTGCAAGAAGGCCATTATAAAGATGCCATTGCCGCGCTCGATAATGTCAGAGGTCGTAAAGCGGATGTTGCACTTATCAAAACTCGCGCTTACTACAAACTTAAGCGGTTTGACGATGCGCTCGCTAATGCCAAAAGAGCGAATGAGATTAAGCCATCGAATCAGGCAAAAAGTTGGGTTAAGTATCTATCTCAGCTACGCAAAGTAGAATCGACGCAGAACTCATAGCGAACATTTTTATTAAATACCCGAGCTCAGTCTCGGGTATTTTTTTGTCTAAAGTCATAAAGGCTATTTACTGCATGAGTTTTTCATAAAAGGCTAACGCATCAAATGGTCGGGAGAAAAAGGGTTTTTTCTCTATATATTCTTGATGTACTTTGCTCAGTGTTTCAAACTTTTCTATAGATGTAGGTTCGATATGAAAAGTAAGGCTTTCAGTCGATTCTACAAGCTTTAATGTTGAGGTTCTTGAAGCGTTATTTTTTGCTATTAATAAGTGATATGCTAGTTCTTGTTTCTCTTTTAAGACACAAGCTTCAAAAGCTTTTTCGCTTAAAAAAGGCAGAACAGGAGTTAATGCTTCTATATGGTTCTTTGAATACTCTAGGATTTTTTTGTCAGGCGTATTCTGTTTTGCCATAGATTCACACTGCTTTATCTTAGCACCATAATTATCAATAGATTGGCTTACATTTTTAAATAAACTGTCTTCAAATTTTGCATTTGCTAAAGCGACACTTGAGAAAAATGATAAGAGTATTATTACAGCGTTCTTGTTCATATTTTACATCCATCTGAGATCGCTTTCCAAAATCTATATTGCTTGCTATCGTGTACATGATCAAGTGCTTGGAAAGTGGCGATTTTTTCGATTTCTCTCAGCTTGATCTGATCTAAGGCACTATATGATTTGAAGTAATACTCCCAATTAGCTTGTGATATACTCCAAGCAGTTTGGCTTGCATCAGAAGAAATTCCTCTTCCTAATCCAATGCTAACATTTTTAGCGGTTTCCCATCCTGGTTTGGCGGGAATAGCAGTAATTGCTTTAGATAGGCCACTACTCGCTGTCCCCTTCAGGGAGTTTCCTCCAAAAATACTCCAAAGGTTACCCTAGCTAATAAATACTTTGGCCGATCTCTCTAATTCATGTAATTCATTTATTCTATCGATAGCTTTCAAACTCTTTTCATCAAATACAATACCGATGATCGCAGGACATTTATTCATGTTTTACACCGAAAGTAATTAGGTTAAAAGAACATAGTAACCTACGTTTATATGAGATCTATGTCATTTTTGCGAACTGAGGAAGTGGTTTAACTTTTAGTTATTTTAATTGAGATGATTATTATCTAAAAGGTAGGCAATCGGTAACTCGCATTGGGCCAAATAGCTAAAACATGTGCAAGCCAAGCTGAATTGAAAAAGTAAACAATGTAAATTAAATGCCAATACGAATGATTATCACCTAAATTATGCCCCACATTTATTGGTGATGATTGTTTCTATGTTGCTTAAAAGCAAAGGTGTTCAAACTTGGGCTCGCCGCCTACATATCTATATTTCGATGGCTCTTCTCTTAGTTACGCTGTTTTTTGCAGTAACTGGTATTACCCTCAATCGCCCCGAATTGTTTGAACGCAGTGAACCTATCATTCAACAACATACTCTGACGGTTCCGCACTCAGTTCTATTCTCACATTCAGATACCTTTCAACCTAATCGTGAAGAACTGGTAGCTTTCTTGACTAAAGAAACCGAGCTTCGCGGCACTCCTTCCGCACTAGATGTGTATACCGAAGTTGAGCAAGGTGAGTTGTTACTCGGAGAGCTTTCTATGGATTTTAAAGGCCCGGGTTATAACGCTACGGTCTTTATTGATATGACTACTGGTGCGGCTGATGTTGAAACGACGCACTACGGTATTGTTGCGCTGCTGAACGATCTACATAAAGGACGCAACAGTGGCGGGATTTGGAAGTGGTTTATCGACGTCACTGCGCTTTTGATGGTGTTTTTTGTTCTTACAGGCGTGTGCTTGTTACTGCCTAAGAAGAAGACGCTCAGAACGTCAATGCAATGGATGAGCTTTGGTACGTTACTGTCGCTCGTAATTTATTTTGTTGCTGTTCCATAACAGCTTTTTTAGAGAACACTTATGTTGAACACAGGAAGGTTTTTCCGCCGTAATCACTTTTGTAAAGCCGCTTTGATCGCGGCTTTTACTCCTTTCTCTCTTTCCGCGGCGCCTCTACCAGATAACGCGAAGGTCGACTTCGAACTCGAACTTCCAAAGATAGATACCTCAATGTATGCACGCCCTTATGTGGCGGTTTGGGTTGAAAACGATCAGCGTAAACCGGTTAAAACCATTCAGTTATGGGTAGGGAAAGACGAATGGTTAAAAGATCTACGCAGCTGGTGGAGAAAAGCGGGTCGTTATGATCGTGAACTTGTTGATGCGGTGACTTCTGCAACACGTCCTGCTGGTCAATACCGCTTTGTCTGGGATGGAACCAATGACGCAGGGGAGCGTTTGGAACAAGGAAATTACACGTTGTACGTCGAGGTCGTTCGTGAACACGGTGGGCGAAACTACTTACGTCAAAAAATAACGCTAGCGGACAGTGACGTGCGCTATGAGCTTAAACCAACACAAGAGACGGGTGTCATCACCGTCAATTATCAAGTTAAGTGATTAAAGGACACAACAATGAAAACCAAAATGAAAGCAGTGGCATTGGCGAGTGTAATGGCAATGGGATTGGCTGTAACCACCACCGCACAAGCACATCCACGTTGGGTTCTGCCCTCTCACTTTACGGTTTCTAAAGAAGGCGGTGACTGGCTGACATTTGATGTTACTGCCTCTCACGGAACGTTTGTTTTTGATAAGCCTGCGGGTAGTGATCAGGCATTTGTGGTGATGCCGGATGGCCGCTCTGAGCGTCCTAACTTTGTTGTTCGTGGCAAGCGTCGCTCTATGTTTGATTTCTTTTTTACAGAAGAAGGCACGCACAAAGTCGCGATTAATAATCAGCCGAGCTACTACACACAATACAAAGCGGGCCGTCGTGATACGGTGAAATGGGCGCGAGCAAACAAAGCTGAGCGTGGTGACGTGCTTCCTGAGCAAGCGCGTGATGTGGTTACTCAACTAAGTTACACCCGAGCAGAAAGCTACATTACGGTTGGTATGCCAACGGACAAAGCGTTGGAGATTGAAGGCAAAATGCTGGAGATGAAACCGATCACGCATCCATCGGACATCATTGAAGGTGAGCCTGTGACTTTCCAGTTTTTCTTTAACGGAGAGCCACAAGAGGGCGTTACTGCTGAGATTACACGTGAAGGTACCATGTACCGAAACCATCAAGAACAAATCGATGTGGTGAGCGATAAAGATGGCAAAGTGATCTTCACGCCAGAAGTCGCTGGGCGCTACTTAATGAAAGCGAACTACAAAGGTGAATTAAAAGATAATCCATTGGCGGATAAAGCGAGTGCCAATGTTCATCTTACGTTTGAAACTCAACTTAACTAATCGAATTAGGCTCAGCAATTGCTGGGCCATTTTGGAATTATCATGAATAACACTTCTCTTCTAAAAGCGGTTTTGCTTTTTTCTGGATTTGCGTCCTTTCACGCTGCTGCACATTTTCCTCTGATGAGCTGTCACTTGGCGCAAGATAAAGTGATTTGTGAAGCGGGCTACTCGGATGGATCGACAGCGGTCGACTACGATGTCGAAATGTACGATTACGACGACAATCTGATCGCCAAAGAAAAAACAGATAAGCGTTCCATCGCAGAATTTACTCACCCTGAAACAGATTTCTATTTGGTATTTGATGCCGGACATGAAAGCCCGGTGGAAGTGGATATCGTTGAGCTGAAAGAGAAATGAGCGTTCAGAAAGTTCGCCCTGATAATGGTAACCGAGAAGGAAAGTGGGTCGCACTGACAATCGCAGCGATTCTCAGTTCAGCAGCCATACTTATGCCCTACCATCAGGTCGCGACTGAAAAGCCAGACATGCAGTCTCATCAAGTGTTAATCACGGATTTACATCAAAACGAGTTGGGGTTGATCGCTGAACTTAAGCTCGCTCATGAAGAGATTCGTGATTTGCAGTTAGATACCGGAACTTGGCCTGAGATCTCTGATATGGAGGCGCTTTGGATTGCTCCATTCGTGAAAGACCAAAACTGGAAGCGTAAAGGTTCTCATCAGTGGCAACGAATTGATGACGGTGTCTACATTGGCGTGAAGACCAGTGCCCAAGGCTCTGCTTCCATGCTGTTGGATAGCCGCAGTTCTCAAGCTGATATTTGGTTTAATGATTCTAGCCGTTCGTTAAATGTGGAGGGACTAAGCGATCTAGCTAAACGCCACGATTTCGGCTGGAAACAAATCATTCTGTCAGACTCTTCTTCCCACTCTCACGCCCATTAAGACAACATAATTGATAAGTACTATGATCAAACGCTCTCTTTTACGTCGTATTCTTACAGCCACCGCGTTATTGACGGTGTCTTCTACTGGCTTTGCTGCCGATAAACTCAGTATTGGTATTACGCTTCAACCTTATTACAGCTATGTTAAAGCCGTTGTTGGTGAGAAGGCGGACATCGTTCCTTTGGTTGATGCTGGTTTTAATCCTCACAACTATTTGCCACAACCTAATGATCTTAAGCGCTTAAATGAAATGGACGTAATAGTGATCAATGGTATTGGTCATGACGATTTTGCACTGAAAGTGATCAAGGCTTCTCAGCGTGATGATCTCGTGGTTATCGAAGCGAACAAAGAAGTGCCTTTATTGCCTGCTATGGGGCAGTCTGTTGGTCAAGGAGCAGTGAACCCTCACACCTTTGTCGGTTTATCAACAACCATTCAAAAGGTTTACACCATCGCGAGTGAGCTAAGCCAATTGGACCCAGACAATGCTACGTTCTATCGCCAAAATGCCCGTAAATACGCAAAAACATTTCGCCTGATGAAGCGTGATGCAATGTTGTCTCTTGGTGAGTTGGACACGGCTGGTATGAAGGTGGCGACAACCCACAATGCTTACGGATATATCCTTCAGGAGTTTGGTGTTGACGTTGCCGCTGTCATTGAGCCTGCTCATGGTGTAGAACCAAGTGCAAGTCAGCTACAGGAAACGATAGAGAAAATTCGTGAATCGGGCATTGATGTGCTGTTTTATGAGCTCAATATGCCGAATCGCTTTGTTGATACCATCGAAGAGGCGACTGGGGTGCAGCTTTATCGCTTTTCTCACATGACTCACGGTGAGTATGAGGCTGATAAAGTCGAGGTTGAGATGCGAGATAATGTGGAAACACTAATCGAAGCCATGAAATTTGTGGCGAGTAAGCGAGCAGGGGAAAAGGCGTAATGACTGGACCTTCCGTTTCCTTAAGTAACGTGGGCCTAAAATACGCCGACAATATCATTTTGCAGAACATCAGCGCCGAATTCGAGAGCGCGAAATGTCACGTGATTATGGGACCGAATGGTGGTGGGAAAACTTCTTTGCTTCGTTCGGTACTTGGACTTACGCCGTTTTCGGGAAACATTGCACTCAATTGGCCAGAGCCATCAGCTGCATCGGGGAAGATAGGGTATGTGCCACAAAAAGCGATGTTTGAAGCAAGCCTCCCGTTAACCGTGATGGATTTTGTACTGCTTAACCAAACCCGTATCCCTCTATTTTGGCGACGTAAAACGAAACAAACTCAACATGCCCTGGCCCAGCTGGATCGCGTGGGTATGGCAACGCGTAGCGACCGTCGTATGGGGCAACTCTCTGGCGGTGAGCAACAGCGTGTTTTGTTTGCGCAAGCTTTACTGGATGAGCCCAATTTATTGGTTTTAGACGAACCTACAACTGGCATGGATGAGCAAGGTGTTCGATATCTTGAAGGTTTGATTCATGAAGTCGTTGGAGAAGGCAAAACGGTACTGGCAGTACACCATGACGTGACCGCAGTGCGCCGTTTAGATGCGCAGGTCCATGTTGTAAATCGTCAAATTGTGGCGTCAGGGCACCATTCAGATGTACTAAGTCCTGATCGTATAGAAACATTATTCAAGCACTACACAGCAAAAGTGGAGGCTGCATAATGGATTGGTTGCGAGAGTTAGCGGTTAGCGGCGTTGAAGCTGGATGGTTAAGCGATAGCTTTTCTTATGCTTTCATGGTGAACGCAATTGTTGCAGCGCTGATATTAGGACCATTACTTGGTGGTCTTGGTACATTAGTCATCGCCAAGCGACTGGCTTTTTTCTCTGAAGCGGTTGGGCATGCTGCGCTTACCGGAATCGCGATTGGTGTGTTGCTCGGTGAGCCGCCAGAGAATCCGATCATCGGATTGTTTAGCTTTTGTATGATTTTTGCGCTGTTGCTTCACTTTGTTCGTAATCGTACGAATGTACCTTACGACACACTGGTTGGGGTTTTTCTTGCACTAGCGTTAGCGGTTGGTGCTGCGCTGTTAATGTACGTTGCTCGCAAGATCAACATTCACATGTTGGAGAACGTGTTGTTTGGCTCGATCTTGACTGTGACGGACAACGATATCCTTATTTTAGCGATCAGTTGTTTGATCATATTACTGCTTCTTATTCCAACGTTTAACCGCATTTTGCTAACTTGTATCAACCCGGATATTGCACGTGTACGCGGCTTTAATACCAGCTTTTATGATTACTTATTTGTCATGATGATCACCTTGGTCACCATCGCCGCGGTAAAGATTATTGGCGCGGTATTGGTTGGTGCATTGCTACTGATTCCTGGTGCAACGGCTAGGTTATTGACTAAACGCATGGGCAGTTTTGTTCTCCTTTCTTCTTTATTGGCAACCATTGCGTGTTTAGTAGGAACCATACTGCCGATGGAGCTTGAGCTACCAGTGCCATCAGGCGCATCCATCATCATTGTTTCTGCGGCATTTTTCCTAATAGCAACGGTTTACCGAATTATCCAAAAAGCGTAACCCTTTTTATAAAGTAATGAACATGAAGATAAAAAAATTAGCGATAACTTTTGGTTTGGTTATAGCGACGAAACTTCCATCGTTGGCAGGCGCCAAAGACATTTTAACCAGCACTCCCGTCACGTACATGTTGTCTGAGCAACTCATGAAAGGTACAGGGATAGAGACTCAGTATCTGCCTCCAAAGCGTTACGGCGTTGAGCGTCTTGAAAACTGGTTCGCAAATAAAGGTACAGAGCAAGTTAAGCAAGCGGGTCAAGTCGCGACGGTTGCTATTACTCTTGGTGCGATTTGGAAACAAGACCCGACTTATGTTTACGCTCGACAGGGCAACATTCACTTGATTGAAATCGATGCATCGCAGGCCATTTCTCCTAGAGCTCAAGGAGTTGCAGTACTGACATTGGAAAACGGGTCAACATCGAAGTACGCATGGCTGAACCCTACAAACTTAATCCGAATGGCGGGCATTGTTGGAGAGGATCTACAACGTGTATATCCTGAACACCAAAAGGCGATTCAAACGAATCAACAGGCTCTTATGCTCAATGTGCGTGAACTGATCAACCAACAACAGGCAGAGATCTTCGATAAAGGCATCGATTCAGTGGTACTGATGAGTGAGTCATTAGAGGACTTTGCCTCTGGCAACCAATTGTTTGTGGTTGGGCGCGAATTTAAGCCGGAACTTGAGTGGACAGAAGAAGACAAATTATCTTTAAAAGCTCAGTTTGAACAAGATAAAACGCTATGGTTAGTGACGGATAAACGACCGTCGAAAACCTTGACATCGCTTATTAAACCGAGCCGCATACTGCAAATTGATGTTATTGACCGCTGGGGCAGTAACGGTATCAAAACTGAGAAGCCACTCGCACGTTGGGAGATGTGACACGTAAAAAGCCACAGATTTTATGATGGGGAATGAAAAGTTCCCTATTTTTTTGTGATTAAGTTCAAAATGTGAGCATTGATACCACTGGTTGCATAAGAAAGTGTTTGTTTCATTTCTATTTCATTACTACTTTGTTGTGTGTTCGTTGCGATTGATTCGGATTTAATCTGTTTCTAAGCGAACCGGTACAAACAACTATACGGATGTTAACAATGAAAATGAAAACTCTAGCCGTTGCAGTGGCGGCACTAGCATGTGGTTCACAGGCCTTCGCAGCAGAAGTTTACAACAGCGATGGTACATCTTTATCGATCGGCGGTCACGTTTCAGTTGGCGTGGGTGAGTATTTCGAAGAAGAAGTAAAAGTTCACCAAGTGTCTCCACGTATCAATGTTGCGGGCAAGAAAGACATTGGCAACGGTATCACTATCGACGCTAAAGGCGAATGGGCACTTAACTACCTAAATGGTGGTAGCCAGTCGTTTTCAACTCGTTTGGGCTACATCGGCGCGACCCACCAGCAGTTTGGCCGTTTAGTGGGAGGTACACAGTGGTCTCCGTACTACGATGTCGCTGGCGTTGCGGATCTACCAATCGCGTTCGCGAACGACTTTTTGTACGACAATCACAACAATCTAGGTACTGGTCGTGCTGAAAAAATGATCAGCTACCGTAAAAGCTTTGAGTTTGGCGAAGGTTTTGCTTTCAACCTAGGTCTTGGTTGGCAAGGTGAAAATGATGATAGAGGCCTATCATTACAACAAAACCCTAACACAGGTCTTCCAGAATACGTTTCTAAAGGCAGCAAGTATGACCAACGTGGTCAAATCGCACTGAGCGGCTCTGTTGCGGGCTTTGGTCTAGGCTACGTATACAGCGGCGGTGATGTTGAGAATTCTGGTCTAGGTACTAAAACTGCTGAATCACACCTTGTTTCTGTAAATTACGGTGAGTATGGCTCTGGTCTGTACGCAGCTGTTGTATACGGCATGAACGAATACTTCTACGAGATGCGTGAAGAAACTACTCAGATTGAGGGCCTACTAGCGTACGGAGTCAACAATTGGACGTTCAGCGTTAACTACGAAGGTGTAGAAGACGACAAAGACAACAAGACAGTTTCAAGCGAAACTGCGCTACAAGCAGAGTACGCAGTAACTCCTGCATTCGTTACTTTCGCTGGTTACCAGTTTGACCTAGGTAACGACTACAACAATGAAGAGAACGACTACTGGACTCTAGGTGCTCGTTACTACTTCTAATAAATAGGCCAGTTTCTACTGCCTAAACACATTTATTGTGTTAACGCCTACTCGTTGTGAGTAGGCGTTTTTCTTTCTGCTTTCCTTTGGCTATAAGAGACGCTGGTCGTTCTGTGCTTAGGTAACCCCACTCCTTGTTTAGAGAGTGCGTCTATAAAAAATGCCCGCAACTTGCGGGCATTTTTGTTGTTAGAAGAGATGCAGTTCTATTAATACGCTTATTTTTTATCGAGTAAATCGAGGAAGAAGGCATACTCTAGCGCATCTTCTTTTAAGCGCTTAAATCGACCAGATGCGCCGCCGTGTCCGGCTTCCATATCGGTTTTGAACAACAAGACGTTATCGTCTGTCTTCATTTCACGAAGTTTGGCGACCCACTTCATTGGTTCAAAGTACTGTACTTGAGAGTCGTGCAAGCCAGTCGTTACCAACATGTTCGGGTAGTTTTGCGCCTTGATGTTGTCGTAAGGCGAGTAACTCAACATATAGTCATAGTATGTTTTGTTATTTGGGTTACCCCATTCATCATACTCATTGGTGGTCAATGGAATTGATTCATCGAGCATAGTGGTTACCACGTCCACAAACGGAACATGTGCACCGATACCGCGGTACAGTTCTGGTGCTTGGTTGATGATAGCCCCCATTAAGAGACCTCCTGCAGAGCCACCAACAGCGAAGACTTTATCTTTCGCGCCGTAGCCTTGTTCAACCAAACCTTTAGTCACATCAATAAAGTCGTTGAATGTGTTTTGCTTGGTTAGTTTTTTACCGTCTTCATACCAAGGGCGGCCAAGCATTTCAGATCCACGAATATGAGCAATGGCGTAAACAAAGCCGCGATCCAACAGACTCAAACGTGTCGAGCGGAAAGTTGGCTCAATGGTTGCGCCATAAGATCCATAACCATATTGGTAGAGTGGATTCGTACCATCTTTCTTAAATAAGTCTTTACGATACACCAAAGAAACGGGTACTTCTTTACCGTCACGGGCTGTGACCATGATGCGTTCTGATTGGTAATTGTTAGGATTAAAATCACCAAGTACAGGTGTTTGCTTCATGACTTCTGACCCGCCCGTTTTTAGATCGAAATCGTAGTAGGTTCCTGGAGTGGTTAAACTGCTGTAATAAATACGAACTTTCTCGTTATCCAGCTCTAGGTTACCTGTCAAATAGGCAGCAAACGCATCGTCATTAAATGTGAGGGGGAATTCTTTTCCTGTTGAAAGCTGACGTACAGTGACGCTTGCTAGGCCGTTAGAGCGCTGCTCATAGACGATGTGATCATCGAATAACTCGAAGTCGACAAGTTGAGTGTTGTTGTCTGCCGCAATCACATCTTGCCATTTAGAGCGGTCATGCATGTCATTTTGATGAACTTTCATCAAACGGAAGTTGACGGCTTGATAGTTAGTATAAATGTAGTACCAATCGCCTAGCTTAGAAATACTGTATTCAATGCCATCTTCACGAGGATAGAACGGTTTCGCCTTTGCTTTAGGGTTGTTCGCATCAATAATAGAGACCCCACTGGTTTCTGTACTCGAATGCCAGATATAAATATCTTCGCCATCTTTGCTTTTGCTTAGTGAGGTGTAATAGGCGCTGTCGGTTTCCTCAAAAATCAGCTCATCGCTGCTTTGTGGTGTGCCCAATACATGACGATAAACTTGGTAGCCCAATAAGGTCTGTGGATCTTTTTTGATGTAGTAAAAGGCGTTGTTATCGTTCTGCCATGCGACAGCGCTTGAGGCCCCTTCGATTTCATCTTGTAGGTAATTGCCTGTTGTCAGGTCTTTGATCTTAAGGGTGTACACGCGGCGGCTTAATGTGTCTTCGCCATACGCCAATAAGTTTTCATTCGGACTAACGTATAGGCCGCCGATACTGAAAAATTCATGTTCTTTTGCTAGTTCATTGACATCTAAAATGATTTGTTTGTCTTTGCCTGCAAAGTCTTTAGCTCGCAAATGGACTTCGTACTCGTTATCTCCGGTCACTTCACTGGAGTAGAAGTAGTTGCCTTTACGAACAGGTACTGAGTTGTCGTCTTTTGCGATACGCCCTTTAATTTCTTCAAATAGCGTATCTTGAAGTGTTTCAGTGTGCTTTAGAACGGTTTCTGCGTACTGATTTTCTTTCTCTAGGTGCTGTAAAATTTCAGGGTCTTTACGTTCGTCGTCACGCATCCAGTAGTAGTTATCAACGCGGGTATCGCCATGAATAGTCATCGCGTGAGGGACTTTTTTCGCAACCGGAGCTTGAGTTTGTTGAGCAACGATCTGTGTTTGGGAGTATTGAGTCATGCTAGGAATTCCTTGATTGCTGCATCCGGCGACAAGCGCGACCGAGACGGCCAACGTAGTTAAAGTGAAACGCATCTGATTTTATCCTTATTGTACACCCAAGTGGCCTCATCCTGAGGGCTGGGCTTTCATTTTGTTAGTGGTTTTCAGTTGTCCATTCTTTGTTATGGGGTATGCCGAAAAAGTGAGAATCCTCAATATTTTCGAGTTGGCTACTCAATTTGAAGGAAGCTGAAAACACATTGTGTAAGCAGCTGTTATTTTTAACAAATATCAATTCGAAAGTTAAATCATTCTCATCGGGAAATCGATATAGTGTGATATGAAAAAAGGGACACACTTGTTGAGTGTGTCCCTTTTGGATTTTGAAAGTAAGCTGATAATGATCAGATAACTTGCGGTACTTCGTTTGAGTGATTGTGTGCTCGATTCACCCACATTAGCCCAAGCATTGCAATTACCGACATTGCCATCATCAAAATGCCCAAAGGCATCTGGTTATGCGCTGGAAATAGTGACGCGAGCAAAGTTGCGACACCTGCCCCCAAGTTTTGCATGCCACCCAATGTCGCGCCTGCTGTTCCTGCATGGTATGGGAATGGCGCAATCGCTCCAGTTGTTGCTGCTGGGAAGAGAATGCCCGCACCCAAAAAGTACACGGTTGCGCCTCCAACTAGCGTTAATGCCGTGGTTAAACCAAACAAGCCTGGGATGAGCACAATAGCAGAGCCTACAAAAATAGAGACCAAGCCTACGTTTAAAGCACGACGCTCAGAGCGACGTCTTGCGATGTAGCTAGATAAGCCTGCGCCCACCAAGTAACCTGGGATCGGCAATATAAACAGCAAACTTACCGTTGTTGCAGGTAATTCTAATACCCCACCCAACAACACCCCAGCCGCTGCTTCGAATACACCCACACCAGCGAATGTTGCAACCAGGCAAATCAAAAAGCCTTGAAAGCGACGGTCAGACAAAACGTGTTTGTAGCTTTTGGCTACTGGTTCGAATTTGCGTTTCTCTTTTGGTAGCGTCTCCATCATGCTTGTCATCATGGTGATCACAACCGCGATAGCAAATAGCGCTAAGAACAAGTAGCTCGACCGCCATCCGAAAGCTTCTGTTAGGTAACCGCCTAATACTGGTGCCATTAATGGTGAGAAAATCACACACATGCTAATTAAGCTGTTTGCTCTGTGTAGATCAGAGCCTTCAAAGCAATCGCGAGTCAGAGTGCGTGACATCGCACCGCCGCAGCCAATACCTAAGCCTTGGATAAAGCTACCAATCAAGAACCATTCAAATTGATGTGCAAATAATGCTACCAGTGTACCCGCGATGTAGATAAGCAGCCCGACGATGATGATCGGTTTGCGTCCCAAGCGGTCCGATAGTGTGCCATACGCAAATTGCGACAAGCCATATGGGATTAGGTAACAAGCCATCACAGCTTGAAGTGATGACGCAGATACCAAAAACTCGCCCGCCATATGACCGATTGAAGGCACGTACATTGTCTGGGTCATTTGACCCACGGCAGTCAATATAGCGATTAAAAAGGTAAGTTTCGCTAATGGAAACGAAGCAGACATTTGCGTATCTCTCCAAAAAGTTTAAGACGTAAAAACCCTTAGCGCTCTTTTACAGAGTGCCAACTGACTTCTTGTGTTGCGGGGATATTTGCGCGAGATAATAGTGCTTGCTTGTATAATTAGCAATCGAAAAGTGTGAAGTTGAGCAAGATAAAAATCTATGATTTCAATTAGAAAAACTAATCCGATTTTGTTTTCAAAAAGCGGTGCATTTCTTTGTCTAATTACGTTAAATCTTTTACTTTTCGTGAATAGAATGAGCCTTATAGGTAACTGGTTTTAATGGTTAAAGTGCAAAAATAAAGCGTCTGCTCGGTTGAGCTGAGTTCAAGATGAAACGAGTGAATAAAAGGTAGAGGAAAGCATCAGAAAGAAAAGGGAGCCGAAGCTCCCTTAGAAATGATTATGTCTATTCGCGCTCAGATGCGTATGCGTAAAGCATTTCTAGTGCGATGGTTGCTCCCGCTAGTGCGGTAACATCACTGTGGTCGTATGGAGGCGATACTTCGACAACATCCATACCCACGATATTCATGCCGGCTAAACCACGAATAATTTTCAGCGCTTTGTCTGAGTTCAAGCCACCACAAACTGGTGTACCAGTTCCCGGTGCGAAGGCCGGGTCTAAGCAGTCGATGTCAAAAGTAACATACACTGGCTTGTCTGCGACGGTGCGACGAATTTCTTCTAGGATCTCGTTCACCGACATGTCATTCGCTTGCATCGCATTAATCACATTGAAGCCGTGATCTTGCTGTTTGTACTCCGTACGAATGCCGATTTGTATTGAGTTCTTCGCTGAGATCAAACCTTCTTTCGGCGCATGGTAGAACATCGTACCGTGGTCGTATGAACTGCCATTTGCATAGGTGTCCGTATGAGCATCAAAGTGAATCAAAGCCATTTGGCCATGATGCTTCGCATAGGCACGTAGGATAGGTAGCGTGATGAAGTGGTCACCGCCCAATCCCAACATGGTTTTACCACTTTTTAGAATTTCACTGGTTGCCGCTTCAAGGCGGTAAGTAAAATCTTCCGCATCACCGCAATCGAACACGAGATCACCTGCGTCGATCACTTTCAGTTTATCCAATACGTTGAAGCTCCACGGGAACTTCTTACCTTCCCATGCCAAGTTGACTGAGGCACGGCGAATTGCATCTGGACCCATACGCGCACCTGGACGACCAGATGTTGCCATGTCCAGAGGGACTCCCAACACCACAACGTCTGCGTCTGCCGATACCGGGTTACGAATGTACGGCAGACGTAAAAACGACATAGAGTTGGAGTAAAGCGAATAATCAGTTTTAGTAAACAAATCATTCATATCAGAAGTCCTCTAAATAGGTGTATCCTGCTAGACCTTGTTCTAGTTCTGCTAGGATTTGTGCTTGTTCATTGGCTTCAACTCGCTGTGAAACCAATTGTTTATAATTGTCACGAATCGCATCCACGTCGATATGAACGTAGCGCATCATGTCTTCTACACTATCACCTTCGTTGATGTAACTGATCTCAAATTGATCATGTTCATCAACATTGACTACAGCACTGTGGGTATCACCAAATAGGTTGTGCATGTCACCAAGGATTTCTTGGTATGCGCCTACTAGGAAAAAGCCCATTAGGTACGGTTTGTCTTTGCTCCAAGCTGGTACAGGTAGCGTGCTCTCGATGCCTTGACCATCAACGTAGTGATCGATCGCGCCATCAGAGTCACATGTGATGTCCAACATCACTGCACGACGCTCTTCCGCCTCGCCAAGACCAGAAAGTGGCAGAACAGGGAACACCTGATCAATACCCCAAGCATCTGGTAGAGATTGGAAGAGAGAAAAGTTCACGAAGAACTTATCCGCAAGACGTTCGCTCAACTCGTCCAGAATCGGACGGTGGAAGCGATTCTTAGTGCTCATCTTGCGGCTTAATTCGAAGTAAATGCGTAGTGACAATTGTTCTGCCCACGCACGTTGTTCCAAGTTAAGCACACCTGTAGCAAATTGAGAGTGCACTTCTGCCAAATCACTTTGGGTATCATTGTAAATCTCAATTAACGCACGAGCGTCTGTACCATCTTGCAAGTTTTCCCAGTTTCGCCACATGTTTTGTAGCAAAAGCGGAGCGTCATCATCAAGCTCATGTACTTCTTCCGGTAGGTACGACTCGGTACCAATTACGTTAGAAATCAACACAGCGTGGTGCGCTGTTAGCGAGCGACCCGATTCCGAAATGATCACTGGCATTGGTTGTTCGTATTGCAGACACACATCGCCCACTGTGTTGACGATATTACGTGCGTATTCTGCAAGGCCGTAGTTCATCGAATTCGATGATTGGCTGCGTGTGCCGTCATAATCCACTGCCAAGCCGCCGCCCACATCGAAGTACTCGATGTTTGCACCGAGTGCGCGTAGTTCGCAGTAGAAACGTGCAGACTCGTTCACACCATTGCGTACATCACGGATGTTTGCCATCTGTGAACCAAGGTGGAAGTGAACCAGTTGCATCGCGTCTAGGTTGCCTTCGCGTTTAAGACGTTCAATAACGCTAAGCACTTGCGATGCTGATAAACCAAACTTCGATTTTTCACCGCCACTTGCTTGCCATTTCCCTGCGCCTTGAGAGGCGAGGCGAATGCGTAAACCAAGGCGCGGTTTTACGCCCAAACTTTTCGCTTCTTCTAGTACCAGATCCAGCTCAGAAAGCTTCTCTAGTACGATGAATACCTTGTGACCCAGCTTTTCACCGATCAGTGCAAGACGCACATACTCACGGTCTTTGTAGCCATTACACACGATCACGGAGCTACCTTGTTGAGCCAATGCAAGTACCGCCAACAATTCTGGCTTGCTACCCGCTTCAAGACCAAGCTGCTTGGTTTCTAGTTGAGCTTGGCTCGCTAGAATTTCATCCACCACTTCACGTTGTTGGTTTACTTTAATTGGGTACACCAACAAGTATTTGTTTGGATATTGGTATTCTTCAATTGCTTGGTTGAATGCGTGGCAAATACCATGCACACGTTGGTGCACGATTTGCGGGAAGCGTACTAATACAGGCAGATTTAACTGCTTCGCTTCTAGCTCATTTACAATAGCGCTGAAAGGGATTTGATGTGCACGATCACTACGTGGTGATACATATACTTCGCCTTGGTCATCAATGCCGTAGAAACCTTGGCTCCAGTAGTGAACGTTGTAGTCCGCGCGGATGCGGTCTAATTTAGTTGCTTTTTCCAACTCGATTCTCACAAAAATGTACTTAACTCCTTAATTAATTAGAAGGAAAAGTACAAAAAAGCAAATCATGAGGCATTTACCTCATACCCTGACACGAACTCCGTGTGCGCGCATTAACGGATAAAAGGGTCCTTGAGTCTAATGATTAAAATCTATCATCTCGATTATGATTTGTTGTCGTCGCTACGTGTGAATATTTGTTTACCGAAGCGTCCATTCTGCTGTTATAGTTGGTCTGACCAGTAAGGGTTCGGTCATGAAGCATCTCACTAAAATAAGGACATATTTTGCAGCTGCACAGAATTCAGGGGTACATTCAGACCATGTATCTCGCCGAATATCCCGATAAATTATTGTTGCTTGATGGTGCCAGTCGAGCAGACATCCCTCATCTTAAAGACTTTATTGAACATCAACTCCATCGTCCTTTTTCTGACCTAAAGTTGGTTGTTGTGACCCACATGCATCCAGACCATGCTGGTGGTGCGCACAAACTACGTGATTTAACAGGATGCAAGCTATTGGCCGCAAAGCGAGAGAGCCAGTGGTATAGCGGTATAGACGGTTGGCTAATGCATTTGACCGATTTGATGTTAGCACGCTGGATGGCGAATCGGATGCGTAAACCAAAGCAAAACCTGTGGTATTCCCGCAAGCTAAAGCCAGATATTGAACTTATTGATGGACAGTTTATTCCTGGATTTGATGATTGGCAGGTGCTAGAAACGCTAGGGCATACTGATCGAGATCTGTCGGTTTATCATTCTGAACAAGATGTGTTGTATGTGGCGGATTTAATGGTGCAGGTGAAAAAGCATCTGATTGCGCCGTTTCCCATATTTCATCCGAATCAATATCGGCAATCATTAAAGCGTGTGTTTGAGATGAATCCGCAATGTTTGCTTTTGGCACATGGGGGAGAGGTGACTTTGGATGAAAAAGCGTATCAGCACATTTTGAATACAGCGCCGACTAAGCCAATGACGCACTGGCGAGTGACAAAAGTTAAAGCGAAGGGATTGTTGTTTGCGTTATTTCGTAGGAAGTAGGCGAAGATAAAGCCAGACAAGTGATGCTCAACAAAAACGTTCGATCACTCATCTGAAGCTACGGGGTTAAGATGCCAATAAGTGAGATTGGCTAGGATCAACGAGCACTTTGTCTGCCATGCCCTGACGACCTAACAGCATCATGTAAGTCATTTTTTCACGGTTAGTCAACGTAATGTCGATTGGCCATTGTTGGTCGCCCATACGCAGCATCGTCGTGATCACGCAGCGGTGTTCAAAAGTACCGTTAGAAGATTTAACCTTACGGTTTGCTTTTAGTTTCGCTGTGCAGCGAACCACTTGTTCTAAATGGTATACATCTGGGTGTAGATCGAATGCAACATAAGACTGACCATCTTTTTCAAAGCAATCAATATTGTCTACATGTAATGAAGAGGTTTGAGCGCCTGTATCAATACGCGCTTCAAGGTGAGTAATCCCTAACTCTGGCAAGCAAATAGCTTCGGCATTCCCAATGATCATTTTCTGATTCATAGTGTCATCCTAGCGACGAGTAACAAGAGAGCCGGTTTTTGGCTCTCTTGTACGTTAAACAAAAATCAACCTTTACCGCGAGTACGGTTTGAATTTGGCTTAGCGTTTTTCTCGATAAAATCGAAGATCATACCTGCAATGTTTTTACCCGTTGCTAGTTCGATGCCTTCTAGACCAGGGGAAGAATTCACTTCCATTACCACTGGGCCATTTTTAGATTGAAGGATATCCACACCACAAAGGTTCAAGCCCATCACTTTCGCTGCATTTACAGCGGTCGCACGCTCTTCTTTGCTCAAACGCACGAGTTGTGCAGAGCCACCACGGTGAAGGTTAGAACGGAACTCGCCTTCTTTCGCTTGGCGCTTCATTGCGGCAATCACCTTATTTCCGACAACAAAACAACGGATGTCCGCGCCTTTTGCTTCTTCGATAAATTCTTGCACCATGATGTTAGCTTTCAAACCCATGAAAGCTTCAATCACGCTTTCTGCCGCTTTATTTGTTTCAGCAAGTACAACACCAATGCCTTGAGTGCCTTCTAGCAATTTAATCACTAGAGGTGCGCCACCAACGTTTTTGATCACGTCCTGAATATTGTCAGGATGGTGAGCAAAGCCAGTGCGTGGCAAACCGATGCCTTTACGTGATAGCAGTTGTAATGAGCGCAACTTGTCACGAGAGCGGCTGATCGCGACAGATTCGTTGACACAAAATGTACCCATCATTTCAAACTGACGTACAACAGCAGTGCCGTAAAACGTAATAGATGCCCCAATACGCGGAATAACAGCATCGTATTGCGGTAATTCTTCACCCTTGTAGCGGATCTTAGGGTTGTTGCTCGTAATGTCCATATAACAGTGAAGCGTGTCGATCACATCGATTTGATGCCCACGTTCTTCACCCGCCTGTTTTAGGCGCATGGTTGAATATAAATTCTCATTACGAGAGAGAATAGCAATACGCATGGCAATTCCTTAGTAAGTCAGTACCAAATTAAAATATAAGTATAGAGCATAGAATGCAGTAGGCAGGTGATCATGTTATGACATAACCTACTTACTTCAACGATTTAGAATTGTGGTTGAACAACCACGTCGTCAGAGGTGCGCACCTTAGGGCGTTTTTTTGTGAGATGAAAACGAAAAAGCATCGTCGACACGACAAAAATATTTTATCGAACGCTCACGCCTTGCGGTATGAGACTGTCAAGGGTGAGATAAATAAAATTGAGCAAAAATTTCATCGCTTTGTCACGAATTATCGCTTAAAAAAGCGGCCAATTTGACCGCTGTTTTTAGCTGTTTTGATAGTGACTTAAAAAAAGTTCCGCCGTTTGGGTAGCTAACAGCCTAGATTCTTCATTCGACAAAGAGGGGCGAATTCCCATTAACTGTGGCCAGAATGCACTGCCTTTAAGTAAGTTGTGCAATTGAGTGCTTGCTATATGTACATCATCAATTTGCAAAGCGCCACTGTTCGATTTCTCAGTAAGCCAGCGGTACAGGGCGGTTTCCTGTTTCGACATTTGTTCTGCTTGTTCTTTGAGATCTTCCGGCTTAAATAAGAAGTGCCCAAATGCCACTTTTGCCAGCTCAATATAGTTTGGTTCCGTTACCACAATGATCTCGCTGTAGAGTAATTCAATCAATTGATCTTTGAGTGGCAGAGTGGCCAAGCGTTTAATATCGCTTTCCATCATTGACGAACGCCAAAGCTCAGTCAGCAACTCCGTCACGATCGCTTCCTTAGAAGGGAAGTGATTATAGACCGTGCGCTTAGAGACTTGTGCGATTGCAGAGAGCTTATCCATGCTGGTGTTTTGCACCCCAAACTCTTGGAACGCTTGCCTTGCCGCGCACAAGATGGCTTCTCTTTTGGTTTCGCTACGACTTTTTCTTTTTACATTCATAAGCTTGCTAAGTTAAGAAGATCATTTCTTGATCTATTTTACACTAAGTAGTTTACTTTTGATAATTAGAATGTAAACTGCACCGTGTAGTTTACTTTTGTTCGGGTTAACTTTTTATGAAAAAAACTTTGCTAGCCACAGTAGGAGCGTTCGCGATGGGTACATCAATGATTTCTTGTTCTAATGTTGATACTGAAAAAGCGCCAACATACCCGGACAAATTTGCAAATACAGAGTTGGAATACAAAAGCGGTTTGGGCGACATGTTCGAAATCATGAAAGCGTATTTTACGACTGAGCGCCTTAACCCAACACCAACGATTGAAATTCCAGTGCATGTGATCACAGCGCGGCAACTGTTAGAAGAGCAAGATGACGTCATCTATCGTCTGGGTCACTCAAGCGTATTAATGAAGCTCGATGGAAAACTGGTGATGACTGACCCTGTATTCAGTGATCGCGCGTCTCCTGTACAATGGGCAGGGCCAAAACGCTTTCACCAAACCCCCATCACGATAGAAGATTTGCCAACTATCGATGTGGTGGTGATCAGTCATGACCATTACGATCACCTAGATAAAGCTTCTATTAAAGTGCTAGGCGACAAGGTGGGCACTTTCTTGGTGCCGTTAAAAGTTGGCCAATTACTGGTGAATTGGGGTGTACCCAAAGAGAAAGTGATCGAACTAGACTGGTGGGAGTCACACTCTGTTGACGGCATTGAATATACACTAACTCCGACTCAGCATTTCTCTGGTCGAGGTTTGACAGACCGCGATACGACGCTGTGGGGCAGTTGGGTTATCAATGCACAACAACACAAAGTGTTCTTCAGTGGTGACTCTGGTTACTTCAATGGCTTTAAAGAAATTGGCGAAAAGTACGGTCCATTTGACTTCACCATGATTGAAACAGGTGCGTACAATGAACTCTGGTCAGACATTCACATGTTCCCAGAGCAAAGCGTTCAAGCACACATCGATGTGCAGGGCAAAGTTATGATGCCGATCCATAACAGCACGTTTGATTTATCGATGCACGATTGGAATGAACCGATGCAACGCGCGTTAGACATCAGTGAAGAGCGCGGTGTAACGTTAGTTAGCCCTGAGATCGGTCAACGCTTGGCGATTGCGGAGCCTCAGCCTGCTCAGGCATGGTGGCAATAATTGCTGAACTAAACAGCCAAACACCAGAATAGTTAAGTCACTTATCAGTAGTTACTATTAGTAGTTACGTGGTCAGGGATAAGGATAAAGGTGCGATGAAAGCAAAGTGGACGTTGTTACTTACATTAAGCATTCTGCCGACCTTTGCACTAGCAGGGGTAGAGCAAGATATCTCGACGTTGATAAAACGAGTTGAGCAATCCTCTTGCACCTTTATCCGCAACGGCAAGGCGTACACTAATCAAGAAGCGGCAGAACACATGCGCAATAAATGGGATTACGCCAAAGATGACGTTGATTCCGTGGATGTGTTTATAAAAGAGGTCGCGTCAAAGAGCTGGTTATCTGGCAAACCATATTGGGTGGATTGCCAAGAGGAACGCATTACCAGCGAAGAGTGGCTAACATCATTGATGCGCGCCACCGATCACATCCAATAACACTTCTTTGATGGTCTGATAGCGCAGAGGTAGAGCACGACTGCGCTTACGAACTAGAAATAGCTCTTCACATACAGTGTTTTTCAATTGAGCAATGTGTAACGTGTCTTTTAGCGGAAAATTGTCGACCGCACTTTGAGGCAGCACGGTGAAGCCAAGTCCTTTGCTGACAGGCAGCAAAATTTGGCTCAATTGATTTACGTAGCCGGATAATGGTAAATCGCTCATCTTAATTTCTTGGAGCTGTGGTTCTTCACATTGGTCAAAAAAAAGTGTCATGTAATGCTCGGCATCAGGGTGGCTAATGACACCACAGTCATGCAAGAGTTGTGGCGTTATCTGCTTATTTTGATATTGCTTTGGCAGAACCAAGCACAACCTCTCTTTACCAATTCGCTCACTGTGAAACAGACCTTTGTTGGGAACGTCAGTCACGATACCAATATCAATGTGCCCTTGCGTTATGGCGTTGAGAATAGATTGATTTGGCGCGGCTTCTAAATGTAACGATAAGCTCGGGTGCTGTTTTTGCTTCTCCAAAATGGGCCCATACAACATTAACGCCATTGCACCAGAACAAGCCAGTTTACAATGGCCTGAAAACGCATCATCAAAACTGAGCTCTTCGAGCAGCTTCTTCTCTCTATCTTCTAACTCGAGCGCATATGCGTAGACAATCCTGCCTTGCTCGGTTAATTCGAAGCTTTTTTTTTCGCGCTTGATCAAGGCATGCTGACAGCTTTGCTCTAATTTTTTGATGTGTTGGCTGACGCCAGGCTGAGTCATAAAAAGTTTTTCTGCCGTTTGCGTAAAATGACCGACTTCAATCAATGTCTTAAATGTATGTAACCAAACAGGATTAAGCATAGTGTGTGATTTTCTGAGAGCTTTGTTGGGAGACGTAAAGAAAATGATAGCACGGTGTTTTATGAAAACAGAGAAGACTTAAACGATAAAAGATGAATCGTTATCAATACATTACAGACAAAATAAAACCCCGCCTGGTTTCCCAGACGGGGCTTATTCTTTTTCGCAGCAATCCAGCTACTAATAGGTGCTCCCTGCATCTATCCTTGATTGTGGCTAAGTCCTTTAACCGAGTTCCTTGTTCATCGCCTTCCTAGCGGTGTCCATTCTTGCCTATCATCCTGACGGGCGAACTCTATCCTAGAGCTTAACTACATCCTTGCTGACAACTCATCCTAAGTTATCAAATCTTCATCCTGAAGATACCCAATCCTTTAGGCTTTTTTCCTGTTCCCGCCAACATCCTTTCGACAAATTGAGTATTGATGTTTTGCTGATTTGACTCAATTAACTTTTCTAAATTATTTTTACTTATTATTTTAAGTGAATTTAAATATTACTTTTAAATCATATATTTAATGTTTTTTCTGGCATTGCTCTTAGAGGTGATTAATCTATTTGCTTACAACTCTTGTAAGAGATCTCGCACAAGTTTGGTGGTGAATGTATTAATGTGCGCTTTTTGTTCCGAGTTCTGTGGATTGAACTGGATCACAATGCGTTAAAAGGGAGACGATAAAGATGAAAGTGAATTGATCTTGAGTAGAGATTTGTTTGAAAAGAAATAAAAATTCTTGCGGTTTTTATAAACAGTATGGTAAATCTGAAATGCCCACCTTGTTAATCCTTATTAAGATTCAATGACAGTATAAGTAGGGAACTTGATTGCCATTTTTCTGTCATATCTGGTGAGTAAGTTAACCGTGTCAGATAGATAATATGCCGTTTGCCAGTAAAAACAGGCTGCAAGAAACCGGTAATTATCATTATGTTGTGAAATTGGTCACGGTTAAATGATTGATTCCCTTATAGATTGAAGGGGATACGACCTTAGACAATAAGCTCCATGAGGAGCGTTACTTATATAAGATGAGGGACTTTACTATGAAAAAGACTAGAAGAGCTCAGCTACATCGTGTGCGTATTCAATACTGGAAAGACACGAAAGACGCCCCAGCTAAAAAATCATAGTTAATTATACCTAAAGGCACGAGCTGGCTGTGGAACGCAGTTTCCCGTTGATTGCCAGCTCAAAAACGCCACAATCACTCCGCGCAACTTCCCAAGCACCCTATTTTTAATATCGCATTCTTCCAAAAATAAAAAAGCCAGTCTTAAGACCAGCTTTCTCTACCATTTACTGAGCTCTGCGTATTACAGGTTGCCCTTTAGTTACAGGTAGTTGGCGTCAACTAGTTCGCCCGCTTGCGCGCTTTTCACTTCTGGGCGTGCTTCTAACCATTTGATAACTTGCGCTTTCTGTTCTTCAGTCGCACTGCCGTAACGGTCAGTAGAACATAGGAAGCCTTCAAACAGTTCTAGACCACCGCCACCGAAGCAAAGACCAAGCTCGTCAATGTAGTCGATAAAGTCATCAACGAATGCATCGTAACGGTCGAAGTCGTTAATGTCTGTTTCACAGCTGATCTCGAAACCTAGGATTGCGAACTCACCTAAGAACAGCTTTTTACGGATACGACGGCTCTTGTTATCGATCTTGTCTAATTTCATGATTATCTCTCGTAGATGATTTGATTTCGTACACCTTATACCTTCTATCACACTTTAGCCCAAGTAAAATCAGAATGAAGCGATACAGTTGGTTGTTATGTGACCAGAATTTAATTGCTTCGTTAGCTGTGTTGGTTTGGTTGGCAGTATTGTTGAAACACAAGTTTCATATGTTTTAAGCACTTTTGTCATTTTTCTTATCCAAACTTCTTGCCGTTCAACTAATCACTTATTTATTAATTAAACTATAAGATCGGGAAAGTAAAAATGAGCAAGGAAACCTTTGACGCGACGCGTTATAACCAAAGTGAAAACAAACCATTTGAAGAAGTATTAGAAGCGAGCCTATCTCGACGCAGCATTCTGAAAGGTGGTTTAGGTATCAGTGCGATGACAGCGTTTGGTGCTTTCGGATTGGCTGGTTGTAACTCGTCTGACTCAGGGAGTACAGTAAGCAGTGGTTCGGGCGCATCTAAAGCCGTTCTTAACTTTGAATCTATCCCTGGCTCACTCACTGACGCAGTTTCAATTCCACAAGGCTACACCGCACAAGTACTAGTACCTTGGGGAACACCACTTAATGCACAAGGCAGCGCATGGCAAAATGATGGTACCAACACCAGTACCGATCAGTTAAATGCACTAGGCATGCACCATGACGGCATGCATTTTTTCCCATTGAACGATAGCACTACAGATGGCTTGCTATGTATTAACCACGAGTACATCGACACATCAGCACTGCATCCAAACGGTCCGACGGTTGAAAATGGCGTACGTACCATTGTAGATGAAGTGCGCAAAGAGATTAACGCGCACGGTGTATCAGTGGTTCGCATTCAACTGGAAGACAACATGTGGAAGTTGGTTGATACCGACCCACTAAACCGTCGTTATACTGGTGCGACAGTCATGGATTTGTCTGGCCCGGTAGCCCACACATCTTTAACTGTCACTCGTTTCTCACCAGATGGCAGCCAAGCGCGTGGTACGTTAAACAACTGTGGCAACGGCTACACGCCGTGGGGCACTTACTTAACGTGTGAAGAGAACTGGCCTGGTTACTTTGTTAACGCCGGGACTCGCACAGAAGAGCAAGATCGCATTGGTGTTGATGACCAAAGCACACGCTACTTGTGGGAGACATTAGCAGGTAATGCAGAAGAGCGTCTTGATGAGTTCTCTCGCTTTAATGTGGCTCCAACAGGAGCAAGTGCGATGGATGATTACCGTAATGAAGCCAATGGTCACGGTTACATTGTCGAGATTGACCCTTACACGCAAAACTCACGTGCGAAGAAACGTACTGCGCTAGGTCGTTTCCGTCACGAGGGCTGTACTTTCGGTAAGCTTGAAGAAGGCAAACCAGTGGTATTTTATTCTGGTCACGATTCTCGCTTTGAATACCTATACAAATTTGAATCTGCGGCAGCGTGGGATCCAGCAGATGCTAACCCTGATAACCGCTTGGCGATGGGTGACAAGTACATGGACGAAGGCACACTGTATGTGGCGCGCTTCAATGAAGACAGCACAGGTACTTGGTTACCATTAACGCTTGATAGCGTAACAACCGCTGGTGGTACGTTAGCGGATCACTTTGATTCACTGGCTGAAATTATCATCAATACTGCGGGTGCGGCGGATTTAGTTGGGGCAACACCAATGGATCGACCAGAGTGGTGTACGGTTGATCCATTCACGGGTTCAGTATATTTAACATTGACGAACAATACGCGCCGTACAGATGAAACCAACCCTGCGAATCCACGTTTGAATAATAAGTTTGGTCATGTTATTCGTTGGGATGAAGGTGCTTCAGCAACTGACTTTACTTGGGATATCTTTGTGTTTGGTTCGCCAGCAAATGGTGATGCAGATACCAACCGTTCTGGCTTGAATGAGTTAAACCAGTTTGCGAGCCCAGACGGATTAGCGTTTGATGGCCGTGGTATTTTGTGGATTCAGACTGATAACGGCGCAGATGAAGTCACGTCTTACACCAATGATCAAATGTTGGCTGTTGTTCCATCTAAGCTAACAGATGAGAATGGTGATCAAGCTGTGATTGGTGCGGATAATCAAGCTGAATTGAAACGCTTCTTTGTCGGACCAAATGGTTGTGAAGTAACAGGCTTTACCATCAGCCCTGATTACAAATCATTGTTTGTGAATATTCAGCACCCAGGCAACTGGCCATACAGTGAAGATGCAGCCGAAGAAACGCCTGCTGGTGTTTCTGTGCGCCCACGAGCGGCGACAGTGGTTATTCGACGTGAAGACGGTGGAGAGATTGCAGTTTAATCTCTAAATGAATAAACACCTTAAAATTCAAGCCCTGCAATTGCAGGGCTTGATGGTTTAGGCGAATGCCTAGTTGCACTTTATACCTAGACAACAGGCTTAGCTTTTCAATGAACCGCCTGAAGTACGAATCACGTCTTGATACCAGAAAAAGCTTTTCTTGCGTTTACGTTCTAGCGTTCCTTGCCCATCATCATGACGATCGACATAGATAAAGCCGTAACGTTTGCTCATCTCAGCGGTTGAGTTTGCGACCAAATCGATTGGCCCCCAGCTGGTAAAGCCCATCAGCTCAACGCCATCCAGAATCGCTTCGTGTGCTTGAACAAGATGGTCGTTCAAGTAAGCGATGCGGTAATCATCTTGAATCTCACCGTTTTCATCGATTTCATCACGTGCACCTAAGCCGTTTTCTACAACAAACAGTGGTTTTTGGTAGCGATCGTGAAGGAAGTTCAGCAGAACGCGCAGGCCTTTTGGATCGATCAACCAACCCCACTGGCTCTTTTCAAGGTATGGGTTTGGTACGCTATCGACGATGTTACCCACTTCTTTCTGTTTCGGATCCGCGCTCGCACAACCACTTGCGTAGTAGCTGAATGAGATGAAATCGACACTTGCCGATGCGATCTCTTCTAAGTCGCCTGCTTCCATCTGAATTTCAATGCCATTTTCACGGAAGTAACGCTTCATGTAGCCAGGGTACTGACCACGTGTTTGTACATCACCGAAGAACAACCACTTGTTGTTTTCATGCATTGCTGCCAGCACGTCATCAGGGTTACAGGTGTATGGATAGTTGATTGCGCCAAGCAACATGTTACCAATCTTGCCGTTTGGTACGATTTGCTGACACAGTTTTACCGCTTTTGCGTTTGCGACTAGTTGGTGGTGAATCGCTTGGTAAATCTCTTGTTCACTGGCGTCTTCTTGCAAACCAACACCAGTAAATGGTGCGTGCAATGACATGTTGATTTCGTTGAAGGTTAGCCACAGTTTTACTTTGTCTTTGTAGCGCTCCAGCACAGTTCGAGCATAACGTTCGAAGAATTCGATGACGCGACGATCGCCCCAACCGCCATAGTTTTCAACCAGTGCGTAAGGCATTTCGTAGTGAGATAAGGTCACGAAAGGTTGGATGTTATGCTCGGCAAGTTCGTCAAAAATTTTATCGTAGAACGCCAAACCTTCTTCGTTAGGTTCTAGTTCGTCCCCGTTAGGGAAGATGCGGCTCCATGCCAAAGAGAGACGCAGACAGTTAAAGCCCATCTCTTTGAACAGCGCGATGTCTTCTGGGTAGCGATTGTAGAAGTCGATCGCCACGTCTTTGATACCCGGTGTACGTTCTTCACGGGTTTGATGCGGACTCAAAATACCGTTTGGCAGCATGTCTGATGTCGATAACCCTTTACCCCCAAGGTTGTACGCCCCTTCTACTTGGTTTGCAGCAATGGCACCACCCCAAAGAAAATGTTCAGGAAACTTAATCATGTTTCTCACTCTTTATATTTAGGAAATGTTTGTGGATTTATTGCTTGAGAATAGTGTAGGAGACACCTCGATACTTGTATCGAGATCGTATTTTTCTCAAACAGCGGGGATGCTTAGTTCTAATGATGATTTTGTAATCAATATCAACCTAGGCTGATTTGAACAATAGAGTGAAAGTCAGCCCATTTTGTTCATTCTTATGCACGGTAATTTGTCCGTTCATATCACGCATATTGTTGGCCGTAATCGCTAAACCCAGCCCCAACCCTTCACCAATTTTCTTTGAGGTTTGGAAGGGTTCAAACATGGATTCAAGCATCTCATTCGACACGCCGCAGCCATTATCACTGACGATCAGTTCGACCTGATTGTCGGTTGGATTGACGATCAAGCTGAGCTGCGGGTTGGTGGTATGGTTCATTGCGTCTAGCGCATTCGAGACAAGATTACCGAGTACCTGAAGCAGTCGTTGTTCTTCACCCAAGATGTTAGGTAAGTCATGAGCAACTCGAACACGCACATCCACTTTGTCTAGTTGGGTTTGATAAACGCGTAGGGTCTCTTCGAGTGCGGAAGTAAGAGAAATTGCTTGTAGGCTTTCTGGTTTGTTGTAGGCGAACGTCTTCAGCTGACTGGTCATGCTTGCCATACGATCAATCAGCTTTTGCACCAAAACATTGTTGGCTTTCATCATCTCGGTTTCGCCGCGTTCCGCCAGCAGTTCGTTCGTGGTGAGCAGGGTACGCAAGCCTGTCAGTGGCTGATTGAGCTCATGAGTAATCGCGCTCGACATGCGACCCAAGGCGGCCATTTTGCTCGATTCAATTAATTGGTTTTGCGCTTCTTTTAGCGCTTGAGTTCGCTCTTCTACCCGTTGCGCCAGTTCTTGGTTGACCTGTTGCAGCGATTGCTCGGCTTTTTTCCGCTTACTGATGTCTATGATCGTTGCAAGGAAATACTGCTCGCCATGCCAAGGGAAACTGGTTAGCGAGAACAGGACAGGGAAGACGCTTCCATCGCTGCGTCTGGCAATGGTTTCGACCGTGCTGATCTCTGCGAGCTCTTTATGCTTAGGCAAGTCCTTGAGCAACTTAAGTGTGGTGGAATTGGGGTTGCCTGCGTCGAATAATTCCCAAGCAAAAGCGTGTCGATTGACGCTCTCTGGTAAACAGAACAAACGCTTCGCCATTGGGTTGAGATCGAACAGTTGCCCTTGTTCATCAATCAATAGCAAACCAACGTGGGTTTTATTGATCATCTGTTTCAAGCGGCGTTGGGACTCTTCCAACAGGGCTTGAATTCGTTGTTGATTGATGTGCTTTTGTCGACGTTGTAGACCAATGATGACGAGTAATACAACCAACAAGAGCAGCGCCGCTACGCTCCAACCAATCACGTTGATGGTTTGTTGAATCGGCTTAGAAGGGGTGAGGTAGCTGACGTACCAATTCAAATCATCCAATTTAACGGTGTGCGCAAAATGGCGTTGCTGATTGAGCGTCCACACACTGATATTAGTGTTGTCGTATAAGCGCTGCGTTTCTAACTGAACGGTGTTGCTTGGTTCGTTAAACCAGTCTGCGTTATAGAGCGAGCTGCTCGATAGGAAAAAGCGTTGCTGACGGTTCTGCAACGTAATGATGTCTTGGCTAGTAATAGTCTGTTCGGTCAATAAGCTGAGGTTGATTTGCACCACCACAATGCCTGCTATATCCAGACCGTCGTAGATAGGGGCTGCAAGATAATACAACGGACTCGAACCTTTGGTTTTGTTCACCAAGGAAACACCGCCGCCTTGATTGTGAATTTGTTCCACAATGGCTTTTCGGTCAGATAGGCTAAAGCGCTCTTCGATTAAACTCGAGACCAATACTTCGCCAGAGTTAGACAGGATTAGCCAACCTTCCGTATTGGCGGCTTTATCTAGCTGAGTCAGTTGGGTTTGCAATGGCTCGTAATAAGTCCGGTTTCCTTTTACAAACGCGATGGTTTCCGGATTATTGGTGACAAGGTAAGGCAAGTGATAGAAGCGTTTGAGTGCACGGCGAACTTCACCGATATAGTCGAGCAGTTTTTGTTGAGCTTCGGTTTGAGTTTGTACGCTCAACCATTGACGAGCAACCTCTCTGCTGGCGCTATAACAAGACAACATCAGCACTGTTGCAATTACGACCACAAGCCACGTTTTGCCATTCCTTTTGCGCTGCATACTGACTCCGTTCAGCTAGTGCGTTCTCACCGAGAGTCATTAAAGAGTGCGCCTAACTGGTTGGATGTTAAAGACTTGTAAGCAAGAAGTGAGATCTAGCTCCTTTTCTCCTCAGTGGTTTTTGCTACCGTTAGCAAAGAGCGATTTCTATTCCACCTACGGTAGTAACTCATGGCTTTTGACGACATCCCTAAAATTGCACTTATCGAAGACGATGACATTGTTCGTCAGGCTACCAGTCAGTGGCTGCAACTGGCGGGGTTCGACGTGACCGCATTCAGTTTAGGAGAAGAGGGGAAAGCGGCCATTCTTAGCCAAGAATTTGATGCGATTGTCAGTGATGTTCGCCTGCCGGACACCGACGGCTTGTCGATACTAGAAAGCCTGATTGCTAATCACATCCCAACGCCAGTTATTTTGATCACCGGACATGGTGATGTCGATATGGCAGTTGGGGCGTTGCAAAACGGTGCGTTCGATTTTATCGAGAAACCTTTCCAACCTGAGCGCCTATCCCAGCGAGTGACCGATGCGGTCGAGAGTTATCGCGCACAAACGTCTACTCAAGATCGCCAAGAGTATCTATCTAGCGTTAGCGGCTTAGAAGAAGTGCTGATTGGCCGAAGCCGTGTGATGCAACAGCTTAGAGAACAAGTTGCCAAGTTAGCACGCATTGATACTAACGTGATCATTTACGGCGAAACAGGTTGTGGTAAAGAGCTGGTGGCGACCAGTTTGCATAATGAAAGCCAACGCAGATCCTATCATTTTGTGCCAATCAACTGTGGCGCTATTCCTGAGAACCTGTTTGAAAGTGAGCTGTTTGGACATGAAGCAGGGGCATTTACCGGAGCGGGTAAAAAGCGCATTGGTAAGTTGGAATACGCGGATAAAGGCACTTTATTCTTTGATGAAATCGAGAGTATGCCACTGTCTATGCAGGTGAAAGTGTTGCGTTCATTACAGGAACATACGGTTGAGCGCGTTGGGGGTAACCAACAGATCTCGGTTGATTTAAGAGTGATCGCCGCCGCGAAAGAAGATCTCAATGAGCATGACGAGTTTCGTCAGGATTTGTACTATCGTCTTAATGTGGCGCAGATCTATTTGCCTCCGCTACGTGAGCGAGAAGAAGACGCGTTGATCTTGTTCGAACACTTTGCCCTGAAAAGTAACCCTGAGAGTCGTCCGCTGAGTGAAGCCGATAGAAAAGCCATTCTTGCTTACGCTTGGCCCGGTAACGTGCGTGAGCTTAGAAATGTAGCAATGCGTTTTGCTCTGGATGAAACCGTCTCCGTGATGGAAATTCTCTCCAGTCGACCATCTTCTACAACCGAAGAGACACAAGCAGGCGTTCCGTTGGCGATTCAGCTACATAATTTTGAGCGTAAAGTGCTGCATGATTCTTTAGTCAGGCATCATGGACGCATCAATGAGGTGATGCAGGAGTTGGATTTACCACGTCGAACCCTTAACCAAAAGATGCAGAAGTTTGGTTTGAATCGCTCCGACTATACTTAGTGCGATTTCTAGCTAATTCGAAATCACTGGCATAACAAACATGTTATGCGCTTTTGGCAGGAGCTGGGACAAACTTATAATTTAGGTCTTTACCTTCTCCAAACAAGGTAACGAGGTTCCTTCCTGTATGTTTAGAGCTATATAGCGCTTCGTCTGCTTCAGCAAGCGCCTCTTGAAGTGATTGCCCCTCAGATAACTGACTGATACCAAAGCTCATGGTCACTTCAGTTTTAAATGATTGCAAAGCGGTTTCAGTTTCGACCGCAAGGCGAATTTGCTCTGCGAAAATTTTGGCTTGCTGTGCTTTTTCGAGCAAAACAATCATGAACTCGTCACCACCAAATCGCACAATGCAGGCTGACTCAGGAAGATGCTTTTTAAAAATAGTGGAGATCGTTGCCATGACGGAGTCGCCAACCGTGTGACCATAGTGATCATTAATCGCTTTGAACTTGTCGACATCAGTCATAATAATGCTGATTGCTTGGTTTTTTTTATGTGCTTTACTAACCAAGTTTGGAACGATTTCTTCCATGGCTCGACGATTATATAGCCCTGTGAGTGCATCTAAATGAGAGAGAGCATTAATGGATTGCACCAAGCGTCCGTTAATTAACCACAGCATACTAAAGCTCAAAGCAACGATCAGGCAGATGCTAAATAAGAAAGTCAGCTGATGGATAAGGCCTGCGACCATAAAACTTGGTAACTCACCTGAAAAAGTACTCCAAAGCGCCCTAAATCCCATAAAAAAACTAAATCCAAAGAAAGAGTAAGCCATTGCTTTAACAGGGAGCTTTAAGTCCTTTTGGGTACCTTTAAGCATGGCGACACCACTAAAGAAGGTGACGATACAAATATACGTGCTCAGATAAATAATACGGCTTTTGATAGAAGGGTCATGGAAGGTGAAATAGTAAAATGAACCACTAAAAACAGGTGTTAACAAGGTGAGACAGTGAGCCAATTTTAAAGGGTATTGACGAAAAATGCTTACGCTATATAGCGTAAGCAAGAAGCCGACTAATATGAGAGTGTTGGCTATGACGATGGTCAGCCAGTCTGGCGCAGAGCCTCTAAAGCCAAGTAAAAAAGGACCTAAACCAATAAACAGTAGTGATATCGAGAAGGTTTTTAGGCCTTTGACTCTACCCTGAGTGTATTGATAACAAAGCAGACTAATAGAGTAAATGCAAGAGAACAGAATAACGATAAAGTTCAGTGTTCTGATGTCTAGATACTGATTATCCATAGGCGACCCATATCAATCTTTCATTCAGGCAACTCCTTTGCCTGATATCAATAAGCGAGCTACATAGTAACTCACTTATTGAGCGATGTCTTATGTTAAACGGCTATTCATTCACCAGCTCGAATTGTTCGGTTTGGTTGGTTTTCGTCGTAAACAGCAGACCAACAATCATCATAAATACGCTAGGCATAATCCAGCTAGCAAAGTCATTGTACAGAGGCATGTAATTACCCATCCACTCATCGGTGGAATCTGGCATGTAACCTAGGATGTGCAGCGCATCAACACAACCAAACGTTAAAGCAGTGAACGCCGTCGCTACCACCATGATTTGTGACATCTTGTTGCGCACTGGTGCCATGACCATCAACGCAATCGCGACTGGGTGAAGCGCCACAACCGCTGGCAATGTGATAGCCAATAGTTGCTCTAGACCTACGTTAGCGATCAAACCTGCCAATACCATGGTCGTGATAACGCAGCCTTTGTAGTTCACTTTGCTGAAAGTGTTGTCGTAGAACTCACTGCCTGCGGTGGTTACGCCGATAGCAGTAGTCAAACACGCCAATACCATCACGGCCCCTAGTAATAGTGAGCCAAATGCGCCGAAGTGGCTAAAGGTGAATGCCGTTAAGATGTCGCCACCGTTACTGAATTCAGAGCCTAAGTATGAGCTTGTTGAGCCAATGTAAGCCAATGAGATGTAAACAAATGCCATGGCAACCGCGTACATTAAAGCAGCAATTAGTGTGTATTTTGCAGTGGCTTTCGGGCTATCCACACCCATGCTGCGAATCGCGCGGAAGATAATCCAACCAAAACCGATAGAACCTAGCGCATCCATGGTCATGTAGCCTTGGGTCAAGCCTTCAGCAAATGCGCCAGATACGTATGGTCCTGTTGCGGTAGTTAGCTCACCTGCAGGAGAAATCAAAGCCGTCACAGACATGATGATCAAGATACCCATCAAGGCAGGCGTTAAGATCTTGCCTAGGTTGTCGACCAACTTACCCGGATATAGGGCAAATAGAATGGTGATAGCACAGAAGGCAATAGTGAAAGGCACCAAAGCGGCATCACCAAACATTGGTGCAAAGCTAAATTGGTAAGCGACGGTAATCGCACGTGGGATCACGAACGCAGGACCAATCACAATAAATACCATCACCCAAAAACTGGTCGCCAAAGGTTTAGGTAGGGCGGCGGTTAGTTTGTCTGAACCGTTTACTATAGCCACCATCACCAGTGCCATTGCAGGCAGACCGACGCCCGTTAAGAGGAAGCCAGACATCCCGCTCAGAAAGTTTTCACCTGCTTGGTAACCCAAAAATGGAGGGAAGATCAGGTTACCCGCGCCTAAGTACATGGCGAAAGTCATGAAGCCCAAAGCGGCGATATTGCGTGCGCTTAACATTGTTATTCCTCTTATGTTTCGCTTGGAAGAAACTGAAAGGAATGGAAGGAGTATGTGGTGTTCCCGTCAGCTTCTTCTTAAGCTGACAGAAAGTTTAGATATAGCCTGTCAGCTCTGAATCAGTTTCAGAGAGAGCAGGAGGATCGCAGCAGCAACGCCAGATGGGCGTTTTAAAGCGAATTGTAATTGCGCAGTTGCTGACATGGGTGATCCTTAATGACGAAAAAATACCAAGGAATACGTTTGCCTTGGTGTGTTGTTACCCTAACGAACATAGGGCTATTGGCACAACCCCGAAGTAGAAAATAAGTTGATACGGTCAATGTTTGTTTCTGAACTGGTGGATCGAACTGCTTTTTAAATTCAAAATTAGAATAAATGACTTTTCATTTCTTTAACATGGCTTGTTTTGCTGTATTTTTGTGCTATTTGTAGTCGTTTAGGCTATAAACCTCTGCTGATAAAGTGAGCAGTTTAGAATGATGCGCTTTTTCTTCTTATTGTTAAGACGCTCATTAGTTGCAATTCAATCCAAAATTGCATCGGCAAAATATTGCTTATTAGTGAATCGTGCATTTGTTTTGTCTTGATCACATTTTATTAACCTTTTGCGATCTAGGCGCACAACCTTCTTCTCTTCAATGAGCAAGATCTTGCTCATTACTTTGCTATCAAATCAGCAGAATTTTGCTCACTTTTGATGTCCTTCAGCACTTAGTTCAATAAATACAAAGAGTTAAAAGTTGGCATTTCAATTGCTCTAGGGAATGTGTTGTTAATAAAGATTTAACATGATGTAAATCCCCAATCGTGAAACGACTACACGGAGAGTAATAATGAAAATGAACAAGTTGGTAAAAGCTTTGGCTGTCGCTGTGACTTCTTTTGGTATTGCTGCTAACGCTGCGGCAGAAGATCGTAGCTACATTCTTGCAACGGCATCGACAGGTGGTACCTACTACCCTGTGGGCGTAGCGCTGGCGACGTTAAGCAAAGTGAAATTGGCACCAAAGCACCACTTCTCCCTTTCTGCAATCAGCTCTGCGGGCTCTGGTGAAAACGTCAAACTGCTGAACGAAAACGAAGCACAGTTCGCGATTCTACAAGGTCTTTACGGTGCATGGGCTTGGTCTGGCGAAGGTCCTTATGAGAAAAGCGGTCGCCAAGAACAACTGCGTTCAGTCTCTATGCTGTGGCAAAACGTTGAGCACTTTATTGTTCGTTCTGACCTAGCAAAAACTGGCACGGTGACTGACCTGAACAACCTAGATGGCAAGAAGTTCTCTATCGGTAAGAAGAACTCTGGTACTGAGAACTCGGGTCGCCAAATCATGAAAGGTCTGAAGGTCGACCCTGATAAGTTCAATCTTGCTTACATGGGCTACGGCGGCAGCGCGAGCACACTTCAAAACGGTACCATTGACGGCATGAACACGCCTGCAGGTGTACCTGTTGGTGCGCTTACTCAAGCTTTTGCTGCGTTGGGTAAAGACATTTCGATTCTTTCGTTTACTGACGAACAAATCAAAGAGGCGAACGGCAATTACAACCTATGGACGAAGTACGAGATCCCAGCGAACACGTACCCGGGTCTAGATAAGCCGATCACCACCATTGCACAGCCAAACTTCTTGGCAGTTCGTGAAGATATCTCGGAAGAAGACGTTTACCAGCTAACCAAAGCGATCTACGAGAACCTGCCTTTCCTACAAGGAATCCACAAAGCAACAAAAGCAATGGCGATTGAGAAAGCGATTGCTGGCTTGCCAGTGCCTCTTCATCCAGGTGCGGCGCGTTACTACAAAGAAATGGGCATCGAAATCCCATCAGACCTAATGGCGAAATAACGCTAACTTGGCCCCGAGTTTTGGCTCGGGGCATTTTATCCCTACCGATTTCTAAGATGGAAAAAGCCGCCAGAGCTTGGAGTATGAGATGAGCGACTCAATAGAAAAGGAATTGCAGAAATTTGAGCTGCCCACGCGCACTGATTTTCCGTGGGTAACCACCACAATCACAGTGTTTGGCGTTGTGTTGTCTGCTTTGCACATTTGGTTTAATACCTTATCGACGTTACCAGAGTTATGGATATCCGCTACCCACTTTGCTGGCTTTGCGGTGATTTGTGCGCTTTGGTATCCGGCTCATATCTCTCTCAAGCAGAGTAAGATTGCACTCGGTATCGATGTGTTAATTGCTATGGGTGCGGTCGCGTGTTTGCTCTACATTCCCTATGCCGAAGATGCGCTCTACGAACGTGGCGTGAAGTTCGTGACCAGCGATTGGGTCTTCGCCATCATGGCAATCCTGATTGTGATTGAGCTGATCCGACGCACCATGGGCTGGTTTATTCCAGTGCTGATTGTGGTGTGTCTGAGTTACGTTGTGCTTTGGGGTAAGTGGGCAACAGGCATTTTCCATTTCCCGGGTTTGAGCATGGAAACCTTGCTCTACCGCAGTTTCTATTCTTCTGAGGGTATGTTTGGCTCTATTTCGCGCATCAGTTGGACATTCGTATTCATGTTCATTCTGTTTGGTGCGTTTCTCGTTCGTTCTGGTGTAGGTGATTACATCATCAATGTGGCACGAGCTGCGGCAGGCAAAATCATCGGTGGTCCCGGTTTTATTGCGGTGATTGGTTCGGGATTGATGGGCTCAGTATCGGGCTCAAGTGTGGCAAATACGGTTTCCACCGGTGTTATCAGTATTCCTTTGATGCAAAAAGCGGGTTTCCCTTCGCGCTTTGCAGCGGGGGTTGAAGCTGCGGCGTCGACAGGTGGTCAGTTGATGCCACCAGTGATGGGCGCGGGTGCTTTCATCATGGCGTCTTACACGCAAATTCCTTATGTTGATATCATCGCGGTGTCTTTTATTCCTGCTCTTATCTATTTCTTGTCTGTGGCGTTCTTTGTGCGTATCGAAGCCAAACGCAGCGGCGTTCAAAAAATCACGACCAGTGATGAGTCTCTACTGAAAGTGCTGATCAGCGGTTGGCACAATCTTATCCCACTGGCGGTGTTGGTTACTTTGTTGGTTCAAGGCTTTACGCCAACTTACGCTGCGGGCTTGTCGATCATTTCTGTGGTGGTGGCTTCTTGGTTCTCGAAAGATCATAAGATGGGACCAAAAGCGATCATCGAAGCGCTATCACAAGGTGCGAAAAATATGGCGACGACTGCCGTATTGCTGGTGGGTATTGGTTTGGTGATCAACGTGATCAGCACCACGGGCATCGGCAACACGTTCTCACTGATGATCGACGGTTGGGCGAATGGCGACCTGTTCATCATGATCGTTCTGATTGCGCTCGCTTCTCTTGTTTTGGGTATGGGTTTACCTGTAACAGCGGCGTATATTGTATTGGGTACACTGTCTGCCCCTGCGCTTTACAAGTTGATTGCGGAAAACCAATTGCTTGAATTGATGGTGTCAGGTCAATTGCCTGAACAAGCAAAAGCCATCTTTATGTTGGCGGCGCCAGAAAAGCTGGAACTGCTTAATGCACCAATGGCGTTGGAAACCGCGAAAGAAATGGTGGCGCTAGTGCCTGCGGACTTTATGGAGACCCTACTAGAGCAAAGTTTGGGTATGGAAGCAGTAGGCTTGGCATTGCTGGCTGCTCACCTCATCATCTTCTGGTTATCGCAAGACAGTAACGTTACTCCTCCAGTGTGTTTGACCGCATTTGCAGCGGCAACCATCGCGAAAACACCGCCAATGCGTACTGGTTTGATGGCGTGGAAAATCGCTAAGGGTTTGTATCTTGTACCATTACTTATTGCTTACACAGGCTTAGTAAGTTGGGATGTGACGTCAGTGATTACTGTAGGCTTCTTTGCCATCATCGGTACCTATGCATTGATTGGTGCGATTGAAGGCTACTTGGAAGGTCCTCTAAACATTCTGACGCGTCTCTTGTTGGTAGTGGTGGGTACATTGCTGGTTTGGCACGACATCCCAATGTTGGTTCGTGTGGCAAGCTGCGCGGTATTTGTCGCGGTGTTCATTTACAGTGGTCGCAAGTTCAAATTGCAACAATCTCAACTATCGGTTTTATAAGAGGTCGTATGAAATCAGTCTATGACTACATCATTGTTGGTGGCGGTATCGTTGGTGTGTCGACGGCATGGCAACTGCAGCAACGTCATCCAGACAAATCCATTTTATTGGTTGAGAAAGAGTCCGGTTTTGCCAAGCACCAAACCGGACACAATAGCGGCGTGATTCATGCTGGAGTGTACTACGCACCGGGCAGCTTAAAAGCGGATTTTTGTAAGCGTGGGGTAGAGCGAACCATTTCGTTCTGTGCTCAGCACGATATTCCGGTTGAGAACTGTGGCAAGTTACTGGTTGCGACCAATGAGCAAGAAGTCGAACGCATGAATGCCCTCTATGAGCGCTGCCATGTCAACGGCATCGACGTAAAGCTACTCGATGAAGTTCAACTTAAACTGGCTGAGCCAAACATCACGGGATTGGGCGCGATTTATGTCAAAACCACCAGTATTGTCGATTATCGTTTGGTCACTGAGCAGATGGCGGAAGAGTTCAAAAAGCTCGGCGGTCAAATCAGTTTGAGAACCAAAGTGGTGGCTGCCGAAGAGAAGGATGAAGAAGTCCAACTGACCTGCATTTCAGACGGTCAAACCATGCAGCTCAATGCCAAATTCTTGGTCACTTGCAGCGGCTTGATGGCGGATCGCATGACTAAGATGATGTCTATTCCGACCGATTTCCAAATCATCCCTTATCGTGGTGAATACTACCGCTTAGATAGCAAACACGACCAAGTGGTGAATCATCTTATTTATCCAATTCCCGACCCTGATTTGCCTTTTTTGGGTGTACACCTGACTCGCATGATTGATGGCAGTGTGACGGTTGGTCCAAATGCGGTGCAAGGCTGGAAGCGAGAAGGGTACGACAAGGTTAACTTCAGCTTGCAAGATACCATGCAAATGCTCAGTTTCTCCGGCTTTTGGAAGGTGACACAAAAGCATCTAAAAACCGGACTGGATGAGTTTAAGAACTCGTGGTGGAAGCCGGGCTACCTCAAGTTGGTCAACAAATATTGCCCAAGCATCAAGGTCGACGATCTCAAACCATATCCTGCGGGTATTCGCGCGCAAGCAGTGTTATCCGATGGCACTTTGGTTCATGATTTCTTGTTTGCCGAGAGCGCAAGAAGCCTACACGTTTGCAATGCCCCATCTCCCGCAGCGACATCGGCAATGCCTATTGGGGAGTACATTTGCGATAAAGTGAATGAGAAGATAGAAGCGAAAACGGTATAAAACAAAGGCGACGTATCTGTCGCCTTTATTGTATTTGAATCTGGGAATTAGGAGCTGCCATCTTTAGGGCAGAGTTCGCCTTTCTTGGCATGCCTTTCTATCATGTAATCGCCGCGAGCACTGTGCAATACAATTGCATTCCAGACTTGACCATCTTGCAACTCGAACTCAAAAGCATAATGGGTGCCGCCGACCATTTTCGTTCTCACCTCATGAATTGCTTTCAATTTATCATCGGCATTCATTTGATAAAGCACCATGTTGAGTGAGCGTCTGGCGTCAGGAGTTGCCTCAGCAAGTTGCCAATGGCTCTGTTCGTTTGTTGCGGAGCAAATAGACCGCATTTTACTTTTCATGGCGGATGACATCTGCTTGTCTACGGCCAATGCATTTGGTGAAAACAGTGGAACCGTCAAAGGAATCAAAGTTACCAGAAACCGCTTTAAGGTCATAAAAACACTCCGTTGTTTTACTCTTGTTTGAGTATAGACCTCAATGGCTTCAGATGTGGTGCAGTAGACTCTGGGCCTACAATATCGCAGTTCGTATCAACGAACTGATGATAAACAAGGCGACCACGCTTACCAGCCAAATGCCAATGAACCACAAAATGGGTTTTAGTTTCATCAGTGATATCCTTCTCCACGTTTCATCTTGCCGCGGAAAACCCAGTACGAATAAGCCGTGTAGGCTATGATCAGAGGAAGTAATACCACCGCACCGGTAAGTAAAAATGCCAAACTCTTATCTGGCGCGGCGACGTCTTGATAAGTGAGTGCGAATGGGACCAAGTAAGGGAATGTACTGACACCGAAACCCATCGCGGACACAAGAAACAGGCCGATCGCAAGAACGTAGGCTCGGACGGCTTTGTGGTCGAGTAAGGCTTTGAATAACTGCCAAATAAGTGCCGCTGCAATAATTGGTAAAATGAAAAACAGTAGCGAGTTTGGTAATGAGAACCAACGTTCAAATACGATATTTTGGCTCAATGGCAGCCACAAACTGGCGATGAATATACAGGTTACCATCGCTAGTCCCCATCGTCGCGCGACCACGTAATAGCGCCCCATCAGCTCTTCTGGAAGCTTGATTAATAACCAGCATGAACCGAGCAGAATATAAGCACAAACAAGCGCCAAGCCACAAAATACGCTAAATGGTGAAAGCCAATCAAACCATCCACCTGCGTATGCTCGTTCACTAACCTCTATACCTTGGAGCAGGGTTCCGAGCATAATGCCTTGCATCAATGCTGCGGTGAGTGAACCAATGAAAAAAGCGCTATCCCATAAAAACTTTCCGCGTTGTGTTCGGAAGCGATACTCAAAAGAAACCCCGCGCAGAATTAATCCGAGCAGCATTAAAATCAGAGGAGCATAGAGTGCTGGCATAATGACCGCGTAGGCGAGGGGGAACACGGCAAAAAGCCCACCACCGCCAAGAACTAGCCAAGTTTCATTCCCATCCCAAACAGGAGCGATGCTGTTCATCATCATGTCGCGCTCTTCATCGTCATTAGCGCTGAGGAATAGGATACCAATACCGAGATCAAAGCCATCTAACACGACATAAATCAGAACGGCGAGCCCAATCAAAGCGTACCAAATTAATGCGTAATCCATGAGTTAGCTCCTAGGTTAGATGGTTAGAATGTGTGATGGCATCAGTTTTCGTGCCATCAGGAAGTCGGCTATCTAGACCTTCTTCATATCGAGTTGGAGACTTGCGCATCAAACGTAGGAGATAGAAGAAGTCAGCTCCAAAAACCACAAAGTAAACCACGATGAACGCCGTCAGGGAGACGCTCACCGCGGCGGCATCAATAGGCGATGCCGAATTGGCTGTGGTTAAAAGACCGTATACGGTGTAAGGCTGTCGACCTACTTCGGTAGTTATCCAGCCTGCTAAAACTGCAATGAACCCCGCTGGGGCAAACAGCACACAAATACGTTGAAGTGCCCTCGAATCAAAAAGTTTGCGACGTTTTCTTAGCCAAAGGCTCCACAAACCAATAACAAGCATGCCAAAACCAAGCGCGACCATGACTCGGAAAGACCAGAAAACGATAGAGACAGGAGGGTGTTCCTCCTCTGGAAAAGCATCTAATCCCTTCACTTCACCGTTGAGGTCATGAGTTAAAATCAAACTACCGAGTTTGGGGATTTCCAGTGCGTATTCCATGCGTTTTTCTTCATCGTTAGGGATACCGAAGAGGATCAATGGCGCGCCTTGGTGAGACTCATAGTGCCCTTCCATCGCGGCGACTTTGGCGGGTTGATGTTCAAGGGTGTTTAAACCATGCATGTCTCCAGCAACGATTTGAATTGGTGTCACGATGGCAGCCATCCACATTGCCATCGAGAACATAATTCTGGCTAGAGGGTTATGGTTTGCTTTTAGTAAGTGATAAGCGGCAACGCCGGCTACAACAAAGGCAGTAGTAAGGTAAGCGGCGAGCAACATATGAACGAGCCGGTAAGGGAAGGAGGGGTTGAAGACAATCGCCCACCAGTCTTCTGGGATAAACTGTCCGGCTTCGTTGATACTGTAGCCCGCTGGTGTTTGCATCCAACTATTAACCGAAAGTATCCAAAACGCAGACAAAAACGTCCCGAATGCAACAATACAAGTCGCGGCGAAGTGAAGCTTCTTACCCACCTTATCCATACCGAAAAGCATCACGCCTAAAAACCCCGCTTCGAGGAAAAACGCAGTAAAAACTTCATAACCCATTAGCGGGCCCAGGATTGGGCCTGTTCTGTCGGCAAACACGCTCCAGTTAGTACCGAATTGATAGCTCAACACGATGCCACTCACCACACCCATACCAAAACTGATGGCAAAGATTTTGAGCCAGTACTTATAGATTTGCATGTACTGTTTGTTGCCCGTTTTTAAGTACAAGCCCTCTAATACAGCGAGATAACTTGCCAAACCAATCGTAAAAGCTGGAAAAATAATGTGGAAAGAGACAGTAAAGGCAAATTGGAATCTAGCTAGGTCAATGGCGAGTGTGTCCATGAGCGGTCCCTTTTTCGTTGGATAAACTGTTCGCCGGATTTAAAGAGGAGACAGAAGAGTGGCGAACAAGGTGAAATACGAAGAAGGAAGACGAAGAGATTAAAAAACGATCGCTTTTTACACATGTGCGTACCATCTTTTAGATAAAGGAGGAGCGTTATGAGCCTTAAACATTACTTTGAGAAAGCGACACCTAAGTTTGGTCCAGGTGGGAAGTATCACAAGTTCTACCCACTTTTCGAAGCTGTCGAAACCATTTTTTACACGCCTGGTAAGGTAAACCAGGGCATGACTCACGTTCGAGATAGCATCGATTTAAAACGTATTATGATCATGGTGTGGCTGGCGGTCTTCCCTGCCATGTTCTGGGGTATGTACAACATAGGCCAGCAAGCGAGTGATGCCTTGTTGTATGGAATGGATCAAGCCTCAGCTCAGCAAGCGCTTGTTTCTTCATGGCAACTGAGTTGGGTATGGGGCTCGTTAGATGCGGTTTCACAAGCGGGGTGGGGAAGTAAAATGTGGCTTGGTGCTACTTACTTTCTTCCAGTTTATGCGACGGTGTTTATCGTTGGTGGTTTCTGGGAAGTTCTGTTTGCTATTGTGCGAAAGCATGAGGTAAATGAAGGCTTTTTTGTCAGCTCTATACTCTTTGCGCTGATCCTTCCTCCGACAATTCCACTATGGCAAGCGGCTTTAGGTATCACTTTCGGTATTGTTGTGGCGAAGGAGATTTTTGGTGGTACTGGACGAAACTTCCTAAATCCAGCTTTAGCAGGGCGCGCGTTCTTATACTTTGCCTATCCTGCCAACATGTCCGGTGGTGCCGTGTGGGTCGCGGCTGATGGTTACTCTGGCGCTACTCCACTTAGCCAATGGTATGAAGGAGGGCAAAGTGCTTTGATAAATAATATGACGGGAGAGCCAATTTCATGGGGAGATGCTTTTGTTGGTAATTTACCAGGCTCGATGGGTGAAGTCTCCACGTTGTTGATCGCACTAACAGGCTTGGTTCTCATCTTTATGAAGATTGCATCGTGGAGAATTGTTGCGGGCGTGTTGGTCGGTTTAATCGGAGCTTCATTACTATTGAATGCGATCGGTTCAGACTCTAACCCCATGTTCTCCATGCCGTTCTACTGGCACTTCGTGATTGGTGGGGTTGCGTTTGGTACCTTCTTCATGGCGACAGACCCTGTCTCGGCAGCTTTTACCAATAACGGGAAATGGGCATACGGACTATTAATCGGCGTGATGACGATTTTTATCCGAGTGCTGAACCCGGCTTATCCAGAAGGCATCATGTTAGCTATTCTATTTGCTAACTTATTCGCGCCACTTTTCGATTACCTAGTCAAAGAAAGTAATATCAAACGCAGAATGAAAAGGGCGAGACCTTCTTAAAATGAGGGTGACCTCACTGAAAATTGATTGAAAACTGCACTATATTGAAAAGGTCAGAGACATGGGGTTTCTGACTTTTTATTTTTATCAGGAGGACGAAGACGATGAGAATAAAGGATATTCTCGATAGCCGTTTGGTGCTGTCGTTCTGGTATAACCTAGACTACTGCTTGTCTCTTCTTAGTAAAATCTCTTCTCGTTGATTTCCTCAATGCAATCGCATTGAAAAGCATTCTATCTATTTGTTTTTTAGTCTTACGTGAAACTGCGTAGGGCAATGCGTATAAGGAAATTAACAATGAAACGTATTCCAGAACCTTTCCGTATCAAAATGGTTGAGCCAATCAAAATGACGACTTTGGCAGACCGTGAAGTCGCGTTAAAAGAAGCGGGCTATAATCCATTTCTTCTTCGTAGTGATGATGTTTATATCGATTTGCTGACTGACTCTGGCACTGGTGCCATGAGTGATAATCAGTGGGCTGGCATCATGATGGGGGATGAATCCTATGCGGGGAGTCGAAATTACTACAACCTGTGTGATGCAGTGGAGCACTTCTTCGGTTATAAGCTCACCGTGCCTGCACACCAAGGGCGTGGTGCCGAGCAAATTTTGTTCCCAGCTTTGATTGAGCGTATGCGTCAGGTGCGTGGTGGCGAAACGCCAGTATTTATCTCGAACTACCATTTTGATACCACAGCGGGTCACATTGAACTCAATGGCGGTAAAGCGATTAACGTGGTAACGGAAGAAGCATTCGACACCACTACGCCTTATGATTGGAAGGGCAATTTTGATATCGATAAGCTGGTGGCAACAATTGAAGCGCACGGTTCGCATAACATTTGTGCAATTATCACCACGATTACTTGTAATAGCTCCGGTGGTCAGCCTGTGTCGATGGAAAACATGCGCAGTGTGTACGAGATTGCAACCAAGTACGATATTCCAGTGGTGATTGACTCGGCTCGTTACTGTGAGAACGCCTACTTTATCAAGCAGCGTGAAGCGGGTTACGAGAATAAATCGATTCTGGAAATCATCCGTGAGATGTACCAGTACGGTGATATGCTCACCATGTCAGCTAAGAAAGACCCGATGGTAAACATTGGTGGCATGTGTTGTATTCGTGATCATAAGGAGTTGTTCCAGGCGGTGCAGACGCGCTGCGTACCCATGGAAGGATTTGTAACATACGGCGGCATGGCTGGGCGTGATATGGAAGCGCTCGCTCGCGGTTTGTATGAAGCCGCGGATGAGGATTTTCTTCACTATAGAATTAGCCAAGTTCAATACTTAGGTGAGCGCTTACGTGAAGGCGGTATTCCGATTCAATACCCAACGGGTGGTCATGCGGTGTTTGTGGATGCCGCTAAGATTTTGCCACATATTCTAGCGGATCAGTTTCCTGCGCAGGTATTGTGTAATGCTTTGTACTTGGAAGCGGGTATTCGAGCAGTAGAGATAGGATCGTTGCTGCTTGGTCGAGATCCGGAAACGGGTAAACAAAAAGTGTCAGAGCTTGAGTTGATGCGTTTGACCATTCCACGTCGTGTCTACACAAACGATCATATGGATTACATTGCGGATGCGATTATCGAACTGAAAAATCGTGCACATGAGTTAAAAGGGCTCACTTTCGAGTACGAGCCACCAGTGCTGCGCCACTTTACTGCTCGATTTAAAGAGATCGATTAACTCAAGTTTAAATCTAGATAAGCAAAAGGCCGCGAGTTTCGCGGCCTTTTTCGATTCGTTTATTTCTTAGCGTTACACTTACGCCAACTCTAATGTGATGCGAACGAACTGGTCGTCTTGATACTGCACTTCATAATTGAAGGTACCACTGGCGTAAATGCTGCCAAGAAAAAGTGAACGTTGACTCATTGGTCCGCGGAACAGCATCGAAATAGGAGCGATTAGGGCGTTATTATCATCGAAGTGCTGATTTAAGTTCTCAGAAAGCACACACAGCAAACAGCCGTGTTGGTCGTGAGATAAGTCGACGTCTTCCGGTCGAGATAATAACACGGTAGTCCCCAGTTTCTTCTCAATCTCGTTGATCAGCAGCAAGTAGCTATCTAGATCGGGTTGAGGGTTGCTGGGTTTGTCTGCACCGACGCAGCGCTCGAGTAATGCTTCCAGATTTCCGTTCTCACCTTTTGCCTGCTGAGTCAAAGATTTTAACGGCTTTTTAATCAGCTTATAGCGATTACTCTTCAGTTTTGGTTTCAGCCATTTCTGAAGTAAGTCATTACGTTCTTTAAGGGAGAGGCCATGCGAGGACGCGTGAATTTTAAAGTGCAGGTGTAATAAAGCGTGAACCGCAAGCTCACTCAGAAGTTGATTAGCATCTGTAGACTGTCTTGCCTGCTTAGAACTTTGCATTACACTCGAACAAAATTAGGGAAGAAGGATAATGGTGCCGAGAGAGGGACTCGAACCCTCACACCAAAGGCACTAGCACCTCATGCTAGCGTGTCTACCAATTTCACCATCTCGGCATCATGATGCTCTGAATACTCAGAGGCCTCGAAAGAAGCAACGCGAATTGTATAACCAAAATCCACCTGTTGGCGAGAGCAAAATGACGAATTTTGGCTCTTTCGAGTTTGATTGCATATTTATTGGTCACTTTTATGTTTTTTACCATCAACGCCTATCCTTATGCCCTTACTTTTATTAATAGTATGACGACAAAAGAGTGCTTTTGCCTAAATTTTGAACGCTTGAACGTTTGCGTAAATAAATGTGATGAATATCTCTTTTTGTTGGCTATACTTGCGTCCCGTTTAAGCGGGAATTAGGGTTTAGTTGTTCAGGACCCTTACCCATACAAGCCGTCACATGGAGCAGGCCAAGCAACATGCTCGCCAGCAGTGAATGACCCCACGGACCGGACCAGCTACGTTCAATTGCTTGTATAAGGTAAAAATAAGATGTCGAACTATTCGTTCTGTCTACATTCTGGATCTAAAAGTGAGTTATCACTCGCTGCGTTGTCCCTTTCTTCTGCCAATTCCTTTGGCTCTTTTTTCTTTTTCAACGTTTAGTAGGTCCAGCTCATGAGTGTTCTATTTAGTCTATTTGGTATTGTTGCACTGCTAGGTTGTGCTTTCCTACTTTCTGAGGGTCGTTCTTCCATTAATTGGAAAACTGTATCTCGCGCCTTGATGCTACAAATGGGGTTTGCTGCTTTGGTGCTCTATTTCCCGTTGGGTCAAGCGGCGCTGGCGAGTTTAAGTAATGGGGTCGCGGGGCTACTCAGCTTTGCTGATGAAGGGATTAAATTCCTCTTTGGTGACCTCGCTTCTTCTGGCTTTATCTTCGCTATTCGTGTCCTTCCTATCATCATCTTCTTCAGTGCTCTTATCTCCGCCCTTTACTATTTGGGCATTATGCAAAAAGTGATTCAATTTATTGGCGGCGCTATCCAGAAGTTCTTGGGTACGAGTAAAGCAGAGTCTTTGGTTGCAACAGGGAACATCTTCTTATCTCAAGGCGAGTCACCACTTCTTATTCGTCCATTTCTTTCTAACATGACTCGCTCTGAACTGTTTGCCGTGATGGCTGGTGGTATGGCTTCAGTGGCGGGCAGTGTGCTTGGTGGTTATGCTGGTTTGGGTGTCGACCTCAAATACTTGATCGCGGCAAGCTTTATGGCAGCGCCAGGTAGTTTGATGATGGCAAAAATTATCGTTCCTGAGCGTCAAACGCCAAGCGATTACAACAATATTGAGCTAGATAAATCAGAAGAAAGCAACGTAATTGATGCGCTAGCAAGCGGTGCTATGGGCGGTATGAAAGTTGCTGTTGCTGTTGGTACCATGCTTATCGCTTTCGTGAGTGTTATCGCGATGGTGAACACGGGGCTAGAAAACTTGGGTGAGATACTTGGTTTCTCTGGCGTAACGCTACAAGCGATTTTTGGTTATTTGTTTGCACCTCTCGCATGGTTGATTGGTGTGCCAAGCCACGAAATCCTAGCTGCGGGTTCATACATTGGTCAGAAAGTGGTGATGAATGAGTTTGTTGCGTTTATCGATTTTGTGCAGCACAAAGCGACACTGTCTGAGCATACTCAAATTATTATCACTTTTGCGTTGTGTGGTTTTGCGAACATTGGCTCAATTGCGATTCAGTTGGGTTCTATCGGCGTGATGGCACCTGAGCGCCGCAAAGATGTTGCAAGTCTAGGCCTAAAAGCGGTTGCTGCTGGTACACTCGCTAACCTGATGAGTGCGTGCTTAGCGGGCATTTTTATCTCTCTCTAATTTAGATTGAAGATACACACTAAAAACCCGCCTAAATGGCGGGTTTTGTTATTTCTAAGGCTTGGGCATTAAGCCGTAAGGTATCGATTTAAAAGCCTCTGGGTGCTCTTGATAAGTTGGCGCTTTATGTACCCCTTTCCAATCGAGCAGCATGATGGCTAGCACGTTACGGTGTTCGCCGTACTTGAGATCAAAGTTACCGTCGACCGACGGAATCATCCCTTTTTCTGCGTTGATTGCATGACGAATGGCTTGGCGGGTCTTCTTTACGACCGGATCATGGTCCAAGCCTGCTAACAAAAACGAAATGCCGACTTCCGCAATCACGTCTTCTTTGGCGCGCAGTAGGATAGTGTCGATGTTGTTGCGAAAGTAATCATAAATCCATTGGTGTTTCTTCTCGCTTACTCGCTCCTGATAATACTGTGAATCGGCAAAGATGATGTGCGTCATACCATAGAGTTTGTTCCAATACTGCTGAGCTGAAAGCATCTTATCTTTATCGTCGGGGTAGGTGTTCCGGAAGGTTTGAGTGAATTCCTCGACCACATCTTGCTCTCCTAGCTGACGAAGCCAGTAGACTTGGTTTGCAAGCTGAGCTGCCCATGCCTCTATCATCTCTTTGTCCGTAACGTAACGCGAGAAATCGTAGCGCCTAATAATTTTTCTCAGCGTTTTGTCTTGTTTATGTTGTAGGCCATATTCGTTTGCTCTTGCCATTGCGCCAAGCAAATCCACACCAAGATAAAGGTACTCAGGATGGTGTTTAGTCACGGTATAGCGTCGCTGCCCTCGTTCGGTTTCTTTCTCTTGATACGTGGTCAACCTTTGAGATGAATAGAGAATGATGTCTTCTGGTTCAACGACTTCATTAGCAAATTGGTTTAACCGGCTGGCTACTTGTGCCATGTCGGTCCAAATGGCAGCGTGATATTTCTCATCTAATGTTTGGCGGTACATGCGTAAGCCAAAATGGCCCTCTTTAAACGCCGGGAAAGTGAACAGTTCTTGTTCGTAGGTACTACGAATCAACTGCGCTGATTGAGTATTATCGAGAAGCGGTACGTCTTCCTGTGATGCCTGAGCAGCAAAGGTAAGTGAGCAAGAGAGTAAGACCGCTAAGCTAAGAGGTTTAATACGCATAAATCCATTCCCTATGAAGTCCTGAACCTAAACCTACCATCAATATTAATTGAGAATGTAAAAGCTGAGTCAATAGTTGAAAATTTGCCTAAAAGTCAGGTTGATACGTTCATCTTTGGTTTTCGCGGTTTTTGGTACGCAGTGCTTCCAGTGATGCTGGAGCTCGCCAGCCATAATCAGTAAGGAGCCGTGAGAAAGCTCATATTCAATCTCAGTTTTACAATGTAAATTTCTAAGCAAAAATCGACGTGTTTCACCTAAGTTCAAAGATGCGATAACAGGGTTTCTACCTAACTCTGGTTCATTATCTTGGTGCCAGCCCATTGAGTCTTGCCCGTGTCGATATAAGTTAGCGAGAACAGAATTAAAAGTGACATCAGCAACTGATTCACAACGCACTTTGAGCTGAGTTAACTCAGGAGTCCAAGGGTGAGGCTGCATGGTTAAGCCTGAGTAAGTATATGCTGCATCACCGTGCCACGCTTGTAAGCGAGGTTGAAGTACTGACTTGCCGAACATAGTAATGTGTTCTTGGTGCCATGGCAGTGTCTTTCGAAGTTGGTCAAAGTAATTATCCGCCTCAAGATGGTTAAGAAAATGAGGATCATAATAAAGTTCTCCTCTTTCTACTTCTTGCCATAGATCGCCGCCAAATAAATCGCCTTGTTGATGCATCATCTCACACCTAAAACATAAAAGTTGTCAATCACTGTTACCTTTCTGATTATGATTGGTTATTCTTGTGATAATAAGAATTTTTAACAATAAATAAAAAATCTCGTAGTTGTATACGAGTTGTGGGGAGAAAATGCGTTATTTACCCAGAAAACGATGCTATTTTGCATTGTTCTTCCTCACCTTCTTCGCTTTGTGTATTGGGGTTATCGAGCTGTTAAATCGAAACCAGCAAGAGCTTCACAAAGAGCGAGTTCAAGTTGAGGCCAAAGAACAACTTTCCATTCTCCGTTCCAATTTGGAAGCGGTACTTATGGCGGATATCTACAAAGCCAGTACTTTAGCGACACTCATTACGTTACTTCCTAAAAATCAAGAAGAAGAATTGAGCATCGCCGCTCACCGAATCCTAAATAAAAGTAAACATATTACAATCATCGGTATCGCGAAAAATGATGTAATTAGTCATGTATTTCCACGCCAAGGTAATGAGCGCCTAATCGGCCTTGATTACCGCGCAGTGCCACAGCAGTGGGTACAGGTGCAAAAAGCCAAGGATGTACAAGAAATTTTCATCGCAGGGCCAGTGACTTTGATTCAAGGTGGCCGAGGTTTGATCGTGCGTGTGCCTGTTTTTCTTGATCCTCCAATGAATCAGGACTACTGGGGAGTGATCAGTGCGGTGATTGATTTCGATGCTCTGATGAGAGAAACCGGCGTAATTGATTTCTCGTATCGCTACCCTTTAATGATCCGTGGTTACGATAGCGGTGGCTCATTTGGTGATGCTTTCTTTGGCGCGCAAAGTGTAAATAGCATGGCATATGCAAAAGAGATGGTTCATTTTCCTTATGGTGGGTGGAGTATGGTGGTTTTCTCTGGAGGCAAAGCTGATCGCCAAATCTCTTGGCATCAGTTGCATTTAGCTAGAGTAATCGGCTATCCCATTATATTCGCACTTAGCCTCGCGCTGTTCGCCATTTATCGACTGTATACCATTGCAGATGACAGAGCTTTACACGATGAACTCACGCATTTACCAAACCGTCGCTATTTTATGAAGTTTTACAAGCAGCAGTTTGAAATAGCGAAACGTTATAAAAAGCGTTATAGCTTCGCCTTAATTAATATTGACCTAGATAGGTTTAAACACATTAACGACACCTATGGTCACGACGCAGGTGACAAAGTTTTAATCGCTACGGCTGAAAGGGTAAAAAGCTCTCTGCGTAAATCAGACATCGTAGCCAGAATGGGCGGTGATGAGTTTTTAGTTGTAGTTCATCACCCAGGAACGGAAGAAAATGTTCAGTCCCTTCTACAAAAACTTCGATTAGCGCTATGCTCGACGCCCGTCATTTACGATGAAACGCTTATCTATTTGAAAGCCAGTATTGGGTACGCGATATTTGACCCGAAAATGTCATCTTCTGAGCAAATGATGAAACTAGCCGATGAGAGAATGTATCAACAAAAGCATGGCGGATGAGCCTGAACCCAGTTTCAATAAGGGGTTAGAAGAATGGTAAAGTTGGGAGCCCGAAATCTCATCATCATTTGGGTACAAGAATATGTGACTTCATATGTTCACAGACACTTTGCTGAGAGAGTCGTTATTAGAAGTGCATTAAGTGGCATATTTGCATAATGTTGCATTTTGCAAATGCAGTTTGCGAAATTAATGGTTAATAAAGCAACGATATGCATCTGGATCTACTAAAAAACGGCTTTTTTAAAGTTGGCACGCATCGTGCTTTATTTAGAGTGACCCTTATTAAGCCGAGGGTCACCTAGCCAACTGACGTTGTTAGTGAATACAAATTGTTCACAAGTATATACCGCCAATCACGTATATTGTGATTGGCGTTTTTTCTTTCTAAAGACCGATGATATTCACGTCGTTGCCCGTCTCATCAGCTTCTCCGCACTTGCTGTAACAACTAGGTTGTCTTGGACAAACCGCCCCTCTGGAGCAGATCAACCTTGCTTGGGTTTGAATCCCGCGCTCTATCCAGTTGATGTTTAATATCTTAGCGATAGTCGTTAAGTCTTTTTTGATGTGGGGAGGAATAACACTACTTCCGCCGGAAGCGACACAAAGGGACTTAAGTTCTTCCGCTATGGAAACGGCATCGCCACCTTGTGCAGAAATGGCAGGGTTAAGATCAATACCGGCACATAGCACGCGATTATTCCCCGCAGGATCAAATACGTTGACCGATTCGCAGCAGTAGATACGTGGCTCGTCGCCAACATTTAAAATCGAAATTTGCGCTGAACTGGTATCCAAAGGCTGGGAAAGGCGTCGTAATACGGCCCAGTGCTGGCAAGGGTCGTTCACTTTGCGCATGTTGCCCCAAGGCAATGGAATACCATTTCCGCGATACACGGCTTTTAACTTGCCAGGGCCATAGGCATCAAAATAGTGCCAATGAGGGTAAGGCGAGACCACCGTCATGCGACGCATTGCAACGGAAGGAGAAACCCCCGCCTTTTTGTGAACATCAATCTCGTAACCAGAACGGTCAAGCAACTGACGAAAGGGTACTTTGGGGCAGAGTAGGGCACCGGCAAAGAAGCTGGACTCAAAATCACGCCAAGCTTGCAGGATATCTTGCGAATTGAGTTCAGAGTTCGACACAGGGCTGTCCATTTGCTCCCAATTGTTTTGATGCCCGATAGATAAAACGTTATTCATTGCATCGCTGCTATGGAGCACTCGATGGCCGATATATACCGCCAAGTCATACTTCAATCGGGTTGGATAGTCACGCATTCGTTTATTGAGATAAATAGTCCCAGGTGGCTCCATGAAAGACGTAATCAACTGTTTGGCGCTGACGCCCAGTTCATCAATCACATCTTGTGGCGCTCGGTCTACCCAGCGAATATCCAACCCCATGCTTTTTGCAATGTCGATCAGATCTTCCACTGACAGATTAAGTCGCTTTAAGCCCACTTCTTCCGCTGCCCGTTCTAAGTCTGGGAAATGGTTTTGGTGGTTCTCTTGGTGTGCGCGGATCAGTAAGTGGGCGAATTGACGCCCTGTGATACCTGTTTGGGAGAGCATTTCTGGTATCGCGATTTGAAGAATATCATTGGAGAACAGGAAGCTCGGCTCCAGCGCCATGCCACTAATCCCACCACGATTCCCTTTGTTGGGTGTGATGGCTTCTAATTCGGGTTCATCATCTAAAAACCACGCCGGATCTTTTTGAAAAACTTCCGCGATCACTTCGAGCATATCGATACTCGGTACGCGTTTTCCGCGCTCAATCATCGAAAGGTAAGAAACCGAAGGAGCGTACTCTGGATTAATTCTTACACAACGGGCAGATAAATCCTCCATCGTTAAATGGTTGTTTTTTCTTAGATTACGAATTTTCGTACCAAGAAAATGAGACTGACGAATAAGGCTTTTTGACACAGACATTTTGTAAAATTCACATTGTAAAATTTTTGTTGTGAAATTGTAGTCAATATTTCGCTAGTCTACATAATGAGCAGGCAAGGAAATTAACCATCCACTTCACAGAATTGCCTGAAACTTAAATAAAGGATTTAAGTTTTTACTCTAGGACGAGTTTTTAAGTGCGAGGATATGACGATGAATATGCTGAACTTCGATAAAAAAGAGATGCAACAACAACAACGCCCATTTATCGCTGAAGCCGTATTTGCCGTCGAAGCGGTAAGTGCCGAGCAGCAGAGTGAGAAACAAGTAAAAGCGAAGCAACTGCTTGACCGCATGTTCCCATTGGAGAACGGGTCGCACCAAGACGTATCAAGTTACGTAATTGATTATCGCCATGTATTGGCTTACTTCAAAGACGGTACGCATAGCGGCCTGAAAAGCCCGAAACATTTTGTGGCGTACACTGGTGAAAAGGAAGATCCAAAGTCGATTTTGTTTAAAGATGATTCGGGCAATCATGTAGAAGTGCTGTTTGGCTGTCACAAAGGCACTGGTTGCGTGGAATTAGTGGACATTGACGATATTCAATTGGAAACTCGCACGACGTTTCATCCTGAACTAACTGGCAATGCACCAACCGCGATGCGCCATTGGATAAGCCTAATCAAAGGCGACAAAAAAGGTAAGCCGATGGCATGCAGTGAAGATAAAGAATATACCGCAAAAAATGGTGACGACTACATTCTAAGTTACTGTTACAGCGTCGATTAAGATACTCATGATTGGATACAAAAACCCCGCACTTTACAGCGCGGGGTTTTCTTTTTTATCATAAAAGTCGTTTTCGCTTAGCCAGTTTATTTAAATTGGCATCACGCGGTTACGACCGAGTTGTTTTGCTTCATAAAGCTGTTTATCGGCTTTATTGATTAAGGCTTCAGGCGTATCACCAGGCTCAAACTCTGCCACCCCAAAAGAAGCGGTAATGCTGTGAACTTGTGTGCCTGAGCGCTTATCTCTGATACGCAGTTTTTCTATCATCCGGCGTAGTGTGTCTGCATATTGGCGAGCAATTCGCAGAGATTTGTTAGGTACAATTAACGCGAATTCTTCACCACCAAAACGGTACGCACATATCCCATCTCGACAGCTTTGTTGTAGCCGGCGGGCAATGGCTTTTAATACTGTATCGCCAAAAAGGTGCCCGTAATTGTCGTTAAATGATTTGAAATGATCGATATCAAGCATGATCAAGGTCATTGCCTGATTTGATGCAATAAGTGAAGAGAGATCTTTGTCAAATGCTCGGCGGTTGTATAGGTTTGACAAACCATCGAACAACGCATCTTGCTGTACTTCAGCCAGTTGGTTTTTGAGGCGAGAAATTTCTTCACTCGCGTTAGTCAATTGGCTATTCAAAAACTTTGTTGAGTGACGAATTTCATGTGACTCTGCGACAAGTTGACGAATCACCACCATCACTTCTTCAATGCTTAGGCTATTGTCCTCAACTTTTTCCAGTTTATTAAAGCTTTTGTCTACCATCTCGGAAAAGGAGGAAGTATCTGAAATCGTATCGCTCATTGAACTGGATACTTCGTGTAGCAGAACTTCTACATTGGTTCTAAGATCTTCAAGGCTGGTTTCTGCTTTGCTGGCCACATAGTTGTTGTAAAGCTGTTTATTGGTTGCTGGCGGGCAAATACCGTAGTTTTCTAACACCATGTCTAACTCAAAGTTGAGTTCTGGAATGGTCTTGTCAACGTAGGTATACCAAAGCGCGTAGTTGGCTGGCGTGGCAGCAACATGGTTTTTGATCATCAGTGGGATCGCTTTTTTTAAATTAGCGGTTGATTTCTTAAACTCGTCGGTCATTTCTGCGATGGTACTAGCAAAATGGGATTGGGCTTAGATTAACGGATATTAACTAATGTCGCTTTAATTTTTATCACTTTTGCATGGTTTATATAGAAAATGAGTGATTAAGATCGTGATCAATACCGTTGGATTCAAATTTTATAAAATATCAGTATGAAACATGTACAGGAATTTGGTGGTATTGCGTGTTTTGAGATATCCAGCAAATGGATTCCGTGTGAACGTTAGTAACCTAATGATCGTCAAACTCTCGTTTTCGTATAAAAGCAAGTAAATCAAAATGCTTAACGTCAGGGTCTCCGTGAAAAGAACTCGTAGACGAAGAATTAACATCTGAGGGTGCGAATTGAAAAAGAAAATAGGACTTTATTGGTTCACGAACGACTTGCGATTGCACGACAACCCACTGTTGAAAAGCGCCAGTGTAGAAATGGACGAGTTAATTTGCTTGTATTGCTACCCTTCAATGACGCCTTACTTGCATCACTTTGCGCAGGAAGCCTCTTTCGGGCGTGCGAAATTGCAGTTTCTCGACTTATCGCTTAGTGAACTCAATCAATCTTTGAATCACCTTGGTCAGCGATTATGGGCGGTTGAACTGACGCCCGATCAAGCAATCAAGTATGCTGTTAATCGCTTCGGCGTCACACACATATATGCTGACGCCTTTCCCGGTTCGGATGAGCAACAAGCGTTAGATCGCGTAGCTGAAGGCGCTTCTCATGTAAAAACAAAACAGCAAACAATCCGGACCCTGTTAAGGGAAGAACAACTACCATTTGACTTGAGCAATCTGCCTACCACTTTCACGCAGTTTAGAAAGCAAGTTGAAGGTTCAGACATCTCTCGGCCCCACGAGAGTGTCCGTTCGTTACCTCCAATTCCCTTAGGTGTGAATCTTCCTTCCGTTACTGCATATTACTTTGACACAAAAGCTGCGTTTCATGGTGGAGAAAGCCGCGGGCTTGAACATTGTCGCCAGTATTTTGCTTCCACACTAGCCAGTGAATACAAACAAACACGCAATGGTTTAGATGGCATGAATTACTCCACCAAGTTCTCTCCTTGGCTAGCTCATGGGTGCGTTTCTCCGAAAACTATTTATGCCATGTTGAAACGTTATGAAGCGGAGAATGGTGCAAATGATTCAACCTACTGGATTTACTTCGAACTGCTTTGGCGTGAATACTTTTATTGGTATGCCCGTCGACACAAGCGACAGCTCTTCCGATTCGGTGGCATCCAAAATCGAGCACCACTCACCAGCTTTTACGCGCACCGTTTTCAACAATGGAAGAAAGGTGAAACGCCATTTCCTATCGTCAATGCGTGTATGCACCAACTTAATGAAACGGGTTATATGTCGAATCGTGGCAGACAGTTAGTTGCCAGTTGTTTGGTGCATGAACTTGGCCTCGATTGGCGTTATGGCGCGGCGTACTTTGAGTCACAACTGGTTGATTACGATGTGGCATCAAACTGGGGAAATTGGCAATACCTAGCGGGCGTTGGTGCTGATCCGCGTGGTTCACGACAATTCAACCTCGAAAAGCAAACCGAAATGTACGATCCGCACATGGAGTTCATCGATAGGTGGCAAGGTCGTTGTCCTGGCGCGCATTTGGATAGTGTAGACATGGTCGATTGGCCGATTGTGATGGGCAGCAGTGACAAAGCTTCGTCATCGGAGAAACCGTAATGCAATTTGAAACCGTACGATTGATCTTGGGCGATCAACTTAACAGTGAGCACTCTTGGTTTCAGCAACCGGATGAGCAAGTGCTTTACCTGATTGCGGAGCTCAAGCAAGAGAATACTTACGTCACGCATCATATTCAGAAAGTGTGTGCGTTCTTTTCTGCAATGGAACAGTTTGCAAAAGAGCGTCAGAGTGAAGGTCACCAAGTTCTGCACCTCACATTGGATGACACACAATCCTTCGACGATCTTGAGCAAGTCTTGCAACACTACGCGAGTGAAGTTGGTGCAAGTAAGTTTGAATATCAACGCCCGGATGAATACCGTCTGCTAGAGCAGTTAGCCAAATTAAAGCTTGATGGGGTCGTGACGCGTTGTGTCGATTCGGAACACTTTTTGTTACCGTTTGAGGAAATAGAATCGCAGTTTCCTCAAGGCAAACACATCATGATGGAGCACTTTTACCGCCGTATGCGCAAGCGCTTCGACATCTTGATGCAAGACGGAAAGCCTGTCGGCGGAAAATGGAATTACGATGCCAATAATCGTAACAAGCTCAAAGCCAAAGACATTGAACAACTTCCACAACCTTTGATGTTCAGTACCGACGTCCACGGCATTATTGAGCGGTTGGCAGAACATGACATCAAAACCATCGGAAACCTCGAAGGAGACTTGTTGTGGCCGATCAATCGCGCGCAAAGCCTGTCTTTACTCGCGCATTTCTGCCAAGTTTGTCTGCCGTTATTCGGACGTTTTCAAGATGCCATGACAGGCCAGCACGATGCTAAGTGGAGCTTGTATCACAGCCGAATTTCATTCTCGCTTAACAGCAAATTGCTGCACCCGAGAGAAGTCATTGATGCTTCACTCAAGGCATTTCATTCCAACGCAGATATCGACATTTCTCAAGTCGAAGGGTTTATTCGCCAAATCTTAGGATGGCGAGAATACATCCGAGGCGTCTATTGGACAAACATGCCTCATTACCCGAAAAAGAACGAGTTGGGCGCAGAAAGGAAGCTGCCAGACTTCTTTTGGAATGGCGAAACCAAAATGGCCTGTATGCGCAATGCGATTGGTCAATCCCTCGATTATGCCTACGCACACCATATCCAACGTTTGATGGTCACAGGTAACTTTTGTTTGCTAACCGAGATAGATCCAGACCAAGTGGATGAGTGGTATCTCGGTATCTATGTTGATGCGATTGAATGGGTCGAAATGCCGAACACTCGTGGCATGGCATTGTTTGCGGATGGCGGCATTGTTGGCACCAAACCTTACGCGGCGAGTGGTTCTTACATCAACAAAATGAGCGACTACTGTAAGGGTTGCCATTACGACAATAAGGCGAGGAGTGGGGAAGGATCGTGTCCGTTTAACAGCCTTTATTGGCGCTTTATGAACAAACACGACAAGCGCCTCGCAGCCAATCCACGAATCGGGATGATTTTCCGCTCTTGGGACAACATGGAAGAACAACAACGCCAAGCGATTCTTGATACCGCAGAGCACTACATAGAAAACGTGGAGAACTTGTGATGGAAATACTCATCGTCGGTGGCAATGGTGGAATTGGTTTGGCGATGGTGAGAGAAGCCGCAGCTCGGTTTCCTCAAGCTCGCGTGCATGCCACTTATCGTAAGCAGCAACCAGATTGGCAACACCCAAATGTCGTTTGGCATCAAGTGGATGTATCGCAAGACGAGCAGGTAAAAGCGTTCAGTGAGCAGATTGAACACGTCGATTGGTTGGTGAACTGTGTTGGTATGTTGCACACCCAAGAGAAAGGTCCTGAGAAGAATCTTAGCTCGCTCGACGCAGACTTCTTTCAGCAAACCATCACGGTTAATACTTTGCCAAGTTTACTGTTGGCAAAATACTTCACGCCCAAGCTAAAGCGCAGTACTGCACCCAAGTTTGCGACCATTTCGGCCAAAGTTGGCAGCATTAGCGATAATCAGTTAGGTGGTTGGTACAGCTATCGAGCATCGAAAGCCGCATTAAACATGTTCCTAAAAACCATGTCGATCGAATGGCAAAGAGTGGTCAAACATGGCACGGTGCTTTCACTTCACCCTGGCACCACAGATACCGCTTTGTCGGCACCTTTTCAAACCAATGTCCCAGAGGGAAAGTTGTTCACGCCAGAGCGAGTTGCTAAGGATTTATTAGGCTTGATAGAAAAAGCAACCCCGCAAGATAGCGGGGCGTTTTGGGCTTATGATGGGACGTTATTACCTTGGTAAGAGAACGCGTACAAACGTTAATACAAATGAAATAACATACTCCAGAGAGGGTCGGAGTGACCTACGTTTTCGTTGATTTATTTCTTCGGCAACGCTCAGAACAATAAACGATTTCCTCCCAATTTCGCGCCCACTTCTTTCTCCAAGAAAATGGGCGCTGACAGACCGGACAGACTTTCATGGGAAGGTTGGATTTAAAACCTTTCATCGCGCTGAATGTTCACTCCTAATTTGGTTAAAACTACTTATCAAATAGGTACAGGTAATCGCCGTAGCCTAAACTCGCCATCTTGTTCACAGGTACAAATTTCATCGCAGCAGAGTTCATACAATAGCGTAATCCCGTCGGCTTCGGACCATCTTTAAACACATGACCTAGGTGTGAATCACCAAACTTACTGCGGATCTCCGTTCTAGGGTAGAGCAGTTTATAATCGGTTTTCTCCACGATGTAACCCGGGTTAATTGGTCGAGTAAAGCTTGGCCAACCTGTGCCAGATTTGTATTTATCAGTAGAAGAAAATAGCGGTTCACCGGTCACAATATCCACATAAATTCCCGCTTCTTTGTTGTCCCAGTATTCATTATCAAACGGACGCTCCGTGCCTTCTTCTTGCGTCACGTAATACTGTAGCTCTGTTAAGTTTGATTTGATTTCAGACTGAGCAGGTTTACTGTACGCTTTCACTTTCGAAAGCAGCTTTTTTTCTTCAATCAACTGTCGAAGTGTTTTAGGACTTTCTTTTCGATCTTCACCAAATACTTCGTCGAGATATTTATCGCGACCTGATGCGTAGCGGTAGTATTTGTACTTCAAGCTACTCTTCTTGTAGTAATCCTGATGGTACGACTCCGCAGGGTAAAACTTTTCAAACTCGATCAGCTCTGTTTTCAACGGTTTTGGATAGATCATCGCCTTGTCGATTTCCATCATAAACTGCTTAGCAATCTGTTTTTGCTCCGCATTATGGTAGAAGATCGCTGGACGGTATTGAGGGCCACGGTCAACAAATGAACCTTTATCGTCGGTAGGGTCGATATGACGGAAGAAGTAGTCCAGCACTTGCTCGTAGTTCACGACAGCAGGATCGTACTTCACCTCAATCACTTCAATATGACCAGATTTACCAGAAGAGACTTGGCGGTAAGTCGGGTTTTCAATATGACCACCTGAATAACCTGATACAACATCGATTACGCCGGGCAGTTGCTCTAAATCCGATTCTGTACACCAGAAACAACCGCCAGCTAGCGTTGCGATTCTTGTATTCTCTGAAGCCTTCAGCTTATCCATCGTATCGGCGGTACCTGTTGTACTCAATAGTAGAAACAAGACTGGAAGTGCGAAGGAGAAACCGGCCAATAACTTAGACATATTCTTCATAGCTACCTCATCGTTATTTTTGTAGAAAGTGTTACTTAAATAAAAAGTGTTACGTATAGAGAAAGGTAACCGAGCGAAAAAATTACGGTAATGTTGAAAATTCCGTTGCCCTTTTATGCGATAGAGCTAAAGTATCGACAAGAAACACACCGCTAGTAAGGGCAACGATGCCTTGAATAAGCGATGCTAAATGAGGTAAATCATGCAAGCTGAAGTTAAATGGATAGAAGATTTTAAATTCCTTGGGCAATCTCAGTCGGGCCACTCCGTAGTGATGGATGGCAATGGTGGTGCAACCGCACCAAGCCCAATGGAAGATGGCAGGGTGTCCGAAATTTAACGATTAATTAACTTTCTGTAATTGAACAGTCTCTTTACTGGATGAGAGCCACTCCAAAGAATGGCTCAACCGAAGCATCAAGGTCCTTTATTTAGCTGCTTGTACCATATAAACGAGCACCCATGTCTTTCTTGCCAGTAGGTCTATCCTCTTTATTGGAAAAACCCAAGCAATGGAAAGTAACTTTGTTGCTAAGAGCTTGTAGCTTAGGAAGTGATTTGATATTGATGCATAGACAGATAACATGGATCTGTTTGTTGTAGTTACTTGGAAATCTTCCCACTATGTCTTCAATTGTCGCACCAGTATCAATTACTGAGTCGATGATAATAAGGTCTTTATCCATAGAAACTAAGTCGATAGCACTACATCCCTGATGGTATGTAGAGTATTGTCCATCGAAGTTATGGACAAAACCATTTGCAATGAAGTTACCAGAGCGATCCATTGAAATGACTTGGTAGCTATCTTTACTGATATCGATCTTTGTGTGGAAAGAGTGTTCTATTAACCGACCAATATCAAGGTGACGTTCTCTCAGGCATGATGGTTTCAGACCGAAATCAAACTGATCTTTGTACTTATCTCTTAACTCCTCATTTTGAGGCAATAAATAGTGGTTTAAAAATGTAATGTCAGAGAAACGCTTACTTGCAAACTCCCCGTTATTATCAGTAGCATTTAAAAAACCAAAATCAAGTTTGTTCTTTAAGCAATAATCTTCTGCTGCTTGAAACTCAATTTCAGATAATTCTTTAAGTTTATTTATTTTTTTTACATTTCGACAACGTGTTTGATTTATATTGTCATTCGTAATGTTTTTGTTGATTTGAAAGGATGAGGCATTAAGAAAAATCAATCCATCACTAACTGAACGGTTTTCAGTAGCCATAGCTTTAATTCTTATTCCTTTTTCAATGTTATCCACAAACATATGTCCATCAAAAAATGAAAATATGTTTATTTCTTTATCATAATATAATTGATAGTGAAATCTATTAATGATTTCTTCACGTTGCTGTGTAGAGAGGGTGTTTATTTCTTTGATGGATGTATTTTCTTGTTCTAAGAAAGAAATTAAACGAGATGATGTTTGGACTGCTACACCACCCTCGACACTATCAGCAAGAAGTTTTGTTGCTGTGGTTTTACCAGATCCCTCTAATCCAACTACGAAGTAAAGCTTGTTATTCATTTGTTATTGTTCTCGTTTAAATATTGTATTGATTTGTCAGCTATTCTTTCTAAGTTTCCTGAACTTTGTAATGCAACCTTAATATTTGATTCTCTGTTTATTGTTGCACATGAATAACAAGCTTCTTTAGGTTTATCATCAGATAGGTAGTTGATAACTTGCTCTGACGTAGTGCTTTCATCAATAAGAAAACCTTGATCATCCCAACCTTTTTTAGCTATTCGAGAGCAACTAAAAATACGGCTGCGCTCTAACGTAACATCGAACTTTCTATAAAAACATGTTTGCCAATGACGTGCGGTTTCTTCTTTGCTGTTAAAAACCTCTGAAAGAAGATCATCCCAAGCATCTTTGCGTCTAAAATCAACATTACCTTTAAAGTTATGGCCTTGAAGAAAATCAATCCATGCTGATTCGAAAGCATTTGTTTTGATATAGTCACTTATAACAATGCTATCCAAGACGTTAAGTAAGTCAGGAGATACACCTTTTGGATATAAACCATTTGTTACTAATTCAATTTCATTTGATATGTTCAGCGATTTTATCTTTATAATAGTAGAGTTTAGATCTTTAAACAGTGTTGCTTCGCCGCCAGCAATAACAATTTTATTTATTTTTATTCCGCACTTTTTTAAATTTACTAATGCAGATATATGTTCATCTACACCTGATTTATTGTAAGGAGATAATTGGTTAGGAACATTAAAACCACAACCAATGCAGTTTAGGTTGCATTGAGAGTTAACCGATATCTCTAACTCTCTAATTATTCCTTCGGAAAATACGTTTGCCACTTTTCTTACTCTGGATGTAGAGTTATTTGCCAAACTATTTGTTTGCTTTTCTTGTTTCAAGTTGCTTCCTTACAATGCGGTACTTATAGATGAAATTTTTTTGGTATTATTGGAATTATATATGAATGACTACGAATATGAATAGGTAAGCCTTCATTAGTTAGTTTTTAGTCGATTTCATGCCCACATCTGCTGCAAACGGTTAATCTACCCATTTTTCGAGGTTTTCCTATGTTCATGCACTTTCGGCAGATTGAGGCGCTACCAGCAGATTTGACCGACGTTGGTACGGAGGATAGTTTCTGGTTTCGATGAGCTTTCTCTCTGTAGGTTTTGGGTGCATGAAAATTTGAATACAAGCGTTCTAACTTATTAAGTCGCTCTTGTGTATCTCTTTCTTGTTGTAAGGCAGTTTCTCTGGCTCGATTTCTTTCTTGCTGTTCGATTTGGTGTCTAAGCTTTTCATCATTAATTTGTTCGATTACCTGCATTCTCAATTGTTCAGTATCTACGAAGTACGTTTTTTTAGTAGCCTCATCAAAACTAAGCATAGAGAAGTCCACGATTTCTGAAACCCACTTGTGAGCGATGGTCAATTCTTTGGTCATGTAAGGTTGTCGGTAGTAGCATTTCACGGCCAGTTTACCGTTAAGCTCGGATTCATGGTTTGCCTCATTGTCCAAAACGAATACGTTAGCTTTATTGGCATAGGCTATGTCGAGAGTTGTGAATTTTTCAGAGTCAAAGGGCTTTGTTGCGTAATTCAGACGAGAAACCAAACCTCCTAAAGTTGACCGACTTTTATACAATATACTGAGTTTCA
>NZ_JAWOQN010000248.1:0-901 GCF_033337395.1 Vibrio sp. YT-19(2023) | reverse complement strand
TGATATCAGGTTCTGCATACAACACATTCGGGTTCTGGTTAAAACGGGCTAACTGCGCTTCCACTGTTCCAACGGGCACTTGCAAGACATGCACATCAATGCCGGAAATGACTTTGAGCGCTTTGGCTCTGCTCTCACGCATCAACTCCCCTACGTCAGACGCCGCTGCACCGGGACGGAATTTAACGAGAATACGATCCACGGCATAAGCCGGAGGTGGAACTGTATGAACAGGATGAGGATGACTATCGAGGTAAGCCTGCGGTATAGCAAGGCTTTCTGGAACCGCCGCCTGCACAACCGCAGACGACAACAATAAAATCGGCAAGGATAATGAATGATGCATGGCACTATACTCCGTGTTGGATAAGTCCCTTCCTTGACTGAGGAACTCCATTTGCCAGATGAAACGGCAGCGGGTACGACTCAGCCCCCATCAAAACCTTTTAGCTTAGAATAGAAGTCTAATGATAAATTTACCAATAAGGAAAATATCTAAGGCATGCAATAGACCGATAGCAACAGTGAGAAAATGAGCGGGGGCTAACTATTTTCTTTGAAAAAACTGAAAAATGTTTCTGGTCGGTAAAACACTGTCACCACATCAATTTGGGAAGAGAAGAGCGTTCTAAACGCATTTTTGGACAGAAATCAGTTAGGTCTGCAGCTAACGATTACTCCAAGCACATTAGTTTTTTATTGCGGTTTCATCAATTACCTAAATCTAAGATGAATATAAATGCAAAAGTGTTCTGATTTAGCTGTGAAGAACAGACAAACGTGTACCTCACGCACTAATCACGCAGCAATGCTCTGGATTTGACCTGCCCAACAAGTGCGATGTTTGCGATAACTTCCAGAAGCCACCAATACAACTTAAAAGTTGTCCATCAGCATAAAA
>NZ_JAWOQN010000247.1:0-901 GCF_033337395.1 Vibrio sp. YT-19(2023) | reverse complement strand
TCTGCTCTGGATCTTGCTCTTGTAACAACCCAAAGTACCCACTGCCTGCACTGTGAACCACCGTGCTCGGAATAGAATCTAATTGTTCAAACAATTGTTCCACTTCTTGATGGGATGCGAGATCACAAGCTCGATAGCCAACATTGTTCGATAAGCAGTTTGTGACTGTAGAGAGCTTACTCTCACTTCGTCCAGTCAGATAAGTGGCTTTCCCTTCCGCATCATAAAGCTTGGCCAACTCCGCCCCTAAGCCGCTACTTGCACCTGTGATTACAATCATTTTCTACCTCGTTCGTAAAAGTGCTTTCTAATGTGTGTACCAATTAAGGTAACGGAATATAGGCTGATTCACATCTTACGAACGCCATTCTTTGAAGCAGCATGACTTTCTGATTTTCAACACCCATTCACTTCTAAATTTGCCCAATAGTTTTCAAACTATCCAATGGTTCGGATACCAGAACCTTGATCACGAAGCCCATCAAGCACAAAGAGAACCCGGAAATTTCACCTATGCTTAAACAAAGAATAATGTTTTGAATTTCCTATCGACTTTCTCACTAAAGATAAGAGGCACATGAGAATGACCGGCTCCAAATGGCAGTGGCTGCTTAAACAAATGACACGCAAACTGTGGGTTCGTACATCACTTTTCGCCTTACTTGCTGTTGTAACCGCCCTGATCTCTATTGTTTTAAATAAATTTATTACCCTGCCTCCCACCATCAATGTCAGTAATGAGCTGCTGAATAACATATTGAATATTCTCGCGACGTCGATGCTGGCGGTGACGACGTTTTCACTCAACATTATGGTTTCAGCGTACAGCGCGGCCAGTGCAGGGGTCACTCCTAGAGCTACCAAGCTATTGATGGAAGACAGCACAACACAAAATGCTCTG
>NZ_JAWOQN010000246.1:0-902 GCF_033337395.1 Vibrio sp. YT-19(2023) | reverse complement strand
CCTTGATTGACGCTTATCTGGGTATTCAAAAAATTCGTTTAGGCGAGCGCTTAAGTTACACAATCGAGGTGCAAGAAGGGTTAGGAAATACAGAGTTGCCTCCGATGATGCTGCAACCTTTGGTAGAGAACGCCATTATTCACGGCATCGAGCCAAAACGTGAAGGTGGTGAAGTCCAATTGCTGATAAAGCAAGAGAAACAACTGTTGCAAATTGAAGTGAAAGACACTGGCGTGGGGTTGAGTCACGTCAGCAATCACTCTGGTTCGGGGATTGGGTTGAGTAACCTTAAACAGCGCATGGATGCCTTATTTGCTGGCCAAGGTCAGGTGTCGATCAGTGAATCTTCCGAAAGTGGTGTGAGTGTGCGTTTGAGTTGGCCAATGACAACTAAGGAACAGTGAAATGAATACAGGGTTTACTGCCATTATCGCCGATGATGAGCCGTTATTGCGGCATCATCTCGATAAAAGCCTCGCGGAAGTGTGGCCGGAGTTGGACATCGTTGCCAAGGTAGCTGATGGCGAACAAGCCTTGCTCGCCATTGAGCAAAGCCAACCTGATATTGCCTTTCTTGATATTCGTATGCCCGTGTTAGATGGCATGAGTTTGGCGCAAAAACTCAATCGTTTGGCCAACCCGCCTTTGATCGTGTTTGTTACTGCTTATGATGACTATGCCATTAAAGCGTTTGAGCAAAATGCGGCAGATTACCTGCTCAAACCCATTTCCGACGCTCGTTTGCAGACGACCTGTGAACGAGTCAAAGCTCGACTCAGCCAACGAGGAAGCGACAACAGCCATGTTCAGATGAATAGTTTGTTGGAACAACTGCAACAGTTGTCTGCGCCTCAAACACCGCAATACTTACAGTGGATTAAAGCCACGCAAGGTGACGATAT
>NZ_JAWOQN010000245.1:0-905 GCF_033337395.1 Vibrio sp. YT-19(2023) | reverse complement strand
ATATCAGTAGAAGAGCCTTCAGAGAAAACGAGAAAGCCCCAAAAGGGATGCGTATGGCCGAGAGTAATCAAGAACTCATAGCGATGTTAAACAACCCTCGCTCTTCAACTATTGTTTTCAGCTGTGATAACCAAAGCGAAGTTCAACAGATCGCGTTAGATTGCTACCGTTTAAGGTCCGCATATGGTCGTCAGCTAAAGATTATTGTCAGGGAGACCCAACAATGTCTGAGATATGCAGATGAAAAGTTCTTACTCCGCGCGGGGGCGAACTTCATTTCACATGCGCAGATCCCCCATATGCGCTTTATGACTCAGGTTGAAGCAATTCAAGGCCAAATGCTTACACGCCAAATTCCTGACAGTTTAGAGGCGCTCTTAAAGCATGACCTTAAGTTTGGTAGCAAAGGCTACTTACAAAACCAGGATTTTAACCAATACTGTATTGACGTCATTTCCCACTCAACACACGCAAGTGTGAACTTTGCGCTCATCAAGCTGAACTTATTGCCAGGCATGACGGCAGAGGAATGTTTACGTCTTTGCCATGTTCGAAGAGATGGCGACGTTGTGACAGCCTGCAAAAAAGCTCTATATGTCTTGTTCAGTGCTATTCGACATAGCGATATTGACATTGCACTCAACAATATATTTGAGTTCCCAGTGAGAGACTTATTTCACTCAACTCACACGTTTGATACTCAATTTGATATCGAAACAGAGCTAAAATTCATGGTTCAAGATGAAGCTGTCATATCCGATGACGTTTCAACCTTGACGACAGAGAGGGAAATATTCCATACCACCACCAATTCACTGGTTGATGTTCCCGTTTTGTTTGCTGTCAAAAAGGACATTGAGCTTAAGGAACGTTCATGAATATTAACGACTTTTTACTGACCGCGA
>NZ_JAWOQN010000244.1:0-905 GCF_033337395.1 Vibrio sp. YT-19(2023) | reverse complement strand
AGCTTTGCCATCTGCTCTAAGTACGGTTCAGCTGCAGGAGAAATCAACGCTTTAAAATCTTCCAAATCTCGTTTGGGTTTTGCTAGCGCCCTTTCCACATCCTGCGCCGTTTTGGCATAAATCGACATGGAGATGTCATCCCAATCGAGCTGCTGAAAGCGATCATAAAAGCTCATCTTGATCCCTCACTTCTACAGTTCATCGAGAAAAGCCGTTAGCGGACTCGAAGCAACGGCATGAGAAACTTTCCCTGCAAGCCCAGCTTCATAAGCCATACGACCTGACTCGACTGCCATCTTGAACGCTTTCGCCATCGCAACGGGATTACTTGCGGCAGCGATGGCCGTATTGACCAACACGGCATCCGCGCCCATTTCCATCGCTCTTGCCGCATGTGAAGGCGCACCAATTCCCGCATCCACAACAACAGGCACGTTCGCTTGGTCAATAATGATTTCTAGAAAATCGTGCGAAGCGATACCTTTGTTCGAACCAATCGGCGCACCCAATGGCATCACCGCAGCACAGCCAACTTCTTCCAGCCGTTTACATAATACCGGATCAGCATGGCAATATGGCAACACAATAAAGCCATCTCGCACGAGCTGCTCGGCAGCGGCTAAGGTTTCTATCGGATCAGGCATTAAGTATTTTGGGTCGGGATGGATCTCCAGTTTGACCCAATTTGTGCCCAACGCTTCGCGAGCAAGCTGCGCAGCAAAAACAGCATCTTTGGCATTTTTTGCGCCAGAGGAGTTCGGTAGCATATTCACACCGGCGTGAATCAGAGGCTGCAAAATGTCATCTTGCTGATCATGTACATCCACACGTTTAAGCGCCATCGTCGCGAGCTGTGAACCTGAAACCTGGATGGCTTCGGCCATTAAACGGCTATTAGAAAATTT
>NZ_JAWOQN010000243.1:0-907 GCF_033337395.1 Vibrio sp. YT-19(2023) | reverse complement strand
GCGCGGATGATCTGACGAATCGAGACCAATACTTCTTCGTACTTTTCCAATTTATTCATCCAGTCTGTAGGGAACATGTAACGACGCGACACTAACTCAAATGCGCTGTTATTTAAAGGGCTGCAGTCAAAATTTAGGTCGACATTTTTCAACTATTTATTTGTCTTTGGTGATTTCTTTTTATTCGCTCGTGCAACTGAAACAGAAAGACCTAAAATTATTATAGCAATAATTGTTTGTGGTCTAATTAATGGTGTGGAGATTTGCGCTTTTTGTAATGCAAATTACCGACTGAAAAGTAAGTATTGGATTTTTTAACAGCAAAAGATAGACAAAAACGCCTCAAATGATAGGATCTTCCGCTTTCACGGAATGTAAAACGTATCGTGTTCGAACGATTTTTTGTTTGGTACGGAAAAAATAATACAAAAATAGAGAGGAACGATGACAAAGGGTATAGATAAGTACAGTATTGACAGTACCGACTATACGGTAGGTCAAGACAACGTTCAAAAGTGGGGCTTTGATGTTCATAACCCAGTTTTTGGTATTAGTGCAGGCTTTATTGCACTGTTTCTTGTCGCAGCATTAGTTCTAGATGCTCATACCGCGAAGACAGCATTGGATGGGCTTAAGTGGACGAACATTGGTTCATTCGACTGGCTGTTTATTATCGCTGGTAACATTTTCGTTATTTTCTGCTTAGCGTTGATTGTGTCGCCGCTCGGGAAAATACGCTTAGGCGGTAAAGATGCCGTCGCTGATTATTCATTCATGTCTTGGCTCGCGATGTTGTTCGCAGCCGGTATGGGTATTGGTTTGATGTTCTGGAGTGTGGCAGACCCAGTGGCTTACTTCACTGGTTGGTACGAAACGCCACTCGGCGTAGAAGCAAACTCACCAGAAG
>NZ_JAWOQN010000242.1:0-908 GCF_033337395.1 Vibrio sp. YT-19(2023) | reverse complement strand
CCGAGTTGATAAAGCACGTTCACGCGATACGGGTGGCAGTGGTTTAGGATTGGCAATTGTGAAACATGCGTTGAGCCATCATGACTCACACCTGGAAATTCAAAGTGAAGTCGGTGTAGGCAGTAAGTTCTCGTTCGTACTTCCAAGTCCTTTAGTGGTGAAATAATGGGACGTCGAGTCAGTAAAGCCATCGCTTGTATCGCGCTTATTTGTTCGAGTATGGCGGTTGCTCAAGATAAGCCTTTACCGAACTACCATAAAACCACTGGCATTGTTGGTAACTTGCTTTCGGTAGGCTCAGACACTTTGGCGGGGATGACCACTCTTTGGGTGGAAGAGTTTAAATCCATTTACCCCAACATCAACGCGCAAGTTCAAGCTTCAGGCTCGTCAACTGCGCCACCTGCTTTAACAGAGCAAACGGCGCAGTTTGGTCCAATGAGCCGCCCGATGCGTTTGAAAGAAATCGAAGCGTTTGAGCGACAGCATGGTTACAAACCTACAGCATTGCGCGTTGCTATTGATGCTATCGGTATTTTTGTGCATCAAGACAATCCCATTCAAGGTTTGAACTTTAATCAATTGGACGCCATGTTTTCCGCTACGTTGCGTTGTGGAGAAAGTCAGTTCATCACTAACTGGCAGCAACTAGGTTTAAAAGCCGAATGGGCGAAGCGCAACTTGCAGTTGTTTGGTCGTAACTCTGTGTCCGGGACGTATGGTTACTTCAAAAGCAATGCGCTGTGTGGCGGTGACTTCAAAACCCGAGTGAATGAACAACCGGGCTCGGCTTCTGTGGTGCAATCTGTGGCATCGACCATCAGCGGAGTTGGTTATTCTGGCGTTGGTTATCGAGTGGCTGGCGTAAGGTTGGTTCCCATCGCTAAACGCGGGGTTAACTATGTTAG
>NZ_JAWOQN010000241.1:0-908 GCF_033337395.1 Vibrio sp. YT-19(2023) | reverse complement strand
CACTTAAATCATCGTCGTGACTCAATCTGCTTCAAAAGCCACTCTCTAAATCGCTCAGTTGACTGGCTTCTTGTATTCATGATCAAGTAATACCCAGCATTGGCAGGAATGGGGGCGAATGGAGAAACCAAACGTTTCGTCGTCAATTCATCCTCAATCAACGCCATGCGTGCCATCGCGATCCCGACTCCAGCTTCCGCCGCAGACATCGCCATGTCTGTTCGATTGAAAAAGTGACCAACATCGGTTTTAAAATCCAATCCCATTGCCGAAGCCCAATACAACCACTCATAATCACGTGTCGCTTTTTCCCACGGCATCGCGTCGTGCAACAACGTAGCCGCTTGCCATTGATTCGCAGACATAAACGATGTTTGATCACCAAAAGGAGTTTTTAGCCACCGATGATCCTCAAGGTATTTAGGGCTCATCACTGGCAGCAATTTTTCATCGAGAATCAACTCGGCATCATGGTCTCGATAAGGGTGAAGGCCGTAGTCAATGGCGACGTCATAGTCTTTCAAATCGCTGTTGACTAGCGCTCCTTCCGCAAAGATCTGCACTTGAATTTCTGGGTTCTCTAGTTGAAAGCTTTCGAGTTTAGGAACTAGCCACTTAAAGGCGAATGAGGGAGTGAGCTTCAAGCGAACCTCATTGATATGCTTTTCTACTCTCAGATCATCAAGCAACTTGCCTAACTCAGAGAAATGCAACTGCGTGGCTTGTTGCAGTTGTATTCCCTTTTCGGTGAGGCGGATCCCTCGAGAGTGGCGTTCAAAAAGAGTAAAACCTAACGACTCTTCTAAGTGGATTATTTGTTGGCTTACAGCTCCTGTCGTAAGGTGTAGTTGCTTAGCAGCGCCCGTAAAACTGGCATGTGCCGCCACTTGGTTAAACAACCATAAACC
>NZ_JAWOQN010000240.1:0-913 GCF_033337395.1 Vibrio sp. YT-19(2023) | reverse complement strand
AAGCCATGGCGAGACCACCACGGAACCAACCGACGATGGCAATCGCAAATCGGATGATTCGCTTTGCAACGCCACCTGTCGACATAAAACTTGAGGCCAAAATGAAGAAAGGTATCGCCAACAATGTATAGTGACCAGCAAAGGCGTTAAACAGCGTTTGAGCAACTGACGCCAAAGAGGCATCGGAATGCAGCATTAAGAAAAGTACACTGGAAAGACCCAGAGAAATTGCGATTGGCACACCAATGAGCATGAAGCCAATCACCATTAAAAACAGTAGTAAAATATCCATGGCTTAGCGCTCCTTGTGCTCAGAATCGTTCGAGGAACGAGGAGTCATGGCATCGCCAGCTTCACTCATTTCTTCTTTTAAGGCTTCCAGTTCTTCCTCAGCTTCATGACCTGCAATCAAGCGATCCAGCTTGCCTGTAGCGATCTGCCAAGTGACTTGTAAAAAACGGAAAGTGAGCATCGCCATACCAAGCGGCAAAGCGAAATAAGGAATAAAGCGTGGCAGTTTTTCGTAGCGCTCGCCTTCATTAAGCCAATCCGCTAAGAACTGTAAAAACTCAGGCATTGGGATATCGTCGGTCTCATACCATGCGCGCTCTGTCGCAAAGGGATACCAATAATTCCAAGCACCAATCAAAAGCAGAATCGAAAAGGTTAGGCAGCAGGCCGCTGCGACTAGCGCAAGGAGTTTACGGCGCCCTTCAGGTACGATATTGATGATGACATCCACGCCAATGTGAAAGTGTTTTTTCACACCGTACGAAGCGCCAGCTAAAACCATCCACGCGAACATGAATACGGTGAGCTCTAACGCCCAGAGAATATTATCGTTAAAGACATAGCGAAAAATGACATTAGCAAACGTCAGCAATGTCATCGCACCTAAGAAGAAAGCAATCAA
>NZ_JAWOQN010000239.1:0-913 GCF_033337395.1 Vibrio sp. YT-19(2023) | reverse complement strand
GCAGAATACGACGCATGATCTTACCTGAACGAGTCTTTGGTAGAGAGTCTGTCCAGTGCAGTACGTCAGGCGTTGCAATTGGACCAATCTCTTTACGCACCCAATCCTTCACTTCTTTGTGCAGTTCTGCGGATGGGAATTCGCCATCGTTGAGCGTGATGTAGGCGTAGATCGCTTGGCCTTTGATGTCGTGTGGAATACCAACAATCGCGGCTTCGGCAATTTTATGATGCGCGACTAGCGCAGATTCAATTTCAGCGGTGCCCATACGGTGTCCAGACACGTTCAGTACGTCATCGACGCGGCCAGTGATCCAGTAGTAGCCGTCTTCGTCACGACGCGCACCGTCACTGGTGAAGTACATGCCCTTAAATGTTGAGAAGTAGGTTTGTTCGAAGCGTTCATGGTCGCCGTAAACCGTACGCATCTGACCTGGCCAAGAATCAAGAATTACCAAGTTACCTTCAGCCACGGTGTCTTCAAGGATATTACCCATGTTATCAACCAGCGCAGGTTGTACGCCGAAGAATGGGCGAGTTGCTGAACCTGGTTTGAGATCTGTCGCGCCCGGAAGTGGAGCGATCAAGATGCCGCCGGTTTCCGTTTGCCACCAAGTGTCGACGATAGGTGAATTTTCGTTACCGATCGTTTTGTAGTACCACTCCCATGCCTCTGGGTTGATTGGTTCGCCCACTGAGCCCATGATGCGAAGGCTTGAGCGAGACGTGCCAGCAACCGCTTCGTTGCCTTTTGCCATCAACGCACGAATAGCCGTTGGTGCGGTGTACAGAATGTTCACTTGATGCTTATCGACCACTTCGCTCATACGGCTTGTGTTCGGGTAGTTTGGTACACCTTCGAACAGGATGGTTTTCGCGCCGTTCGCAAGTGGTCCGTAGATAAGGTACGTGTG
>NZ_JAWOQN010000023.1:78779-79079 GCF_033337395.1 Vibrio sp. YT-19(2023) | reverse complement strand
TAGCATGAGTAGTTTTACAGGCAAAGCCGAAGCGGATGATAACCACCTACTGAAGTAGGTGGTTTAGGGCTGAAAATTAAAAAGGCAAGGGAAAACCTTGCCTTTTATATAGCCTAATTTAGACATCACTCCGGAATTGTTTAAGCCGCTGAATTTTTCACTAGTGAAAAACTTGCCATCTCGCCATATATTTCAGCGAAATTGTTAAACCATCGATTCTTTCACTAGTGAAAATTCTGCCATCTCACGATACACCTCAGCAAAATCGTTAAACCATCGACTTTTTCACTAGTGAAAATT
>NZ_JAWOQN010000023.1:71697-78679 GCF_033337395.1 Vibrio sp. YT-19(2023) | reverse complement strand
CTGCCATCTCGCGATACACCTCAGCAAAATCGTTAAACCATCGACTTTTTCACTAGTGAAAATTCTGCCATCTCGCGATACACCTCAGCAAAATCGTTAAACCATCGACTTTTTCACTAGTGAAAATTCTGCCATCTCGCGCTATATCTCAGCGAAACTGTTAAACCACCGATTTTTTCACTAGTGAAAATTCTGCCATCTCGCGATACACCTCAGCGAAATTGTTAAATTAACAAATAGAATGTAAGCTATTTCAAGTAGTTAATACTTAGTTATTTCGGGGGTTAACGCTAATATTGCAGTTTTGTGTTCCATCCTCTAGGGTCAGCAAATGTATGCACATAAGCCTATCTAATGGCTTCATCGAGATGACAACCAGTTACATCTCTAACAAAACCTATGGCGTAACGCCTCTTTTTATTAACAACAAAACGGATTTCTTCAACTCCATTTCTGCTTGTTACATCAATTACGAAAACACCTTACTACTCTCAGATTAAGCACTGAATCTCTCTGGTTTAGATCCCCATACTTATCAGCCAACTTTTAGGGGATTTTTTAATTGTAGTTCAGGTTTGGCAGGTGCTGACTTAGGTTCTGGTTCGGGGGTAGTATTCTGTCCAGAGCCACCGCCGATCCCTCTGTCAGTACTATCGTCTAATACCTCCTTCTCTTGCGGTTTAGCTAACTCAATTTGTCTGCTGATTTCGTCCACAGCATCACTAACTGAGATGCCCATAACCTTGTTCAGCAGATCTATAGCATTATAACGACGACCACCAACAATAATGATTAGGTGATTTTTATCATTACGTTCAAATTGAAGAGTATCAAAATCAGGAGCGCGACCAAGAGGCTTAAATCGTTCAAGGATGGCTTTAATCATTTCAGAAGTAACGGCGCTTTTAGCGTGACTACAAATAGCTCCCGCCTTACGATTTACACGCTCTGACAACTCCTTTTCAAAACGGTCTGTGTATAGATTTTTTGGTGGCTCTCTATACCTTGAGTGAGTAGTTAGTTTTGTAGTTCTGACATTTAGCTCTTGCACTTCATCTGAGAGTAAACCTTTTCTCTGTGTTTCCACTGCGCGAGCTACAGCAGCCTTAAACTCATCGCTTGAGCCTTCAGTTGCTTGTATGCTGTCCAACGCCCAACCTTTAGCTAGACCCTGTTGCACCATTAGGGCAGCAATTTTATCGAGAGGTGATTTAGAGGATGTGTCGGCTGTGATCATATCTCCATGATCGATGATGTAACACCCCCACTTCTTACTATAGAAATGGTTCTGATCTGGGTTTTCACGAGGTTTGAAAAACTTACCATCCTCAACAAAACCTTTATCGATGTTGGTCTTGTAAATACAGTAAAACTGTCTTTGTTGCCTAGTTAACTCCCTAATAAATCTGCGACTCTCATCAATAGCTAATTGCTTATTTTTCCTCACCTGTTCCTCACGTTCTTTTGTGGAACGATTAGGTGATTTAGATAGAAATTTTTTTCTTTTTTCGTCGATTAGATTGCGGCGATACTCATGATTATCTCTAAGATCTACTCGGAAGTTTGCTCCAGAATTGAGTTCACCATCAATTCGCTTACGGCGAGATTTAGCAGAAAGCTTAGGCTCAATCTTATCTGAGAAAACAGAAGTTAGCAGATTTTTGCTAAACGGTGAGGTTGTATCACTCATGAATTCGCTCTTAAACCTTCTGACAGACTCATCAATCGTTGCTTCATTGGACGAGTCAACACGATACTTGTCATAGAGATACTCTAAAAATTCCAGTCCCTCACCTCTCACATTTAGTGAGCACCACTCCCCTTTACGACCACGAACTTTCTTGCTATTTATCTTAATCTTCAGATAGCGATTGCCTTTAGTGCCTTTGGTTGCGACAGGCGTGATCGGTGATGAGATGGGAGCAATATGCTCAAACTCCATAAGAGACTTGGTTAGTTCTTCTCCAGTTTTAGGTTTACAAGTTTGTAGATGCTCGATCAAAGCTTGCCTAACCTTGTGGCTAGTACTCTTACCCTTTACAGGCGTAACTCGGTCAATTTGTTGTTCTGCGTTTCTCTCCATAACCGTAACTGGGTCTAAAAACCCATAGCGTGCATTAATTTCTGATTGAACAGCCGAGTGATATGACAAATCATTAGGATTATAAAACTCTAATTTTTTCTGAGTCTTATGATCAAGGAGAGATACAGCAACATGTAGGTGAGGCTTGCGACGCTGACCATTTTCATCGAGCATGTACTTTCTGGTAGGGATATGCATTTCTGCATAATAGTTAAGCTCATCAAGATCACGATGAGGAACATTTGCGCGAAGCACCTCATCAACAATAGCCTTGTGCATCTCATACTGCTCACTAGTCGGTATTTCGCTGTATTTTTTTATATCTGTCTCATCAAAACTGATAGTAATGTGCTTGTACGCTCCATCCCATTTGCTTCTGTATTTTGTAATCCAATTTGCGTCACGCTCGATGGCCTCTAATGAGCCATGAATTGGAACTCGTGTATCGTACTCATCTCGATGCACACCTGTGGTTCTAACCCTGCCGTTCACAAGGTAGTCACCGATGCCATTAATACGCGTTGAAAATCTAATAATCATTTGGTTATTTCTTTTTAACTACTTTTATGTGCTGACCAAGGCTTTCCTCCATCAAAAATTTTAGAGCTGACATTTGTCTATAAATGAGCACAAATTTCATATCTAAACCAGAATACCTTTCTTCTAGTGTTATTAACGCTCTACCAACACTATTTAGGCGTGAATAATAGAACCGCTCAGTCTTAAGAATTAGGTTAATGTAACCAAGATCTACAGGTTGGATTTTGTAGTCAGGTTTTAGCATTAATTTGCATAGTTGTTGAACAGATTCAGTCCCGACTGCCTTGTCATATAGTTGGCTGTAGAGCGAGTCGGTGACTCTAAAACAAACAACAGAACTTGTGCTGTTTTTTTCCTCTACATCCTCATCAAAAATAACACCTTCAGATACAAAATCATCGCCTTTATTACCGAGGTATCGAATCGAAGATTCTGGCTTAGGAAGCGTTGAGTTATGCACTGTAAGAAGGTGACATATTTTTCTAAGACAGATTAGGTAATTTGTTAGCTGAAAATCGACTTTTGATTGTATTGATTCTTCATTATTAATCATCCCCCAAAATATCTTTGAAAATGAATCAAAGTGAGACTTTTCAATTTCCAAAATAGACACAGCCATCAGCTCTCTAGATACATCAATAGGAGGAACTATTCTATCAACATCAATCATTCTCCTAGCAAAGATATTGAAGCTTTCCTCATTAATCAAAAGAGGCTCTAATTCTTCCTTTAAGTTATTATCGATTCTAAAGCCAATAACTTTACTTAATGCCTCCTTCTTTTTCTTTTGTTTATTTTGACTCTCTTTATTTGTCATAATCGTTATTTATATTTTATTGGCGGAGACAATAAATGGGATTTTTAAGGGCACCCCTTAAAGCACGAGATTGTTGTTTGCGGATGCAAAAATGTAAACAATCTGGACGTGCCTCCACAATTTCTTTTTCCACCTAACTTAATGGTACTATATTTTTTAAACTACACAAATTCACATATTTGAATCAAAGAAATTTGGTTACTATAATTAATGAGAAACGAATAAATGTTATGACTAAAAAGAAAGTTTCTATTGATCACCTTAACCTCAATGAAGCGCAAAAAAGAGAGTTTTTGAAGTTGGTTTTGGGAAAGATCGAGGGTGGTAGACTTAAGCCTACTCAGGTTAATAGATTGAAGTCGAAATATGAAAATCAACTGCTAGAATTCAAGGAAATAATTGATATATATAAATCAAGAGGATTCTAAAATAAACATCTAACAAAACTATTTAAAAGCGGATTTGGTATATCGAAAAAGGATGCTTCGATTTGTATAAATATTCCAGAATATCAACTAGAGTTATTTATACAAAAACATCTACCGCAACACACAAGAAAATTCAAACATAAAATAAAAACTAATGATGCTAAAAATAAATAATAACAGACAAAGTATTATAGAGTATCTGTTTAAGAGCCACATAATACATAAGACTAAAAATGGAAGAATTCATGTTCATAAACTACCTAAAGAATTAATCCAAAAAAAAGCCTCCACTTAAGGAGGCTTTTTTTTGCTTTAGCATGGCGGTTCGCTCGACTCTGGAGGTAGATTAAAATCGAAATCTTCAGGTTTTCTTACGATAACAGCGCGTACCGTTGTGCCATCAATTTTTACAACCTTTACACCTTCTCCAGACAAACTCAATTTTTTAATAATCTGGTCTTTCTTTTTGATGTATGTTCCTGCCATGCTTTTGTCGAAAATATCTGTTATTATATTACTGACCTCTTTGCTTGCAGATCTGAGATAAATATACCCTTCAATCTTCATCGCTGATGGATGACTTTTGTAACGTTCATAGATATAAGAAGAGATTTCTGAAACCACCATATCTAGACTACTAGACAGACGACTAAACTTCTTATCTATTCCGTATTTTGAAACAAACTCAGCGATGATTTTGTCTGCTTCAATAGAGGCTTCGATTTCACCTAAGGCTCTGAGTTCATCAATCATTTTATTAATGGTGTTTGCTGCATAACTACCGACGTTATCAGCGTAAACGGCTTTGCCTACCTCTAGCCATTTAGAACGCGTTTCGATATTGCCGTCTACCTCAATCAAACTGAATCGATTGGCAAACTGATCTTCTATTCCGTATTCATTTGCCATTGAACTCACCCCTTCATCTGAGGTGAAGAGTTTTGTATACAGAGGGACGGTTACACTAAGTTGATTTTTAGGAGAAATATTAATGCTGGAGCACAGCTCTTTTACCTCAGATTTGATCGACTTAAACTCATCAATCCAGAGAATTAGAGCACGTTTAAATGCAGGATAGTCTTTTGCAACGGGTGCCCCTGACATCATTCTCTCAATTTCGTTCACACTTGTATGAACGACCAAGCCAAGCTCAGATAGAACCCCACTCAAAAATCCTTTTCCCCAATCTGATTGACACTTTAGCCACAGATAACATTTTTTTCTATCTCTAGCAAAACGACTCGCTACAATTAATTTTAGAAGATCATCTAATTCAGGAAAATGCATTTTATAATCACTGATTATATCATCTATAAGGTTATTTTCTGAGACCTTACATTCATACGGAATATGATTGAATCTGATAATTGCTGAATCAGGAGTTAATCTTATATAACTGTCTTCAGCAAAAATATCCACTTCAATACTAATTTTATCTCGTTGTGAATAATATTTAATGAAGCTGATTAAAGACTTTGATGGAACCTCAGAAATTTTTTTTAAAAGTGACTTTCGTTCTGCATTTCCATTGGTGATCCGACGAACACGGTCTTCAACAATATCCTCCAGTTTCAAATCATCTATAGCTGCCCCATATCGTCGTGTTAAGGCTGATATTGCCTCACTTGCATCAAACTGAATAAGAGAACCATCCTCATTAACTAAATAAATGCGTCGATTAACACTCGAATAGAACGAACCTTTCAATTGATTATGTAAGGCGAGGTAATCAATAGGGATATCTAACCAATCTACAGACTCTGATTCGGTAACACCTAGAAGTTTATTGATTTCGAATTTGATTTCATTTGCAAGCTTAAGAGTTTGCGCATCTACTTTATCTATCGTGTTTTCAATAGATACAACATTATTAAGCATTTCCATGATCACCACCAACTCTATTTAAAGACTTTTTCATTAACTCATCAATCGCACCCCTGATTAACTTAGATGCATTAGTTTGTGTTTTAAGCCAGTTTTTCTGATCAGAGGTTATTCTGACCTTCATGAGTTCAGTTAGTTGATTCTGGGATGCGGAATTACCGCCAAAAGAGGTGTTTTTCATTATTATTCGTTTAGTTTTTGGATTTATAGATTAATAAACGAGAGATGGTTAGCCCCTCGGCAGTGGTTAAAATTACAATCAATTTGTGCCCACAAAAAAAAGGTTAGTAATTTTCATTCCTTAATGTCAAACGCATATGAAATAAAAATGAAAAAATTTAGGAAAAAAAATACCCACTCAGGAGCGGGTATCTAATGTTCAATCTATAATCCCAAGCCAAAAACGAGAGATAGTTGCATATTATCGAGAACCACCTCAACAACAATCAAAGCAACAATGAAATACTACCAACAAAAATTGGAAAAATAAAATTGAGTGTTTTTTCTCTTGGCGGGGAGGAGGTTACAAAAATATGTAACCGCAAACTCCTATATAATTCACGCAGATACAAAACGGGTTACAAAAGTTACGTTGAGTTACAGCCGACTTTAATAAAATGTAACTCAATATAACCTTAAAAATCAGACGTTTAACTATAAAGGTTACATTTTAGGCCAAAATCAGTGATTCTACACCTCTACTATTTTTATTATCTTCACTATTTATTTAATAAGAATGGGTAGGAAAATGTAACCAATTGGCTATAAGCCTTGTCCTGTAAGGGTTTCAGCGGTTACATTTTTTTTCGGAAAATGTAACCTGTTTATAAGCAACATATAAGCATCTGTTTTATATTCATTTTTCGGTTACAATTTTCACATTCGAAAAATGTAACCTTTGTAACCAGTAGGATCTTTTATGGATTTTAGAACTAGGATTTTGATGGAGGAGCTTTTGAGTGTACGAAGTCCACTCATAGGGATTTGTACTGTGTTAGTTCCTATCGTCGTAGACTTAGACGATGAGCGATCCTAAAAACACCATAGTTCAGGTGCTAAATGTACCTATCATCACCAGTGTTTAGCGATTGTGATACCAAAATCACCATAATTCAGGACTGGATGTCCGACAATCACCAGCCTTAGGCGATGAGCGATCCCAAAATCACCATAGTTGAGGTGCTAGATGTGCCTATAATCACCAGTGTCTAGCGGTTGCGATCCTAAAAT